>NZ_JBFTPR010000009.1:0-234390 GCF_056398585.1 Aminobacter sp. 01T433
GTCTCAGCAAAGTGCGTCGTCCACATTGAAGGCTCGTCCCGCGAAGCTCCATCATGCGGCGACCAATGTTGACCGCGAAGACAACCATGCACCCGGCCGCCGTTTCAACAGAATTCATCCCTTGACGCCCCGAATGCGATTAGACAACCTCATCAGTACCTATTGGATGCGGCACTTGATGCGCCGATGACCCTGCCTGATCCGATCCGTATCAGGCCCTGGTGAGCAGGCTGACATACGTCAGAACGGGTATGCCGGCGGTGTGTTGCGGATGGTCAGCCACTGCCACTGCGTGAACTCGTCGATATTGCTCGGACCGCCGATGCTGCTTCCGTTGCCCGACGCGCCAACACCGCCGAAGGGATTGATGACCTCGTCGTTCACTGTCTGGTCGTTGATGTGCAACAGGCCGGCGCGCAGCCGGTCGCCGATTGCCATGGCACGGCCGATATCCGGCGAGATCACGGCCATCGACAGCCCGTATTCGGTGCGGTTGGCGAGTTCCACCGCCTCGTCATCGCCGTTGAAGGACGTAATGCAAGCCACTGGTCCGAAGACCTCTTCTTCGAACGCGGCCATGCCTGGCTTGACGCCGGCGAGCACACTTGGTGCGTAGAACAGGTTTTCATAGGTGCCACCTGCGCGGAGTTCCGCACCTTGCTCGACCGACGCTTTTACCACCCGGTCGATATGGTCGAGCTGGGCCTTGTTGATGATCGGGCCGATGGCAACGTTGTCCGCCGCCGGATTGCCGACAGGCAAGCTCTTTGCCTTCTTGGCCAGCGCTTCAGTGAAAGCTTCCAAAATAGGCGCTTCCACCAGGATGCGGCCGGAAGACATGCAGATCTGGCCCTGATGCAGCCAGGCGCCCCAGGCCGCGTTCTTGACGGCAAGCTCCAGGTCGGCGTCCTTCAGGACAATCAGCGTGTTCTTGCCGCCGAGCTCGAGCGACACCTTCTTGAGATGCCGGCTGGCGTTTTCGCCAACGATCCGTCCTGCCTTGGTCGACCCGGTGAACTGGATCATCGCCACATTCGGATCGGAGACCAGTGCTGCACCCGCGTCACCGGCGCCCGGCAAAACGTGGATAAGGCCTTCCGGCAGGCCGGCCTGTTCGAACAGAGCGGCAAAGACCATTCCACCGCAGACGGCGGTGCGCGGGTCGGGCTTGAGCACGACCGCATTACCAACTGCCAATGCCGGCGCCACGGCGCGCATGGCCAGGTAGAGCGGGAAATTGAATGGCGAGATGATGCCGACGACGCCGAGCGGGCGGCGGCGTGCGAGATTCATCCTGCCGGCTTCCGAGGGAAGCACGAGACCTTGTGGCTGCGAGGCGAGAGAGGCAGCTTCGTGCAACGCCTTGATGCTGAGCTGCGTCTCGAATTCAGCTTTGCCGCGCGCAGAACCACCTTCGCGGATCAGCCATTCGACCACATCGGCAAAATGCAGCTCGAGCATGTTTGCAGCCTTGCGAATGACGCCTGCCCGGGTGTCATAGCTCGCCGCGGCCCAGGCCTTCTGGGCTTTCGCAGCGATTGCCGACGCCAGTGTCACATCGTCGGCGGACGCCATGCCGATCCGGCCCAGTGTCGCACCGGTTGCGGGTTCTGCAATGTCGGCAGCTTGCGCCGTGCGCTTCCAGCCGCCCGAATAGACCGTTCCGTCGAGGTGCTCGTTGCGGATCAGTTTAGGCTGGGACGATGAGACTGTCTTATCCATGATATGACTCCTGTTCGTGAAATTCGGGTCGAGGCCGGGTTATCCGGTGATCAAGGCCCATCCTCCCGTGGCAACCCCTATCCCTTTGTGGAAACGGCGGAGTTCAAGAATTCACGAAGCAGGGAGGCCACTTCGTGCGGACGCTCAATGCACGGCAGATGGCCCGCGCCAGCAATTGTGCGGAACGACGCAGCGGGGATTCGTCGCGCGGTAGCTGCGACCAGATCCGGTGGCGTAGAAAGATCCTCGTCGCCTGCAATGACCAGTGTCGGCGCAACGATGCCGCCGATCGTCTCGGTCAGGTCAGCGTCGCGCAGCGCCGCACAGGTGTCGACATAGCCGGCTGCCGGCGTCCGCTCCAGCATCCGCTGCCAGCCGGCGAAGGCCTCAGCCTGGGTCACACCGAAAGCGGGCGAAAACCAGCGCTCCATGATTTGCTCGCCGATCGCTGCCACCCCTAACTCACGCACGGAAGCGATGCGGGCGTTCCAGGCATCCGGCGCGCCGATCTTGGCTGCCGTGTCCATCAACACAAGCCTTGTCACGCGTTCGGGGGCGCGTGCGGCAATGTCCATGGCAATCAGCCCACCGACGGAAAGGCCACAGACGGCCGCACGGTCCCATCCGACATGGTCGAGCAATGCGAGAAGATCGGCGGCGTTGTCGGCGATGCCGCCCAGTGCCGGCGCGATCTCGCTCAAGCCATGCCCGCGCTTGTCATAGAACAGCAGCTCGAAATCCGAACCGAGCTCATCCGCGACGTCGTCCCAGATCGTCATGTCCGACCCAAGCGAGTTGGCAAATGCGATCCGTGGCGCGTCCCGACGGCCTTTGAGACGATAGTGGAGGACGATGCCGTTGGCGCGGACGAAAGACATGATTGACGGCTCGCTCTTTTGCAATCCGAGGTGGCGTTGGACGGATCATCAAGGTGTAAACTTTTCGGCCCGGGCACATTTGCAGTGCCCGGGCCGAAGATAGCGGAACGTTCAGTGTGCCCCGGCAACAGCCTCGGTCGGTGCCTGTCGGCGCGTGCGAACCAGGACGACGGCTCCCGTCGCGATGATCAGGGGCACGGCAAGCCCGATGAAGTAGCCGCTGGTACCACCGGTCTGCAGCAGCCAACCGCCAGCCGCCGACCCCACGATGGCGCCGGTGCGGCCGATGCCAATCGCCCAACCGGTTCCGGTCGCACGCAGTTCGGTCGGATAGGTGCTGGAGATGAGGTAGTTCAGCGCAATCTGCTGGCCGCCTATGCCAAAGCCGGCAGCAGCGACAAGGGCAAAGACCACGGTCCAGTTCGTATCCACCAAAGCCAGCCCGATACAGACGGCGATGCCGATCATGAACATCACTGTCAGCGTGCGGCGCACATCGATACGCGGCAGGAAGATCGACAGCGGAATGGCGAAAATGATGAAGGCGGCGTTGACGATGACCGTTCCAAGCGCTGCGGTAGGCTGGGCGAGCCCCATATTGGTCAGCACCGTCGGCAGCCACAGGAGGAACATGAACCAGGCGATCCAGTTGAACAGGTAGATGGCCCAGATGGCGATCGTGCTGGTGCGGTACTCCGGCGTGAACAGCGCGCTGACCGAGCCCTTGCCGGCCGCAGGCGGAACGATGAAGGTCGTGTCATTCGCGATCGGCTTGCCCGTAATGCGGGCGACGAGTCCCCGTGCGCGGGAAATATCGTCGGGGCGGCCGCGCGAGGCGAGAAACTGAGCGGACTCCGGCAGAAACGCCAGGCAGATCAGCAGAACGACGAGCGGTATCGCGCCGCCGACGATGTAGATGCCCTGCCAGCCGATGACCGGCATCCAACCAGCGGCGAGTACGCCGCCGACCATCGCGCCGGCCGGCAAGCCCAAGAGCACGCCGGTAAGGACCGCGCCGCGCAAGCGCGAGGGGCTGTATTCCGCCGCCATGGCCAGCAATACCGGTGTAGCACCGCCCATGCCCAGGCCGGTCAGGAAACGAAGCACCACGATCTGGGTGGGCGTCTGGGCAAAAGCGATGGCCAGTGAAAAAGCGCCGAACAGCACGATCGAGCCGAGAATGGCGATGCGGCGGCCGATCCGGTCGCCGATCATGCCAAGCCCCATCGCGCCCAGTGCCATGCCCAGCGTGCCTGAAATGAAGATATAGGTCATGTCGCCCGGCGTCATTCCGAACGCCTTGGCTATCGCTGGGCCGGTATAGGCAATGGCTTGCGTGTCGAAGCCGTCAAGCAGCGCGACCAGAAAACACAGGGAAAAAACCCGCAATTGCAGGCCACTCACAGGCCGCTCGTCGAGCAGTTGCCGAATGTCCAGTTTTGAATTTCGCACTTAAATACCTCCTCTGGGAATTTACTGTAGGTCCGGCGACACATCCTTGCCCCTATCGGCAGGGCCGTCTGGCGGCGCGAGCGCCCTGCTCCGCCTTCAGCCGCTGTCGCCGCCGCCGACCGGCAGGATGGTGCCGGTGATGTAGGAAGCGTCGTCGGACGCCATGAACAAGATGGCGCTGGTCTGCTCGGCGAGCGTGCCGTAGCGTTTCATGAAGCTCGTGGCCTTGGTCTGATCGACGACCGCCTGCATCCAGGCTTTGTCCTGTTCGTTCTGGGCGGCATCGTTGCGCGGGATGCGGCGCACCGGCGCGTCGGTGCCGCCTGGCGCCACGGCATTGACGCGGATGCCTCGTTCGGCATTCTCCATGGCGAGCGACACGGTGAGTGCATTGACTGCCCCCTTTGCCGCCGAATAGGGCACGCGGTTGATGCCGCGTGTGGCAATCGACGAGACATTGACGATCGATCCACCGCCGGCCTCGATCATCAGCGGCAGCACGGCGCGGCAGCACCACATGGTCGGAAACAGCGAGCGGCGGATTTCCGCTTCGATCTGTGTTTCGTCGAAATGCTCGAATGGCCGCATCCAGATGGCGCCGCCGACATTGTTGACGAGTATGTCGACGCGCCCGAGGCCAGTACGCGCATCTTCAATCGCGGCCTCCGCGCCCTGCCAGCTTTCGAGGTCGGCCAAGATAGCGAATGCCTTGCCGCCATTGGCGACGATTTCGGCCGCAACCTCCTTGGCCAGTTCGGAGCGGTCGACAACAGCAACATGCGCGCCTTCGGCAGCCGCTTCGATTGCCACCTGGCGACCGATGCCTTGCGCGGCACCGGTGACAACCATTGCCTTGCCCTCGAAACGTCCCGTTCGGTTCATCATGACGCAGTCTCCGCAAATTGACGGGAAGAGCAGGACGGCCCTGCCCTTCCGGATATTCGAGCGTTGGAAGGAAGCGGCGAACCCGCCAGCATGGAAGGGCTTCAACCGCCAGGGTTCGCGGCAAAAGGCGGACGGCGGCACGGCTGATGAGATAGCGAGATCAGCCCGCCCGTCATGCCGGCACGGTTGTGAAGAGGCCCACGCTGAGGTGATCGTTCATATTGGCCGCATCGAGCTTTTTCCGATGCGGCCTCAACTTGGAACTCTGCATGATGAAACGGGGCGCCGCCTAGGCAGGCGCACCCGCGCCAAGATCAGGCGCTTGCGCGTTCGCGCTCGACAACTGTGTCGGTTACACCTTCCACTTCAGGCATCAGCACGAAATCGAAATCGATCGAGGCGAAAGGTTCCTGTACCTGGCGTTCCGCCAGCACTTTCGGATCGCTGATGCGGGTGACCGGCGGGATGAGGTCGTTGCGGGTGCCGAAAGCGAAATCTTCGAACAGGTATTCGTCGCCCTCGATGTTAATCTGCGTCGTCAGGTGGCGATGGCCGGGCGCCGACACGAAGAAATGGACGTGTGCCGGACGGTGGCCATGGCGGCCAAGCGCCAGCATGAGGGTCTCGGTCGAGCCGCCTTCGGGCGTGGCGTAGCCGCTGGGCATGATCGAACGGAAGCTGTAGCGGCCATCCGCGTCGGTCTGGATGCGCCGGCGCAGATTGTATGCCGGCTGCTGCGGGTCAAAGTGCGAGTAGTTGCCAAGCACATTGGCGTGCCACACATCGACGATCGCATCAGTGACCGGCTTGCCGTTGTGGTCGCGGACCTGGCCCTGCATGAACAGGACTTCGCCCCTCTCCGAGCCGTCGTCGAGACGAGCGGTTGCCTTGCTCAGCGGCGCGCCGGCAATGTAGAGCGGACCTTCGATGGTGCGCGCGGTACCGCCAGCCAGGCCGGCGCGGCGCTCGGCCTCATCGAGGCGCAGGTCGAGGAAGTGTTCAAGGCCGATGCCCGGCGCGACCAGGCCGAGTTCGTTGGCGCGTGCCGCCTGGCCGAGATAGGCAACGGCACTCCAGACCTCGTTCATGCTGATGTCGAGATCGTCGATTGCAGTGAACAGATCAAAAAGCAGCCGATTGGTGATCGTCTTCAGGCGCTGGTCGCCGCCCGGCTGATCCAGACCGCTGGCGCGGTTGGCGAGATCGGCGATGACGGACTTTTCGATGAGCTTGCTGGACATGGGGAACCTCCCTTTCTGGCTCGCATTTCTGCGCGTTGACTAAATTCCGCTCCTGTTCATCCGCTCTTCCCGCGCGGATCGGAGCCTTTTGTTGGCGCCTATGCGCCGTCGTCGGCAATCGCCGACGGATGCCGGCAAAGTGCTTTCACTTCGATCTGCATGAAGGGAAACAACGGCAAGCCCGACAGGATCTCGTGCAATTCGCCCGGTCCGCTTACGTCAAAGATACTGACATTGACATACTGGCCAGCGACACGCCAAAGATGGCGCCACTTGCCATTTCGCTGCAGTTCCTGAGCTTGCGCCCTCTCTGTCGCCTTCAGCCGGTCGGCCTCCTCCTTGGGAAGGTCGTGCGGCAGGTTGACGGTCATTTCGACTTGGAAAAGCATAGCTCTACCCCACTGCCTTAAGTGTTGCGGACGCTCCGGTCCGATCGCGGCGGAAACGGTTCACTGCCGCTTCGTCCAATTCAATTCCCAGGCCAGGCCCGGTCGGAACCTTGAGCTCGAAGTCGGCATAGATGAGCGGCTCGGTCAGCAGTTCCTCAGTCAGGAGAAGTGGTCCGAACAGTTCGGTTCCCCACTCGAGACTGCTTACACCTGCGAAAAGCTGTGCTGCGGCGATCGTTCCGATCGGGCCCTCGAGCATCGTGCCGCCATAGATGGCGATATCGGCTGCCTCGGCCACCGAGATCACCTTGGCGGCAGCAAACAGGCCGCCGGCCTGTTCGATCTTGATCGAAAACACATCGCCGGCGCGTTTCGATGCCGCCGTCAGCGCGCTTTCCGGCCCAGTCAAAATCTCGTCGGCCATCAGCGCGATGCCGGCCTTCGCCTGCAGCCTGGCAAGCGGCTCAACGCCCGGGACCGGTTGTTCGACCAGCACGCAGCCTGCGTCGCCAAGCGCTGCAATGCCGTAAGTTGCTTCGCGCTCGCGCCAGGCCATGTTGACGTCGACACGAACACTGGCAAAGTCCGGCAGCGCCTTGCGGATCGCACCGACATGGGCCACGTCCTCGTCGACCGGGCGACGGCCGATCTTGAGCTTGAAATCCTTGTGGCGGCGAGCCTCCAGCATGCGCTGGGCCTCTTCGATGTCCTTGGCGGTATCCCCCGAGGCGAGCGTCCAAGCCACCGGCAGGCTGTCGCGCCGGCGGCCGCCGAGCAGTTCCGACAGGGGCAGGCCAAGACGGCGGGCCTGCGCGTCCAAAAGAGCTGTTTCCATCGCGCATTTGGCGAAGTGATTGCCCTTCACCGCGGCGTTGACCTTGTCCATGGCGAGCCCGACGCGGGTCGCATCAGCGCCGATGAGCAGCGGCGCGATATATTTGTCTATGGTGAGCTTCATACTTTCGGGGCTCTCTGCCCCGTAGGCGAGCCCACCGATGGTGGTGCCTTCGCCAAGTCCTAAAACCTCGTCGGAACAGCGCAGCCTGACGACCATCATCGTCTGTCCACTCATCGTCACCATCGACAGCCGATGCGGCCTTATCGTAGGCACATCAAGCAGTAAGGTCTCGATTTCGACAATGCGGGCGCCAGAACTCACGGAATTCTCCTCCGAACTTCCTATGGCAGACGCTAGCTTTGCGCAGACAAACAGTCCAAGACTATCGCGGTCGGTTTCGATACCCGGAAGGTATAGTGTCATGGATATGCGGCAGCTTCGCTATTTCGTCGCGGTGGCGCGCGAGCGCAACTTTTCGAGGGCTGCCGAGACGCTGCATATCGCCCAGCCGCCGCTCAGCCGACAGATACAGCAGCTCGAAGACAGCTTGGGAGCTGTGCTTATCGACCGCTCCAGCCGGCCGCTGGCGCTGACCGAGGCCGGGCGCTTTTTTTACGAGCAAGCATCCCAGATGATCGCCCGCATGGAGCACATCCGCGAGCAGACGCGCCGCATCGCGCAGTCACGCCGCGAGATCTTCATCATCGGCTGTGTCGGCTCGACGCTGTATAGTGGCATCCCCGATCTGGTGCGCAACATGCGCGCCCGCTGGCCGGAACTCGGCATCGAAATCCGCGAGATGATGTCTGTCGAGCAGATCGCCGCCCTGAAGGACGGACGCATCGACCTCGGCGTCGGGCGCGTGCGCCTGAGCGATCCCGACGTGGAACGGATAACGCTGCGCGAGGAACGACTGGTCGTCGCCTTTCCGAAGGGGCACCCCAAGTCGCTATCGACCGAACCGATCGCGCTGAAGGAGATCGAAGGCGAGACCCTGGTGATCTATCCGTCCAAGCCACGCCCGAGCTTCGCCGACGAGATCCTGGGCCTGTTTGCCGATCTCAATGTCGAGCTGGGGATGGTGGAAGAGGTCCGCGAAATCCAGACCGCGCTTGGCCTGGTGGCGGCAGCGGCGGGATTGTGCATCATCCCCGCCCCTTCGCAGCGCCAGCGCCCCGACGATGTCTGCTACCGCATCTTGTCCGACGCGCAGGCTACCTCGCCGGTGATCATGAGCTGTCGGCGCAAGGACAACTCGGCCCGTATCGAAGAGATCAAGAGCCTGATCCGGGAAATGTATGCGCAAAACCCGCCATGGCTGCAGCTGTCAAACACCGGCCTTGCGACGGGGTGAGGTTGTCGGCCTCTGGCAAGTCAGGCGGCGGCGGCTGACGGGATGCTGGGGCCAATAGCGCTGCAGTTCGGCTACTTCGTCCTTTGAATGCCACGCGTCGCCAACATTTGCTGCCAGCTCCCTCAAAAAACTCCAGCCGGGCAGCCGAGGTCACATGCTTTGCGTCGAGCCCGTGCGCCTTTGCGCCTATCGCTCGGCAGACGCGCCGCGCAACCTCACGCCAAAGCTCCTGATCATCGATATATTTCGTTTGACATTCATTTTCAGTTCGAAATAATCCAAATCGAGCTTCATGGAAGCCAAAATTGCTGCAGTGCGAAAAGACGGCGAAGGCGTGAGCATGCCCGACATACATGACATCTTCGTCATCGGCGGCGGCATCAATGGCTGCGGCATCGCGCGCGATGCCGTCGGGCGCGGCTACTCAGTCTACCTCGCTGAAATGAACGATCTCGCCAGCGGCACGTCGTCCTACTCGACCAAGCTGATCCATGGCGGCTTGCGTTATCTCGAACATTACGAGTTCCGCCTGGTGCGTGAAGCGCTGATGGAACGCGAGGTGCTGTGGCGCAACGCCCCGCACATCATCTGGCCGATGCGCTTTGTCTTGCCCTACGCCAAGGGCCTGCGTCCGGCCTGGCTGATCAGGCTCGGCCTGTTCCTCTACGACCACATCGGCGGGCGCAGGCTTTTGCCGGCGACCAAGACACTCGACATGCAAAGCGACGCCGCCGGCAAGCCGCTCAAGCCGATGTTTTCGCGCGCCTTCGAATATTCGGATGGCTGGGTCAATGACGCCCGGCTGGTGGTGCTCAACGCCCGCGATGCCGCCAATCGGGGCGCGATCATCCGCACCCGGACCAAGGTGACCAGCGCGCGGCGTGACAATGGCCACTGGATCATCCAGGTCGAAGACACCCGCAGCGGCACAATCGAAGAGGTCAAGGCGCGGCTGATCGTCAATGCCGCGGGCCCCTGGATCGACCATGTCTTGACCGACACCGTCGGCCAAAACAACGTCCACAATGTGCGCCTGGTCCAGGGCAGCCACATCGTGGTGCCGAAGAAATTCGACGATCCGCGCGCCTATTTCTTCCAAAACAAGGACGGGCGGATCATCTTCGCCATTCCCTACGAGGAGGACTTCACCCTGATCGGCACCACCGACCAGGATTATGACGGCGACCCGCATGCAGCCAAGATCAGCCAGGGGGAGATCGACTATCTCTGCGCTGCAGCGAGCGAATATTTCGCCGAGCAGGTCAAGCCCGAGCACATCGTATGGACCTATTCCGGCGTCAGGCCGCTTTACGACGACGGTGCCAGTAAGGCACAGGAAGCGACGCGCGACTATGTGCTGAAGTCGGATAGCAGCGAGGGTAAGGCTGCGATCGTCAACATCTTCGGCGGCAAGATCACCACCTATCGGCGCCTTGCCGAGTCGATGCTCGAGATCATCGAAAAGCATCTGGGCAAGAAGGGCAGATCCTGGACGGCGACCGCCGCCCTGCCCGGCGGCGAGTTCGCGGCCACCGCCTTCGACGCCGAAGTGGCGAAGCTCAAGGCCGCCTATCCATTTCTCGACATGCGCCTCGCCCGCCGGCTGACCCGGCTCTACGGCACGCGGGCAAAAGCCCTTTTGGGCCTCGCCAGATCCGAAGCCGAGCTGGGGCGCAATTTCGGCGCCGACCTCTACGAGGCGGAGGTGCGCTACCTCGTCGATCATGAATGGGCGGTGACGGCAGAGGACATTTTGTGGCGACGCACCAAGCGCGGTCTCAAGCTCGGCAAGGAGCAGGCCGCGTCACTCGATGAATTTCTGCAAGGAATAAGCCCTGGCGTGCACAACGCCGCGGCAGAATAGGCAAAGCGTCCTGCGTCTGCCTCTGGGAGGAGGAATTATGCTGGAACTGCGCAACATAACGAAATCAATGGCCGGCGCGGATCATATCCGCGACGTCTCGCTCACGCTCCAGCACGGCAGCCTGAATGTGCTTCTGGGGCCGACGCTTTCGGGCAAGACCAGCCTGATGCGGCTGATGGCAGGGCTCGACAAGCCGACTTCAGGATCCGTCTGGTTCGACGGTGTGGATGTGACCGGCGTACCGGTCCAAAAACGCAACATCGCCATGGTTTACCAGCAGTTCATCAACTATCCGGCGATGACGGTCTACGAGAACATTGCCTCACCACTGCGCGTTGCCGGGGTCGACAAAGCGAGGGTCGACAAGGAGGTCAAACGCGCCGCCGACCTGCTGAAGCTTACGCCCTATCTCGACCGCACCCCGCTCAATCTCTCCGGCGGCCAACAGCAGCGCACCGCGCTTGCCCGCGCCATCGTCAAGAATGCCAAGCTGGTTTTGCTCGACGAGCCGCTCGCCAATCTCGACTACAAGCTGCGCGAGGAGTTGCGCGCCGAGTTGCCGAAGATCTTTGCCGAGACTGGCGCGATCTTCGTCTATGCCACGACCGAGCCGCACGAGGCGCTGCTGCTCGGCGGCAATACCGCGACACTGTCGGAAGGCCGCATCACCCAGTTTGGCCCGACGATCGAAGTGTTCCGCAAACCGCATGATCTGATCACGGCCAAGACATTCGCCGACCCACCGCTCAATACGATCGTGATGAAGAAGAGCGGCAGCAATTTCCAGCTTGATGGTGGGGTGGACCTCCCAGTGCCGGCTGACCTCGCCGGCATTGCCGACGCCAGCTATACGATCGGCTTCCAGCCCCACCATCTTTCTTATGAAAAGCGCACCCCAGATGCGGTCGGCGTCACGGCGAAAGTGTCTGTGACCGAGATCACTGGCTCGGAGAGCTTCGTGCATCTCGACTTCGCCGATGCCCGCTGGGTGATGCTTGCCCATGGCATCCGCCAGTTCGAGCCGGACGAGACCGTCAAGGTGTTCATCGATCCGCGCCACGTCATGGTGTTCGACGCGAATGGCCGTTCGGCCGCCTCGCCATCGCAACTGGCCGCATAGGAGGGCGAGATGGCACGCATCGACCTGAACCATATCCGCCACGCCTACAGCGCCAACCCGAAGTCGGAAAAGGACTACGCGCTGAGGGAGGTGCATCACAGCTTCGACGACGGCGGCGCCTATGCACTGCTCGGCCCGTCCGGCTGCGGCAAGACAACCCTGCTCAACATCATTTCAGGCCTGCTGCACGCCTCGCACGGACAGCTTTTGTTCGACGGCAAGGACGTCACCCGGCTGTCGACGCAGGAGCGCAACATCGCCCAGGTGTTCCAGTTCCCGGTCATCTACGACACCATGACGGTTTACGACAATCTCGCTTTCCCACTGCGCAATCGCGGCGTTGCCGAGGCCGATGTCGACCGCAAGGTGCGCGAGACGCTGGACATGATCGACCTGGCAAGTTGGGCCAAACGCAAGGCGCGCGGGCTGACCGCCGACCAGAAGCAGAAGATATCCCTCGGCCGTGGCCTCGTTCGCTCCGACGTCAACGCCATCTTGTTCGACGAACCGCTGACCGTCATCGACCCGCATATGAAATGGCTGTTGCGCTCGCAGCTCAAGCAGCTTCATCGCCGCTTTGGCTACACCATGATCTATGTCACCCACGACCAGACCGAGGCGCTGACCTTCGCTGAAAAGGTGGTGGTGATGTATGACGGCGAAATCGTACAGATCGGCACGCCGGCTGAACTGTTCGAGCGACCCAAGCACACCTTCGTCGGCTATTTCATCGGCTCGCCCGGCATGAACGTCATGCCAGTGGCCGTTGAAGGCAGGCGCGCCCGGGTTGGCGACCAGGTCATCGACCTTCCCGGCACGCCCAGCGCCGATGGCGGCGGCATCGAGCTCGGCATCCGGCCTGAATTTGTCCGGCTTGGTGCCAAGGGCATGCCAGTTACAATCCGCAAGGTCGAAGACATCGGCCGCCACAAGGTGGTGCGTGCCAGTCTCGAAGGCCGCGAGATCGCGGCGATCCTGGGCGAGGACGACAACGTGCCAGCCAATCCGCACGTCACCTTCGATCCCGCAGGCATCAACCTCTACGACAAGTCGTGGCGCGTCGAGATGGGAGGCTGACCATGGAAAAGACCTGGAACAACAAAGCCTGGTTCATGGTGCTGCCGGTGCTCGTGCTGGTGGCTTTTTCGGCGGTCATCCCGCTGATGACTGTGGTCAATTATTCGGTGCAGGACACGTTCGGCGGCAACCAGTTCTTCTGGGCTGGCACCGAGTGGTTCGAGGAGATGCTGCACTCCGACCGCTTCTGGGCGGCGATGGGGCGCAACCTGGTCTTTTCGGCGATCATCCTGGCGATCCAGATCCCGCTCGGCATCTTCATCGCGCTCAACATGCCCAGGAAAGGCTGGGGCGTGCCGGTCTGCCTGGTGCTGATGGCACTGCCTCTGCTTATTCCGTGGAATGTCGTCGGCACCATCTGGCAGGTGTTCGGGCGTATCGACATCGGCCTGCTCGGCTACACGCTGCACGCGCTCGGCTTCGACTACAACTACGTCAACGACCCGTTCGACGCCTGGGTGACGGTCATCATCATGGATGTCTGGCATTGGACCAGCCTGGTCGTTCTGCTCTGTTATGCCGGCTTGGTGTCGATCCCCGACGCCTTCTACCAGGCCGCCAAGATCGACGGCGCGTCGCGCTGGGCGGTGTTCCGCTACATCCAGTTGCCGAAGATGCAGCGGGTGCTTTTGATCGCCGTGCTGCTGCGCTTCATGGACTCCTTCATGATCTACACCGAGCCCTTCGTCGTCACCGGCGGCGGCCCTGGCAATTCGACGACCTTCCTGTCGATCGACCTCGTCAAGATGGCTGTCGGCCAGTTCGATCTTGGCCCTGCCGCGGCAATGTCGATCATCTACTTCCTGATCGTCCTTTTGCTGTCATGGGTCTTCTACACCGTGATGACAAATTACGACGTGGAGAAGTGAGATGGGGGGCACAAGGGAAGCTGTCGTAAACGCCGACAAGGACAAGTTGATGCGAAGTGCACCGGCGACGGCGGGCGCTGTCCACGGCACCCCGGACGCAGCACTCGCTCGGCGGATGCGGCGGCGCGGCGAGGAATCGCGCTTCTGGTGGTTGGTGCCGACGATCTACATCATCTTTTTGATGCTGCCGATCTACTGGCTGATCAATATGAGCTTCAAGTCGAACCAGGAAATCCTGGGGACCTTTTCGCTGTGGCCGCAGAACCCGACACTGCGCAATTACGGCGTGATCTTCACCGATCCGTCCTGGTACAAGGGCTACATCAACTCGATCATCTATGTGGTCATGAACACGGCGATCTCGATCTCGGTCGCCCTGCCCGCAGCCTATGCCTTCTCGCGCTACCGGTTCCTGGGCGACAAGCACCTGTTCTTCTGGCTTTTGACCAATCGCATGGCACCGCCGGCGGTGTTCGCCTTGCCCTTCTTCCAGCTCTATTCCGCCTTCGGTCTGATCGACACCCACAGTGCCGTCGCACTCGCCCACTGCCTGTTCAACGTGCCGCTGGCGGTGTGGATCCTTGAAGGCTTCATGTCGGGCGTGCCCAAGGAGATCGACGAAACCGCCTATATCGACGGCTACTCGTTCCCGCGCTTCTTCATCAAGATCTTCGTGCCGCTGATCGCGAGCGGCATCGGGGTCGCGGCCTTCTTCTGCTTCATGTTCTCATGGGTCGAGCTGTTGATCGCCCGCACGCTGACCACCACCGACGCCAAGCCGATCGCGGCCATCATGACGCGCACCGTCTCGGCCTCGGGCATGGATTGGGGCGTGCTTGCCGCCGCAGGCGTCTTGACCATCATCCCGGGTGCCCTCGTCATCTGGTTCGTCCGCAACTACATCGCCAAGGGCTTTGCCCTGGGCCGCGTCTGAGGGAGCGTTTGTGATGGACTTTTCCTGGATGGCCTGGACACTGCCGACGGCAGCCTTCTTCATCACCATTTTCCTGATGCTCGTGGGCATGGGTGTGTGGGAGTATTTCTCGCCCGGCGGCAATCCGCGCGTCGGCATCCTCAGGTTCGAGACGACCAGGGGGGACAGGCTTTTCGTTTCGCTGCTCGGCAGCGCCTTCATTCATCTCGCATGGCTGGGTCTGATCGGACCCAACCTGTGGTGGGCTCTCGCTCTCGCAGTGGTCTACGCGATCGGCGTATTCCGCTTCGTCTAGAGGGGGGAATGTTGGACCGCCGCAAGCCCGCGGCGGCGCCAAATGGCAATGCAACCTTGTTTGGGAGGAAATTAATGCGACGCCATATTTTAGCATCGACAAGCATGATCGCCCTGCTTTTGGGTGCAAGCAATGCCTTTGCCGGCATGGAGGAGGCGAAAGCCTTCCTCGATACCGAAATCAAGGACCAGTCCGCGCTCGATCGCGCCGGTCAGGAAGCCGAAATGCAGTGGTTCATCGATGCCGCAAAGCCTTTCGCCGGCATGGACATCAAGGTCGTTTCGGAAACCATCACCACGCATGAGTATGAATCGAAGACGCTTGCCAAGGCGTTCTCGGACATCACCGGCATCAAGATCACGCATGACCTCATCGGCGAAGGCGATGTCATCGAAAAGCTGCAGACGCAGATGCAGTCAGGCGAGAACATCTATGACGCCTATGTCAACGACTCCGACCTGATCGGCACCCATTGGCGCTACCAGCAGGCACGCAGCCTGACCGACTGGATGGCCAATGAGGGCAAGGATGTCACCAATCCGAACCTCGATGTCGCCGACTTCATCGGCACCAAGTTCACGACCGCGCCGGACGGCAAGCTCTACCAGCTTCCCGACCAGCAGTTCGCGAACCTCTACTGGTTCCGCTACGACTGGTTCAACGACGACAAGAACAAGGCCGATTTCAAGGCGAAATACGGATACGACCTCGGCGTTCCGGTCAACTGGTCGGCCTATGAGGACATCGCCGAGTTTTTCACTGGCCGCGATGTAAACGGCCAGAAGGTCTATGGCCACATGGACTATGGCAAGAAGGACCCCTCGCTCGGCTGGCGCTTCACCGACGCGTGGCTGTCGATGGCCGGCAATGGCGACAAGGGCCTGCCCAACGGTCTGCCGGTCGACGAGTGGGGCATCAAGGTCAATGACAAGTCACAGCCGGTGGGCTCCTGCGTCGCGCGCGGCGGCGATACCAACGGCCCGGCCTCGGTCTACTCCATCGTCAAGTATCTCGACTGGCTGAAGGCCTATGCGCCGCCGGAAGCCCAGGGCATGACTTTCTCCGAATCCGGCCCCGTGCCGGCCCAGGGTGCGGTTGCCCAGCAGATCTTCTGGTACACCGCCTTTACCGCCGACATGGTCAAGCCCGGCCTGCCTGTCATGAACGAGGACGGCACGCCGAAATGGCGCATGGCGCCCTCGCCGCACGGTGTCTACTGGAAGGACGGCATGAAGCTCGGCTACCAGGACGTCGGTTCTTGGACGATCCTCAAGTCGACGCCGGACGACCGCGCCAAGGCCGCCTGGCTCTACGCGCAGTTCGTGACGTCGAAGACGGTGGACGTGAAGAAGAGCCACGTCGGTCTTACCTTCATCCGCCAGTCGACGCTCGATCACAAGAGCTTCAGCGACCGCGCCCCACAGCTCGGTGGGCTGATCGAGTTCTACCGCTCGCCGGCTCGTGTTCAGTGGTCGCCGACCGGCACCAACGTGCCTGACTACCCGAAGCTGGCACAGCTGTGGTGGCAGGCTATCGGTGACGCCTCCTCGGGCGCCAAGACGGCGCAGGAAGCCATGGACTCGCTCTGCGCCGAGCAGGAAAAGGTGATGGAACGGCTCGAACGCGCCGGAGTCCAGGGCGATATCGGCCCGAAGATGGCGGAGGAGCACGACCTCGCCTACTGGAACGCGGAAGCGGTCAAGGCCGGCAATCTCGCGCCTCAGCTGAAGATTGAAAACGAAAAGGAAAAGCCGATCACCGTCAACTACGACGAGCTGGTGAAGAGCTGGAGCAAGTAAGCGTTCGGGCGGATCATCAACCCGACTAACCGTCTGGGGCGGCGGCGCAGTGCCGCCTCCCCTAGAAAACTGCTGTCATCTGAACATTGCCTCTTGCCTCAACCGAAAGCCACATCGAGGGTTCGGCGCATTCCCTCTTGTTGGCTCAGGTCATGCTTGTACGTCGGGGCCAAAGCGCACGCGCGCCCAGAGGCAATATAGAGCCGCCACCCTCCAACAGGCACCACTGCGCCGATAGCGGCAGATGAACCGCCAAAATTTCATTTCGCCGCGCCCCTCCATCGTCCGACCAGACGATGCCGCCTACACTTGGACGTGACTGGCTGGCGATCGAAGTAAGCGGAGGAGATACGCATGAACTTCCAATGGAATAAATCCATCACGCGGCACAGGGCCATCGGAATGGTTTCGATGGCTGCACTGGCGCTTTCGGCTGGCATTTCGCACGCCCAAGAGACCGTCAAGGTCGGCGGCATCATGTCACTTACCGGTGGCGGCGCCTCCATCGGCAAGACCGCCGAAATCGGCTGGAAGCTCGCCATCAAAGACATCAATGCTGCCGGCGGCATCCTGGGCAAGAAAGCGGAGCTCGTTCTTGGCGACACGATGACCGATCCGACCCACGCCGTCAGCGAAGTCCGTCGCCTGATCGAAAACGAGAAGGTCCAGGCTCTGGTCGGCCCGGCCACCAGCCAGGAAACCATTCCGGTTGTTCCGGTTGCTACCGAAAAGAACATTGCCCAGGTCTCGTCAGCTGCTTCTACCCAACTGACGCCCGAAGTCGGTCCGTTCCACTTCTCTGGTTCGGCCACTGGCGTCAACCAGATGAAGCCGAACATCGACTACGCCCTCGACAAGCTCAAGCTGACCAAGCTCGCGCTGATCTCAGACAATGGCGGCATGTCGAAGGCAGCGGTCACCGAGATCGTCGATTATCTCAAGTCGCGCGGCATCGAGCCGACGGCGGTGCAGGAGTTCGCCTTCCGTACTGAAGACATGACCCCGCAGCTGTTCCAGATGCGCAGCTCGGGCGCCGAAGCGATCCTGCTGATCAACTCGATCGGCGATGACTCGCGCAAGCTGCTCGAAAACCGGGCAGATATCGGCTGGGACGTTCCCGTGCTCGCCAACCAGACCATGACCAACTACGCCGTCGGCAATGTCGGCCTGATCGGCGAGGAAGCCTTCGCGAATGTCTATAGCACCCAGTTCGTCGGCATGACCTACTGCCCAAGCGATCCTGTCGGTGAATCGTCCTTCGCCAAGTTCGCCAAGCGCGCCAAAGAAACTGTTCCCGAGCTCGACCGCATGGGCGGGGCGCCCGCTTTGACGCCCTACTACCTCCAGCCCATCGTGCTTGCGGCGGCAATCAATGGCTCCGGCAAGACCGACGGTCCGTCGATCACGGCCTGGCTGCAGGAGAACGCCGCAAAGGTCGACCTACTGATCGGGCCGATCCAGGCGAGCAAGACGAGCCACTTCCTGCCGGCGCCCGAGGCGATCAAGGTCGTCAAGAACGCCTACAAGCTGCGGGAGGACGGTCTCGTCGAACGCGCCGACTGCGGCGCATAAATCCGCCAGACACTTCTGGCCGAACATTCAGATTGGCGGGCCGGGTCGCAAGATCCGGCTCGTTTCGTTTGCACGGGTCGAGGCGACAGCGTTCATTCACTGCTGACATGGTGTCGAAAATTTCACGTCGCTCATTTCGCATTTGACGCTGTGTCGATTTAATGACAATGTGTCGATACAAGCCATTCGCATTCGGGAGGAGCGCGATGACCAGTTCGAGCAAAGTCTCTCTCACAGCTGCGTCGTCATTCGTCCGGCACCGCGCCCGACGAGGTTTCCTCCCGCCTTCCTGATACGCCGACGCCCGCGAACATCGCGAGCTTCTAAGCCGAAAATCCTGCTGACTTTGACGACCTGGGTGGCGCCATTGCTGTTCGGGATCGACGCCGCACATACCCGTGCGATAGAATACCGGGAGTTCCAATGACCTTTCATTCCAGATCGATCGTCGAATTCGGACTGTTCCTCAACCGCGTCTCCGACAGTGTCTTCAACGGTGCGCCGCTCAGGAACTCGCTGGAGTTGATCCGCGAACAGTTCGACGCCTATGCGGCCGTTGTCGTCATCGAGGATCGGGCACGTACCGGCGAGACTTACTATGTCTTCACCGAGATCGACGAGAACATGATCGATGCATCCGGCACCCCTCTCGGGCGCCCTGCTCAGTTGGCCTATCTCACCGAGCGCTGCCAGCCGATGTCGGCGACGCTGCTCACGTCCGACGAATCCGCCCGCTACACCTTATGGCTCTTCCGCGACCGCGCCGGACCCAAATTCGACGATGATGCGGCCTCCGTCTGCGAAATCCTGGTGTCCCAGCTATCCCGCGGCATCGAAATGTCGTGGCGCATGGGCGCGACCGAGGTCGAGCGCACGCTCTACTCCGACGTCATGGACAAGCTCTATGTCGGCGTCGTCATCCTGGACCATTCAGGCAAGATCATCCGCGCCTCAGATGCGGCCACTCGTTTCCTCGAAACGCGCGACGGCTTGCAGATCCAGGGCAACCGCTTGCGCGCGACTTCGGCCAAGGAAGACCGCGATTTCCAAAGCGCCATCAAGGCGGCAACGCAGGGCGCGGCCGGTGGCGAAGCAACCGTTTCGCGCGGCCTGTCACTGACCAAGCAGTCCGGCTCGCGCAATCTCGGCGTCATCGTCAGGCCGATCCGCATCAGCAACGGCAACGCAGCCGCCGCGAATTCCGCAGTCGCCGTCTATATCCGCGACCCCGAGACCAATCCCGAGGTCGAGGGCGAACTCGTGCGCCAGCTCTTCGACCTCACGCCAGCCGAGGCAGCGGTCGCCCGTCGCCTGACAGCTGGCCTGTCGCTCGAAGATGCCGCAACCTCGCTCGACATCAGCCGCAACACGGCGCGCGCGCATCTGCGCTCGATCTTTTCCAAAAGCGGCATCACCCGCCAAACCGAACTGGTCCGCCTGGTGTTGAACAGCGCCGTCATACTTGGTCAGGGTCCGCGCCAGGCTGCGTAAGCGGGCTGGTCTCTTCGGAATTCAACAGACGAACAAGCTGAAGCGCCGGCGGACGATGTCCCCGGCGCTCTTTTTGCCCCTGTTGCTCAAAACAGCGTCTTGAGCTGCTCCTTGGAATAGCCGATGCCTTCATGCGCGCGGTCCTGCTTGACCTTGAGCGCCCAGCCTGGATCGGCAAGCAACGCCCGACCGACGGCAAGAATGTCGAACTCGCCGCGTGCCAGCGGCTTTTCGATCACGTCCAGCGACGCGGGTTCCGCCGCATTCAGGCCCGGGCGGTCAAGCCCGACACCGCCGACCGCGATCACCGGGAGGCCGGTCAGCTTTTTCGTCCAGCCGGCAAGCGTCATGTCACCTTCGGCTGCAAAACCTGGTTCCCACACACGGCGCGTCGAGCAATGTAGCATGCTGACACCGGCATCGACCAGCGGCTCCAAAACGTCAGCCAGCTCCGCCGGCGTTTCACCGAGCACGGCCTTGTAGTCCTGCTGTTTCCACTGCGAATAGCGAAACGAGATCGGGAAATCGGGGCCAACGCGTGCGCGCATCGCTTCGATCACCTCGACGGCAAAGCGCGTACGCTCACGACGGTCGCCGCCATAGCGA
This sequence comes from Aminobacter sp. 01T433, assembly GCF_056398585.1. Classification (NCBI taxonomy): domain Bacteria; kingdom Pseudomonadati; phylum Pseudomonadota; class Alphaproteobacteria; order Hyphomicrobiales; family Phyllobacteriaceae; genus Aminobacter; species Aminobacter sp. 01T433. The sequence continues at coordinate 20,387 of NZ_JBFTPR010000009.1, forward strand.
TCGGCCCGCCTGTTGGTCGTCGCCCAGAAGAACTCGTCGATCAGATAGCCATGCGCGCCATGGATCTCGACGCCGTCGAAGCCCAGTTTCTGCGCCGCCTCGGCTGCATCCGCATAAGCCTCGACGACCTCGATGATGGCCTTTTCCGTCATCGCCTTTGTCGGCTCGGGATGACCGGTGAAAGCGTTGAGGTTTTCCGACGGCCCAAGGCCTGGAACGCCGGGCTGCGGCGCCATGGCCGAATTGCGGAAGCTGCCGGTGTGCCAGAGCTGGGGCATGACCTTGCCGCCTGCCGCATGCACCGCCGCCCGCACCTTCGCCCAGCCAGCTAGAGCCGCCTCGCCCGCGAAATAAGGTACGCCATCATAGCTCGGGGCCGTGGGGTGACCAATATAAGTGGCCTCGGTGATGATCAGGCCGACCTGGTTCAGCGCCCTGCGCGCATAGTAGCTCGCCACCTTTTCGTGCGGCACACCGTCGGCGCAGAAATAGCGCGACATCGGCGCCATGGCGATGCGGTTTGCCAGCTCCAGCTGACCGACCTTGATGGGCCGAAACAGCCTGTCGGCGATCATATTATCAGCGTACGCGGTTTCCACGGACTTCATTGCCTTTGCGCATGGTTTCTATGAAAGCTTCGAGGGGCGCCGGCTCGGGCAGCGCTTCGTCGGGACCGGAACGCGCCCAGAATTCCTTCCAGGAGGGGAACAGGTCGTGGAACGAACCCTCATAGGGTTCGCGGCCGGGCCAGCGCATCTTGCGCGAACCGATCGGCGGCTTGTTGAGGTCGGTGGCGTACCAATAGAGCGGTTGGCGGCGGCGGAAGCACCAACGACCGTCGATGCGCTCGTAACGGTCGTAATACATCATCTGCATGATGACCCATTCGGCGCCGCATTCGTGCTCGTTCTTGGAGTAGACAACGCCCACCGCATTGTCAGCGTCGATGAACTCGATGATCGTCGAGCCGACATGGTGCGAGGTGCCGTCGAACTGCTTGCGCATGGTCTCGTCGAGCCAGTCGCGCAGGGCGGCCCTGCCCGACTTGCCACCGCCGACCTTGACGTCGGGTGCAAACAGCGACGCCATTGCACTCATGTCGCGCATGTCGAGCGCCAGCGAATATTTGGAAATCAGCTGGCGGATCTCGTCGCGCGACTCAAGCCGGTCCAGTCGCGCCAGGATCTCGGCCTGCGCGTCGCTCGTTGTGTCCATTGTCGTCTCCGATGCCTGAACGGCGCCAAGCGCCTCAGAAATAGTACCGTCCGACCATGTCGGCGACACAGGCCGGCTTGGCCGAACCCTCGATCTCGATAGTCACCCGCACAGTCGTCTGCACCGCATTGCCAGCCAGCAGCTCGGCATTGACCAGTTCGCCAACCGCCCTCACCTTCGACCCGACCGGCACCGGTGCTGGAAAGCGCATCCGGTCACAGCCATAGTTGATGCCCATCTTCATGCCACCCGCCTGGAACAGCTCCGGCAGGAAGCCGTTGATCAGCGAAAACGTCAGGCAGCCATGCGCAACAGTGGTGCCGAACGGGCCGTCCTTGGCGCGCACTGGATCGACGTGGATCCACTGGTGATCACCGGTCGCCTCGGCAAAAGTGTCGATGCGCCTCTGGTCGATCGTCAGCCAATCGCTTGAACCGAGGTTCCGGCCAATTGCCGCCACCGCCTCTTCAGGCGAAGAGAAGACGAGCCCCATCGTCACGACCTTTGGCTGGAGACGGAGACGATCTCGCCGACCATGTAGCCGGCGTAGTCGCTGGCAAGGAACATCATGACGTTGGCGATCTCCCAGACTTCCGCGGCGCGGCCAAAGGCCTCCTGGCTCGCGAGCGCGTCGAGCTGTTCCTGCGGCGCCGAGCGTTTGAGGAAGTCGTGCATGGCAATCGACGGCGACACCGCGTTGATGCGGATGCCGTATTCTGCGGCTTCCACCGCCGAGCAGCGGGTGAACGCCATCACGCCAGCCTTGGCGGCGGCATAATGCGACTGGCCCTTCTGGGCACGCCAACCAAGCACCGAGGCGTTGTTGACGATGGCGCCCTTGCCGCGCGGCTGCATCTTCTTCAGTGCCGCGCGCGTCATGCGCATGGTGCCCGTCAGCGTCACGTCCAGAACCAAGTTCCATTCCTGATCGGTCATCTCGACAACCGGCTTCAGGCCGCCGAGACCGGCATTGTTGATCAGCACGTCGATGCCGCCGAGCTTTTCTTCGGCAGCGTCGACCAGCGCCTGAACTTGTTCCTCGTCGGTGACGTTGCAGAGCTGGCTGTAGATCTCGACAGTCGGTGAAAACTCGCGCAGCTTTTCGACAGCTTCGGCTAGGCGGCGGTCATGGACGTCGGAGATCATGATCGCACGGCAGCCTTCCTCGATCGCCTTGCGTGCGGCAGCAAAGCCGATGCCGACGCCGGCAGCTGCGGTGATGAGCACCGAGCGGCCCTTGAGCAGGCCATGGCCTTCGACATAGGGCGGAACGGCTTTGATTTTGGTGGCGGTCATTGATCGAACGTCCTGCTGTCTTGATTATTTCTTGAAGTCGGATTCACGCTTGCCGACAAAGGCATCACGGGCTTCCTGCGATTCCCGGGTCAGGTAGGCTTGGGCCGTGAACCCTTGCTCCCAGCGATATTTCTTCTCGAGATCGCCATCCTCGATGCCGTTCAGCGCCTCCTTGGCGAGCCGGATCATGATCGCGCTCTTGGCGGCGATGGTCTTTGCCAATTCCATCGCGGCAGCACGCAGCTCCTCGCGCGGAACGATCTTTTCGACAGCACCCAGGCGGTAGGCCTCGGCCGCATCGATCGGCTCGCCGGTAAAGTACATCTGGCGCACCTTCTGGACCGGAAACAGGCGTTGCAGATGCGCGCCAGCGCCTAGAGCGCCACGGTCGACTTCCGGCACGCCGAATGTCGCGTCGGGCGAGCAGATGATGATGTCGGCCGAGCCGCAGATGCCGATGCCGCCGCCGAGAATGTAGCTATGCGCCGCCACGATCACCGGCTTGAGGCCACGATGCACGGCGCGGAAGGTTTCCCAGTTGCCGGCGTTCACCTCAGGGATGCGCTCGGGATGCTTCTGCAGTTCCTTGATGTCGACGCCAGCGCAGAAGCCCCGACCTTCGGCGCGGATGACGATCACACGCACCTCAGGGTCGGCATTCAGCCCGTCGATGGCCTGCGAAAGCTTGCGCCAACCAATGCTGTCGAGCGCATTGACCGGCGGGTTTTCGATCACCAACTCGGCAATGCCGGCGTCGATCTTGGTCCAGAACTGATCGCTCATCGCGAGACTCTCCTTCACTTCGTGGCGACGAGCGCCGAAATTTCCCTCAACCGCGCTTCGGCCTCGGCGACGATGCGTGTAATCAGCTCCTCGCAGCTTTCGAGCTTGTCGATCATCGCTGCCGCCTGGCCAGATGGCAGCAGGCCGGATTCGGTGTTGCCTTCGACCACGCCACGTTGCACCAGCGTCGGCAGGTTCGGCGCCATCACCGTCTGGGCAAAACTGTTTTCGCCGCTCGACAGAACCTTGAGCCCGAGCTTGGCCATGGCGATCGGGCCGAGGCCAGCCTCCTTGCCCCACTGGCGGGCGTATTTCATGCTCATCGCCAGCCGCGCCGGCAGGCCCATGCTTTCAAGGCGCCTGATTTCGGCATTCTCGATGAAGCGCTGCGGCATGCCGTCGACGGCGGTCGTCGTACGGATCAGAGTCGGGTCCTTGGTGGCGAGGTAGCGATCAAGCGCTGAACGCGGGACCGGCGATTCCTTGGTCATCAAGAAGCGCGTCCCCATGGCAATGCCGGCTGCGCCATATCCGAGAGCGGCCGCCAGGCCGCGACCGTCGAAGAAGCCGCCGGCGGCAACGACCGGCACCTTCACCGCGTCAAGCACCTGGGGCAACAGGATGGTGGTCGGCACGGCACCCGTATGACCGCCTCCCTCGCCGCCCTGCACTGTGATGATGTCGGCACCAAGTTCAACAGCCTTGATCGCGTGCTTGACCGCGCCAACGGTCGGCATGCAGACGACGCCGGCGTCCTTCAGCCGCTTGATCGTCTTGGCATCGGGGCCGCGGCCGTAGCTGACGGCGCGAACCTTGTGCTTGATGACAGCCGCGATCACCTCTTCAGCGTTGGGCTGGAACATGTGAAAATTGACGCCGAAGGGACGGTCGGTCTTCGACTTGATGGCAAGGAGCTGGTTTTCGACGTCGCCAGGCTCCGTGGTCGCACCGGCAAAGAAGCCGAAGCCGCCGGCATTGCAGGTGGCAGCCGACAGATTGGCGTCGGCGACCCAGCCCATGGCCGTCTGCACCACCGGGAAGCGGCTGCCGAGGCGTTCGCACAGGACGGTATGCAGGCTCATGATCATTCTCTCTTGCTGATTTCGGCGACCGCCACTTGCCCTATCGACATGGGGCGATCGCGCTGTCTCGTTTCAAATGATGCGCCGCACAAAGGCGAACATCGTCTGAATGAACTAACGGCCCTTTTCAGTAGAAGACGCGGCCGCCATTGACCATCAGCGTCTGACCGGTAATGAAACGTGCCTTGTCGCTGGACAAGAACACCACCGCGTTGGCGATGTCTTCAGGCTCGCTCAGTTCGCCCAGCGGGATCATGTTCTTGGCGCGCTCATAGGCGTCCTTGGGAATGCGCTGCATGGCGCGCGTGTTCGTCGGCCCAGGGCAAACCGCGTTGACGTTGACCTTGAACGGCCCGAGTTCGCGAGCGAGCGAGCGGGTGAAGCCAAGCACGCCGGCTTTGGCCGAGGCATAATCGACTGTGCCGATGTCACCATTCATAGCCGAGTCGGACGAGATGGACACGATCTTGCCCGAGCGGCGCTCGCGCATGTCTTCAACCACCTGACGGGTGCAGGTCAGCGTGGTCATGAGCGATACGCCGACGACGAACTGCAGCGTTTCGGGCTTGGCCTGCCAGAATTCCGAGTAATTCTCCCGCGCGGTCTGCCCGATGTTGTTGAGCAGGATATCGACGGGCCCCAGCTCACGCTTGATGCGGGCAAAGCTATCGACCACGACCTGCTGATCCGTCAGGTCGCCGACCAGCGGCAGCGCGCGCACATCAAGCGCCCGCACCATTTCGGCGGTCTCGGCAAGAGCATCGGCCTCGCGGTCGAGAATGGCGACGTCAGCGCCTTCCTGCGCATAGGCGATGGCGGCTGCGCGGCCGATGCCGTTGCCGGCACCCGTCACCACGGCAATCTTGCCTGCGAATTGTCTCGTTTGTGCAGTCATGTTTCCTCCGCGCGGAACGCCCGCTTTTGCACTTTTCTGGATCAGCCACCGAAGCGGCCGAACAATTTCAGGACCTCGTATGACAGGTCACCCGATCCTGGCCGCCCGGGCGGGCTGCCGGCGGCGAAATCGCGGTAGGCATCGGCATCTACAGCTCGCTTGGTCGACCAGTCGAGCGTGATCGAACGGCCCGTGAAGCGCCATACACCGTCGTCGCGCCGGTAGCGGTCGAGGCTGCGGCTGCCGGTGATGACTTCATGGGCGTCGGCGCCATGCGTACGGTGATAGTTGATCTTGTAGATCTCACCTTCGGCACGGTCGCCGTCGATTTCGAAGCTGGCATTGACGACGTAGTGTGCGGTCGCGGCATAGTTCGACAGCGCCTTTTCGACAAAGGCGACATAGGCGTCCGGCCCGCCGACGAACATCTCGCCATGCACCTCGTGAGCATCGTCGTGATAGAGGCTGCGCAGCAGCGCAAAATCACGCCGGTCGACCGCCCGCGAATAGGCCGTCACCAGTCGCCGAAGCGCGTCGCGCGCCGCAAGTTCGCCCAGGTCCACCTCCCGAATGCCCATACAGGTCCTCCCAAACCTCACCGCGCCAGGGCGGCGCGAATGTATTCATCACAGCTTGCCGCGCGGCTCCTTGGGCATGCCAAGCCCCTGCTCGGCGATGATGTTGAGCTGGATCTCGTTGGTGCCGCCGTAGATCGTGTCGGCGCGGGCAAACAGGAACATCTGCTGCAGTCGCTCGCGGCGCGGATCGTTGGAAACGATGTTGGCGTCCATGCCCAGCACATCCATGGCAAGCTTGCCGAGGTCGCGGTGCCAGTTCGACCAGTGGTATTTGTAGGCAAGGGCCTCGCGGCGCGTTTCCGCCGAGGGCTCGTCGCTCAACACGCGCATGGCAAGGTAGCGCATGGCACGCAGCCCGACCCAGGCGCGGGCAACACGCTGGCGAATGGCTGGCGAGCGGTCCGAACCGTTCTCCTTGGCGATCTCGACGATCAGGTCGAGTTCCTGCTGGAAGCCCATCTGCTGGCCAAGCGTGGAAATGCCTCGTTCAAAGCCAAGCAGCGCCATGGCGATCTTCCAGCCGTCGCCCGGCTCGCCCAAAACATGCTCACCCTTGGCGCGGGCGCCATCGACGAACACCGAATTGAATTCGGAACCGCCGCCGATCTGCTTGATCGGATGGATTTCAACGCCCGGCTGGTCAAGCGGCATCAGCAAAAAGATCAGCCCGTTGCGCCCGACCGATGCATCCTCGCAGCGGGCCACGACGAAGATCCAGTCCGACAGATGCGCAAGGGAGGTCCACACCTTCTGGCCAGAGACGAGCCAGTCGCCAGTCTCGGCTTCCTGCCTGGCGCGGGTCTTGATGTTGCCGAAGTCGGACCCGGCACTCGGCTCGGAATAACCCTGGCACCAGAATTCGGTACCGCTCAGGATACCGGGCAGGAAGCGCAGTTTCTGCGCCTCGGTTCCGAAGGCGATCAGCGTCGGCCCGATCAGCCCTTCGCCAATATGGCCCATGCGGCCCGGTCCGCCGGCACGGCTGTATTCTTCCTGGAACACGACCTGCTCGGCGACCGAAAGTCCGCGTCCGCCGTGCCCGACTGGCCAGCCGGGACAGGTCCAACGACCGGTTGCCAGTTCGCGCTCCCATTCCTTGCGCAGTACCGGCAAGGCATCGCCCTCACCGGAGCCGCCGCGATGCTTGAGCGCCGCGAACTTGCCGACCAGATGTGTGTCCATCCAATCGCGCACTTCGGTGCGAAACGCGTCGAGATCGCTCATGAACGGCCTCCATGACTGAATACGGCTGCGGCAATGCGGTCGAGATGAGTCTCGCGCGAGCCGAGCAGGCAAACCGACGCCTGGGCGCGTTTGAAATAGAGGTGAGGATCGTATTCCCAGGTGAAACCGACACCGCCATGCAGCTGGATCGCTTCCTCGGCGGCGAGATACTGGACGTCCGAAGCCACGATGCGCGCACCAGCGATTTCGAGTGCGCTTTCGGCCACTTCGACATGACCGAGGGACGCTGCAGCGCCAAAGACCAGCGAACGCGCCTCGGCGATGTCGACGACCAGCTTGGCGCAGCGGTGCTTGATCGCCTGGAACGACGCGATGGTGCGGCCGAACTGCACGCGCTCGGATATGTAAGCGAGCGTAATGTCCAGCGCGCCTTGTGCCGCTCCGACCTGTTCGGCGGCGAGGCCGAGATTGGCGAATGACAATGCCTGCTGGAAGGCGGCTTGAGCCACGCCGCTGGCATCGATACGGCTTTCCGCCGACACTTCGAGCCTCGCCAGCTCAAGCGAGGCAATCGAGCGGGTGGCGTCCATCACCTTGAGTGGCGTGATTTTCTGGCCGGCGTCGCGCGCCAGGGCAAAGAGTGCAAGCTCGCCACCCTCAAGCCGGGCCGGGATCAACACTACGTCGGCGGCGGCGAGATCGATCACCTGGTCGACCTTGCCGTCAAGCCGGTAACCGCCTGCCGTCTTCGTGGCCTTGATCGCAACCATCGCTAGCGGATCGGCCGCGGAAGCCTCGGCATAGGCAACGGTCATGGCCACTTCGCCGGCGGCGATGGCGCCTAGATATTTCGCCTTGGCTTCTTCGCTTCCCACCAACTGCATAAGTGGTGCTGCCAGGCACACCGTCGACCAGAAAGGCACGCAGGCAAGTCGCGAACCGGTGAGTTCCATCAGGATGGTGACTTCGGTCGCGCCGAGGCCTAGTCCGCCGAATTCCTCAGGGATTGCCATCGCGCACCAGCCGAGTTCGCGCGAAATGCTGTTCCACAGATCGGCATCATATGCGGCGCCGGTGTCGATCACGCGCCGGATGGCTTCAGACGAAGACTGCTCGCGCAAGAAGCGCTCTGCCTCCTCGCGGATCATCTGCTGGTCGGATGTGAATTCAAGGATCATGCGGGTCCATCACGCGTGAGGTGCGGCTTCAAGCTATCGGGCTTGGCAATGAATGCGAAAGCGCTTCATGCCGGATGCCATTGACTGACGCCAGCAGCATCGTCCGAATGTGGGATGCCCGTTCGCCTTGGCCGCCACTCTATGGAAGACCGATCGGCATTTGGCGGCCGCGACTTCAGTGGAGGAAACAATGGGGCTCAGGCGTTTCGACAACAAGGTGGTGCTCGTCACCGGTGCGGCAACCGGCATCGGTCGTGCCACAGCCCTGCGCCTCGCTTGCGAAGGCGCGACGCTGATCCTCGCCGACCGGAACCTCGAAGGTGCGCAAAAAGTCTGCGCTGCCGCCACCGAACAGTATGGTACGCGCGCCAACGCGATTGCCTATGATGCAGCGGACACGGCCTCCGCTCGACGCATGGTCGACGAAGCGTTCGCCCTGCATGGCCGCCTCGACAGCCTGATCAACAATGCCGGCATCTATCGCCGCGATCACTTCGCCAAACAGACCGGCGAAGAGTGGTCGCTGGTCTTCGGCATTAACCTGGAAAGTGTCTTCCATGTCGTGCACCAGGCGCTGCCGGCGCTGATCGCCTCGCGCGGCAATGTCGTCTCGACCGCTTCGACCGCCGGTCTCGACGGCATCGCTTATGCCGCTGCCTATGCCGCGTCCAAGGCCGGTATCATCGCCATGACAAAATCGCTGGCGACCGAATATGCACCCAAGGGCGTCCGCTTCAATGCCGTCTGCCCGGGCCGGGTGCGGACCGAGATAGGCACCGGCCTGTCGCCCATCGAGGACCAGGATCCGGCCATTTCGGTCCGCCCCTCGAAGCTCCTGGGCAAGGTCGAGACCGGCGAACCCGAAGACATTGCCGGCGCCTTTGCCTATCTCGCCTCCGACGATGCCTCTTATGTCTCGGGCGCGGTCATCGTGGTCGACGGTGCACAGACTGTCGGCTGAAGGCGAAGCGACTCGTTCAAATCACTGGAGGATCCCATGTCGGATACCGAAACGCGGCTCGCCACGCTCGAAGCGCGGATCAAGTGCCTGGAGGACCAGCTCGCCATCTATCAATTGCTGGCGACATACGGCCCTTCGGTCGACAGCCGCACAGGCGACGTCACAGCCTCCCTCTGGGCGGAAAATGGCAGCTACGACTACGGTGCCGCTCCGCTGGAAGGCGCTGCCACCGTCGGTTCGCTGGTCAATATCGAGCCGCATGTCCACTATGTCGCTGACGGCTGCGCCCATGTCATCTCCATGCCGCATGTCTCGGTCGACGGCGACCGGGCGGTGGCTACCGGCTATTCACGCGTCTACCTCAACCAGGGCGACCATTGGCGCGTCGAGCGTGCCGGGGCCAACCGGTGGGAGCTGGTCCGCACCGCCGAAGGCTGGCGGGTGCAGAACCGCGTCAACCGCTTGCTGAACGGCCAGCCGGAAGCCCGCGCTTTGCTGTCCGAGGGCATCAAACTCAAGGGCTAGCGCTCGCCTTGGGATCCGATCGGGCGCAGGTGATGACATCGTCCAAATGTGGGATGCCCCAATCGTTCCCCGTCGCCATGCTCTGCGCCCGGGAGGACACGAAATGAAGTCACTTGAAGGCAAGGCGGTGGTCATCACCGGGGCCGGTTCCGGCCTTGGCGCTGCCTATGCGCGCCACGCGGCCGGGCAAGGTGCAGCTGTAGTTGTCAACGACATCAGCGCCCAGGTCGCCCAGGCGACAGTCGATGCTATCACCGCTTCAGGCGGCAGGGCCGTCGCCCACGCCGGCGATGTATCCTCCTGGAGCTACGCCCAATCGCTGGTCGACGCCTGCATCGACGCGTTCGGTGCCATATCGGGCATCGTCAACAATGCCGGCATCCTGCGCATCGGCAAGATACTCGAGCTGACTGAAGCGGATCTTCGCTCGATGATCGAGGTCAATCTGATCGGCACCGCCGCCTGTGCCAGCCACGCGGCGCGGCGCATGCTGGCTGCCGGCAAAGGCGGATCGATCGTCAATGTGGCCTCGGGCTCGCAAGCCGGCGACATCGCGCTCGGTGGCTATGGCGCGACCAAGGGCGGCGTAGCCTCGCTGACCTATAGCTGGGCAATGGAACTGCGCGGCACCGGCGTCCGCGTCAACGCATTGTCGCCGCTGGCCGAGACCGCAATGGCCGCTCAAAACAAGACGCTGATGGCCGAACAGGCGGCCAGCCGCGAGGTGCACTACGCCGCCCTGCCCGATCCTGAGATCAACGCACCAGTCGTCAGCTTCCTGCTCTCCGATGCCGCCGAAAAGATCAATGGCCAGGTGGTGCGCATCGCCGGCAAGCAGCTGTCATTTGTAACGCATCCCTTGATTGCCAACCCGGTTCTCGAAGGTGACTGGAACGATGTTGCGGTGAATACGGCGTTCGCCGAAACCCTGGCCAACAACCAGCAACCTCTCGGCCTCGGTTACGCGAGGAGCCCCCATTGAGCGCGCAGAATACGGATAGTCCGGTCGCGGTCGTCACCGGCGCTAGCCGGGGCCTTGGCCGTGGCATTGCGATTGCGCTCGGTGAAGCCGGCTTCACCGTCTACTGCACCGGCCGCAGCGACAAGTCGGCTATCGGCTCTTGGGGAGGCACCGTCCGCGAGACCGCCGAGGAAATCGACAAGGTTGGCGGCAAGGGCATCGTCGCTATCTGCGATCACCTCGACGACAGCCAGACCGAGGCGCTGTTCAAGCGTGTCGATGCCGAACAAGGCCGCCTTGATCTTTTGGTGAACAATGCTTTCGCCATGCCCGACTGGGCCGTGCCGGATGGTAATTTCTGGGAAAGGCCGCTGACGCTTTGGCGTGACATGATCGATATCGGGCTGCGCTCCAGCTATGCAGCAAGCCATTTCGCCGCCCAGATCATGGTTCGCCAGCGCTGCGGGCTGATCGCCAACACCTCCGGCCCCGGTGGCAAGGCCTATCGCCACAGCCTGCCCTACGGAATCGGCAAGGCCGGTCAGGACAAATTCGCGCATGACATGGCCCATGAGTTGCTACCGTTCAACGTGGCTGCGATCTCGCTATGGCCGGGACTGATCGGCACCGAACGGACATTGGCGGGCATCGCCGCCGGAAGCGTGGTCGGCGACAATGCTGGCAGCTTGCCGCATCTTGAAACGCCCTTCTTCATTGGCCGTGTTCTCGCAGCCATCCACGCCGTGGGAGACGCCATGCCGCTCAGCGGCGGCACCTTCTATTCGACCGAACTTGCCGAGCGTTACGGCGTCATGGATGCCGATGGCCGCCGCCCGGTGTCGCGCAGGCCGATGTTCGGCCCCCCGCTCTATCAGCCGGTTTCCGGCGATCTCGGCGTGGGCACATCATGATCCTGGCTGGCTATGACAACAAACCTGCATCATCGCAGGCTTACAGATGTGCGAACCGTATTATATTCGAATTGACCACAGTCTTGGGCTGCGGACGATTCGACCCACGGTTGCTTGCGAAACAATCACGGGCCGGTGTTCGCCCACTGAGCCTGGAGATTCGGCGTTGAGCAGGATGGCGCGAATGACACAAACGGATACGGCTGGTATCGGCGCGGACGCTTTGGATCGCGAACTCTCTGCACGCGCGTCCACAAACCCGCGCAAGGAACTGGTTCGCGAACAGCTGATCGACATCGCCGCCGAACTTTTCGACAGCAAGGGCTACGTCCAGACCAGCATCAACGACATTGCCCAGGCGCTCGGTCTCGGCCGCTCGGCGGTCTACCACTACTTCCGCAACAAGGAAGAGATGCTTGCGGCCTTGGTCGAATCCGAAGCACTCACGCCTTCGCATCGGCTGCAGGAACTGATGGCCTCACCGGGCCTGTCGGCGTCGGACAGACTGCGCCGCGCGGTTGTCGACGGCATTGTCCGCAGGCTGTCTTCGGGCGCTCGATTCATCTTGCTGTCGCGCCTGGAAACGCAGATCCCAGAAGCTCTCGGCCCGCTCTACAACCAGGGCCGCCGCCATATCTACGATTTTTACGTGCGCTGTATTTCAGACGGCATGGCGAGCGGCGAGTTCCGCGCGGTTGACCCCAAGGTCGCCGCCTTCGCCGTGATCGGCATGGCCAACTGGACGTCGCGCTGGTACTCGCCTTCCGGCGCCAAGACGCCGACAGAGATTGGCGAGATCATCGCCGATCTGGCGCTCGCCGGCCTGCGCGCCCATCAAGACCGGCCGCACGACGAGGAAGCCGTGCGCCAGACAATCGCCGGCCTGCGCCAGCAAATCGACGATCTGGAAAAGCTTGTGAAGTGAGCCTTTGTCGGCCGCCGGTCACACCGACGGCCAACACCAACGATCAGGTTCAGTCGAACTTCACGCCGGCATGCGTGATGAAGGCGCTGTAGGTGTCGAAGCGGATGATCGGGTCGGTGCCCTCATAGGCGCGGATATGATCCAGCACCGCCTGGCGCGAACGGCGCCACATCGGCGGAACGATCTCCAGCATCGGCCCATAAAGCGAAGGCGACTTGTAGTAGATGATCGACTGCGTCTGGCCGGCGACGCGGATTTCATAGTCGCGTACATAGCCAGCTGCCTCGACGCGCTTCGTCGCTTCGTCGTGATGATGCACCCAAAAGCCAAGGTGCTGCAGACCCTCGCGTCCTGCATCGAGAAAGTCCGTATAGGGCGATGATGCGTCGTTGGTCTGTTCGATGAGCTCGATCTGGACGTCGCCCATGTAAGCGAATGCCAGCCTGAGCTCGACTTGTACGGGTTCGCCGCGATGATAGGTCGTGCCGACCGGCTGGCTGACCCCGCGCTCCATGAAGATGAACGGACCGACGCCGAACACGTCGATCCAGTGGCGCATCGCGGCTTCGATGTCGCGAACGACGAAGCCGAGCTGGGTCGCGGGGCCGAGTATGGGCCTGAGACCTTGTTGAATTTCGATCTCGCTACCAGTCATCGAACGCCCTCCCCGCAGTTCCATTCGTCAGTTGAATATTTCGAACAGTCCGGCAGCCCCCATGCCGCCGCCGACGCACATGGTGACGACGCCGTATTTCACGCCACGGCGGCGTCCTTCGATCAGCAGGTGGCCGCTGGTGCGGGCGCCGGTCATGCCGAAAGGATGGCCGACCGCGATGGCGCCGCCATTGACGTTGAGCTTTTCCGGGTCGATGCCCAGCATATCCCGGCAATAGACGGCCTGGCTGGCGAAGGCCTCGTTCAGTTCCCAAAGGCCGACGTCATCGACCTTGAGCCCGTGTTTTTGCAGCAGCTTGGGCACGGCGTAAATCGGACCGATGCCCATCTCCTCGGGCGCGCAGCCGGCAACCGCCATGCCGCGATAGGCACCGAGCGGCTTCAAACCGAGCTGTTGTGCACGCTTGGCTTCCATGACCACCAATGCCGCTGCACCATCGGAGAGCTGCGAAGAATTGCCTGCAGTGATGTATTCACCTGCCTTGATCACTTCGCCGTCGGCGAAAACCGGCTTCAGCTTGGCCAGGCCTTCAAGGTTGGTATCGGCGCGGAAACCTTCGTCCTGCGTCAGCGTCACGTCCTGGAAGGTCGTTTCGTTGGTCTCCTTGTTGACCACCATCTTGCGCGAGGCCATCGCAACGATCTCGTCGTCGAAACGTCCGGCCTGGTGGGCAGCCGCCGTACGCAACTGGCTCGCCAACGAGAACTCGTCCTGGGCTTCGCGGCTGATGCCATATTTCCTGGCAACGATCTCGGCGGTCTCGATCATCGTCATGTACATATGCGGCCAATGCCCGGTCACGGCCTGCGAGCGCGCGCGAAAAGTATTCTTGTGCTTGTTCTGGGTCAGGCTGATCGACTCGACGCCACCGGCAACGACAGTTTCCATGCCGTCGACGATGATCTGCTTGGCGGCGATCGACAAAGCCATCAGGCCCGACGAGCACATGCGGTCGATCGTCATGCCTGGGACACTGTCCGGCAGGCCAGCGGCGGCGGCACTCAGGCGACCGATGTTGTAGCCCTGCGTGCCCTGCTGGGCCGAACAGCCCAAAATGACATCCTCGACCGCGTCGGGGGCGATGCCCGCTCGCTTGACTGCTTCGCGCACTGCATGGCCGGACAGTGCGGGGGCTTCGGTGTCATTGAAGGCACCGCGAAAGGCCTTGCCAATCGGGGTACGGGCGACTGAAACGATAACGGCTTCGCGCAAGGGATGGCTCCAGAAATGCTATGTTTCGGCAAGGAACCGGAGCCAAAGTGGGCGTTTGCGCCGCGCTTCGAAACGTCCGGAACCGAAGTTTTCCAACCACTTGCCTAGGAGCGAGCCAGGGGTTGAACATCGTCTGAAAAGACTAACGGCCGATGCGGGCTCGAAAACCCCTGCCTGAAATGCGATCAGACGTGGTAGCCGCCATCGACATTGATGACTTCGCCTGTGATGAAGCCGGCGCGGCTGGAGGCCAGGAACGAAACGGCTTCTGCGATGTCGATGGCCTTGCCGTTGCGCCGCAGAGGCGTGTTCATCGCAGCCGCTTGCGTGTATTTCTCGTCGATAAATCCGAGCTTGGTCAGCTCCGTGTGCTGGCCGGTCTCGATGATGCCGAGCGCCACGCCATTGGCGCGGATACCGTAGCGTCCCTCTTCCTTGGCCACGCCCTTCATCAGCGCATGCACGGCGGATTTCGGTACTACCGACAATCCGTCAGCCGAAGCATAGCGATATTGCGCCGAGCTCTGGCAGGCGACGATCGAGCCGCGCGCCTTTCGCAGATGCGGAATGGCGAAATGTATGACGTTGAAGAAGCCGAACGCGTCCTGCATCAAGTGCTTGCGCATCTGTTCCGGTTCGATCTTGCTCAGATGGATCAGCGGCACGAGCGGCCCGGCGGCATAGACGACCGTGTGGATACCGCCGCCAGCCTCGGCAACACCGTCGATGAAGCCGCGCGTCGCTTCGACATCCTCGATATTGAGCTTGTGGATGGAGGCCTTGCGGCCCTCACCGCGTACCGCCTCTGCCGCCGTTTCGGCTTTGGCCTCGTTGCTATGATAGGTCAGCGCCACGTCGCAGCCATCACGCGCCAGCACCCGGCAAATCTCGGCGCCAACGCCGCCGCTGCCGCCAATGACGATGGCTGTACCTTCAGCTGGATATAGCGCTTGCGTCGTGCCCATGCGGCTCGCTCCCTTATGATTTCATCGCCAGTTCGGCGTAGCGCCAGCCGAATTCGGCCACAGGGCGCGCCAGCGCGCCGGCTTCGCGCGCATGCGCATTCGACGCGTTGCCGTCGACGACGCGCTTCATGATGCCCTGGCGAATGCCGGCCACGCGAAACAGGCTGTAGGCCAGGTAGGCATACCAATGCCGATCCGAGACCCCCTCCTGCCCGGTCGCCTTGAGATAAGCGTCGCGGTAGCTGCGCTCATCGGGGATGCCGAGTCCTGATATGTCGAGGTCGCCGAGGCCACGATAGGGCTTGTTCGGCAGGCGCCAGGTCAGCATGTGATAAGCAAAATCCGCCATCGGCTCGCCCAGCGTTGACAGCTCCCAGTCGACCAGAGCCAACACACGCGGCTCAGTCGGGTGGAACAGCATGTTGTCGATGCGGAAGTCGCCGTGGATCAGTGAAGTGCGGGTTTCCGGAGGGATGTTGTCAGGCAGCCATTCGATCAGCCGGTCCATCGCCTCGATGGTTTCGGTTTCCGAAGCGCGATACTGCTTGGACCACCGCGCCACCTGGCGCGAGACATAGTCGCCGGGCTTGCCAAAACTATCCAGCCCAATCGCTTTGTAGTCGGTGTTGTGCAGGGCAGCTGCGACGCGGTTCATCTCCATGTAGATCGCGCGACGCTCGGCCGGCGACTGCTCCGGCAGCGACGGCGCCCAGAAGGAGCGGCCCTCGACAAAATCCATGATGTAGAACATCGCGCCAACGATGGTCTCGTCGTCGCAGAGCAACCGTGCCCCTGCCACCGGTACGTCGCTGTCCCGTAGCGCGCTGATGACGCGGAATTCGCGGTCGACTGCGTGTGCCGAGGGCAATAGCTTGCCGTCCGGCTTCTTGCGCAACACCAAGCTGCGCTTGCCGTTGAACGAAAGCAGCATCGTCGGGTTGGATTGTCCACCACGGAAGCGCTCGACCGTGAGCGCGCCCCCGCAGCCTTCGATGTTGGCTTTCAGGTAGGCGTGAAGGCGCTCGACATTGATCGGGCTGTCGGCGGCGAGCGGCTCGGTACCGACGAAACGGCTGGCGTCCATAACCCGCCCTCAGCCGATATCAGCGTATTTGGCCAGCTCGATGCGTCCGATCTGGTTGCGGTGCACCTCGTCGGGACCATCGGCGAAACGCAGCTTGCGGGCATGCGCATAGTAGTTGGCGAGCACGAAATCCTGTGAAACGCCGGCCGCGCCATGTGCCTGGATTGCCCAGTCGATAACCTTGCAGGCCATATTGGGGGCGGCGACCTTGATCATGCCGATCTCGGCGCGCGCTGCCTTGTTACCGACAGTGTCCATCATGTAGGCGGCCTTCAGCGTCAGCAGACGCGCCTGGTCGATCATGATGCGGGATTCGGCGATGCGCTCCAGCGTCACCGACTGTTCGCCGATGGGACGGCCGAACGCTACGCGACTTTTCACGCGCCGGCACATCAGTTCGAGGCAGCGTTCGGCAAGGCCAATCAGGCGCATGCAGTGATGGATACGGCCAGGTCCGAGGCGGCCCTGCGCGATCTCAAAGCCGCGGCCTTCGCCAAGCAGCATGTTGGCTACAGGCACGCGCACATCCTCGAAGGTCATGTCCATGTGGCCATGCGGCGCATCGTCATAACCGAACACGGTCATCGGGCGCAAAACCTTGATGCCAGGCGTGTCCATCGGCACCAGGATCATCGACTGCTGTTGATGCTTGGCAGCGTTGGGATCTGTCTTGCCCATGAAGATCAGCAATTCGCAATCCCGGTCGCCGACACCAGAAATCCACCACTTGCGGCCGTTGATGACATAATCGTCGCCGTCGCGGACGATGGAACTCTGGATGTTGGTCGCGTCACTGGAAGCGACATCCGGCTCGGTCATGGCGAAGGCCGAGCGGATCGAGCCGTCGAGCATGCCGGGCAGCCAGCGCGCCTTTTGATCCTCGGTGCCGTAGCGCTCGATGGTCTCGATGTTGCCGGTGTCAGGCGCCGAGCAATTGAAAATCTGCGACGAAAAATGCACCCGGCCCATGACTTCGCACAATGGTGCGTATTCGGTGTTGGTGAGGCCTGCACCATGGCGGGATTCCGGCAGGAACAGGTTCCACAGTCCGGCAGCCTTGGCCTTTGCCTTCAATTCTTCGAGGACAGCAGGATGGCCCCAGCGGTCGGCTTCCACTTCGTCGTGATAACGGCGTTCGTTCGGATAGACATGCTCGTCCATGAAGGCGTTGAGACGCGCGAGCAGGTCTTTGGTCTTTGCGCTGTATTCGAAGTCCATGTTCCGTCCGCCGCTGCTATTTCAAGAGAGGTGCCGCCGGCTGGTTCACCGGCGGCGAGTGCGTATCAGGCAGCGCGGACGCCTGAAGGATTGCCCTTCAGCACGGTCGCGCGGACATTGTACGGGTCGAGCTTGGCGATGATCGCCAGCTGTTCCTCGGTAGGTGCCGCCGTCGTGGTCATGCCTTCGGCGCGCAACAGCGGGAATCCGGTTGCGTCCTGCACCTGCTCGAAGGTGACACCTGGATGCAGCGACAGCACCTGGGCGGCGTGATCGGGGCCGTTAAAGTCGAACACGCACAGGTCAGTGATGACAACGCCGAGGTTCACTTCGGCAGGCTTGGTGCCTTCCGGCCAGTTCTTGGCGTTGTAACCGACGCTCGCCACCACATCGACTTCACCTTCAACGAAGGTGCGCTTGGAGTGGTTGGGCAGGAACATCGAGTTCTTGTGGCAGATCGAGTTACCTGGAAACCCGCGAACGCCCAGCATCGCAACCTTGGGCTTCTGGAAATCACCGCCAAGTGCGGAGATGTTGCCCTGGCCGTAACGGTCGACCTGAACCGGTGTCACCATGGCATGGCGACGGCCGCTCCAGACGCTGTCGAAGACACGGCTGTAAGGCATCCAGCCAGAAAGCTTCGGTTTGTAGTCGCCGCGCGGTCCGAGCGGGATCGGGTCCTCGACGAGATAGGCCTCGCCGTCCGTCATCATGATGCCAGGCGCGCAGGTGAGCTTGGCAAGGCCGGCCGCCAGGCGCGGCAGCGGGCCAATGCCAGTGGCAAGAACCTCGCCATCGGCCGCCCAGGCTTGTGCGCCGGTGGCGATGATCAGTTCGGCAAGCGTGAATTCTTTTGCAGTCGTCATATCGTGTCCGATCAGAAAATAGGGAGCGGCAGGGCGCGGATCTGGGCTTCGCCGCCCACGCTCGCGATGTAGCTGGCCTCGTCGCCCTTCACATGCTGGTCGACATAGCGCTGCCAGCCGCCCTCTTCGGTCGCCGACGCGGCATAGGCCTTGAGGTGTCCCATATCCCAGCCATAGGCGTCGTGCGCTGCGGTCGGGTGGGCGCCGAGCGGTGCCTTGACCACGCCGGTGACCAGGCATCGCTCGAACAGGTTCGACTTCGCCTTGTCGGAATATTCATCGCCGATGCGGTCGACCAGAACTTCGGTGGTGACGAACACCTTGTCGGCGGCACGCGCGAACAGGCCGTCGAAGAACGGGTCTGGGCCATCGGTCTGGGTGTTGCCCAACAGGTCGGCGCGGCTTACGTGGATCAGCGCAACGTCGAGCTTGATTGCCGGCATGGCGAGCAGCACTTCGCCGTCGTCGTATGGCGACTTCACGGTCTTGAAGTGCGGGTTGTACTTCATGACGTCCGAACCAAGGCCGACGCGGGTCGCTGCGAAAGGCAAATTGTGACCGGCGGCCTGGAGACCGAGCAGCAGCAGACCCTCGTCGAGTTCGCTGACTTCCACTGCACCTGCTTCGCGTGCCTTGCGGAAATAGGGCTCGATCGGCATCGCATCGAGCGACACGAAGCCATACATCAGCTTCTTCACCTTGCCGGACGCGCACAGCATGCCGATCTCGGGACCGCCATAAGCGACCAGCGTCAGATCCTTGAGATCGGAACGCAGGATCTCGCGCACTAGGGCCATCGGCTTGCGGCGGGGACCCCAGCCGCCAAATCCGATCGTCATGCCGTCGCGCAATTGGCCGACGACCGATTTCAGGTCCATTTCCTTGTTCATAGATACCTAATCCGTTTGTTCTTCGTATTGTTACGGCAAGGATCCACGGCTCAGCCGTAGAAACCCCTGCCCTCGGCTACCAGCCGCTCTATGAGCGCGGCTGGCTTGAAATACTGGTCGCCCACGAGGCCGGCATATTTGTCGAGCGCAGCCTTGACCTTCGCCAAGCCGATCTGGTCGGCGTAGAACATCGGTCCGCCCAGATAGGTCGGGAAACCGAAGCCATTGGTCCAGATGACGTCGATGTCACCAGGCCTTGCGGCCGCACCTTCGTCGAGGATCTTGGCTGCCTCGTTGACCATGGCGTAGAGGCAGCGTTCGAGGATTTCCTCATCGGTGATGATGCGTGCGACAAAGCCGCGTTCCTTGCGGTGGGCCTCGAGCAGTTCGTCGACTGCCGGGTCATGCGAAGCCTTGCGGTTCTCGTCATAGACATAATAGCCCGCGCCCGACTTCTGGCCGAGACGACCGGCAGCCACCAGGCGGTCGACGATGTTGCACTGCTGCTCACGTGGCGACATCCGGGCGACGCGCGCCGCCCTGGCTGCGGCCATGATGTCCATGCCGGCGAGATCGGCCAGCGCGAACGGCCCGATCGGGAAGCCGAAGGCGGTTAGCACGCGGTCGACCTGTTGCGGTGTCGCACCGTCCTCAAGCAAAAACTGAGCTTCGCGCGTCCGCTTGGAAAGCATGCGGTTGGCAACGAAACCTTCGGAACGCCCGACCATGACAGGCACCTTGCCGAGACGCTTGCCGAGCGTTGTCGTTGTCGCAAGTACGTCGGGAGCAGTGTTTGCCGCCCGGACATTTTCGAGCAGCTTCATGACGTTGGCGGGGTTGAAGAAATGCATGCCGGCAACACGAGCTGCGTTCTTGCTCGTTGTGGCAAGCTCCTCGATATCGAGGAACGAGGTGTTGGTGGCGATGATCGCGTCATCGCGCAGCACCGCATCGAGCTTGGCGAAGACCTCCTTCTTGACGTCGAGCTGTTCCGTCACCGCCTCGATGACCAGATCAACGTCACCGATGCCGTCATAGGAGGTCGTGGTGGTCAGAAGCGCCAGGCGGCGCTCCATGTCCTCGGCCGTCAGGCTGCCGCGCTTGACGGAGCCCTCGTAGATCTTGCCGATCGCCTTGGTGGCGGAAGCCAGACCTTCGTCGGTGAGGCCGATCAGCGTCACCGGAATGCCGATGTTGAGGAAGCAAGCAGCGATGCCGCGCCCCATCGTGCCAGGGCCGACAATCGCGACCTTGTTCACGTCACGCGGCTTAACGTCCGCACTGACGCCGTCGATCTTGAGGGCTTCGCGTTCAGCCGCGAAGATGTGGCGCAGTGCCTTGGACTGCGGCGAAACCAACAGCTCCTTGCAGGTCTTGTATTCGAGCGCGATCGCCTCGGCGACCGACGTCTCGGTGACCATCTTGAGCAAATCAACCGCAACAAGAGGTGCCTTGAAGCCTTTGTATTTCTTCGTCAATGCGGCACGGTTGGCCTCGAGCGCAGCCGGATCGAAGGCAGGCACTGGCAGGTCACTGGTGCGGCGAACCTTGGCACCATCAGCAATCACCTTCTCGGCGAAAGCGATGGCCGCAGCCTTGAGGTCACCCGACACGAGCTCGTCGATCAGGCCTTTCTCGCGGGCATCGCGCGCCGAAATCTGGCCGCCTTCGCTGATCATCGTCAGCGCCTGTTCGACGCCGATCAGGCGCGGCAGACGGACGGTGCCGCCCGATCCCGGCAGGATGCCAAGCTTCACTTCGGGCAGGCCGACCTTCGAGCCGTCGAGGGCAACGCGGTAACTACAGGCCAGCGCCACTTCGAGGCCGCCGCCGAGCGCGGTGCCGTGGATGGCGGCTATGATTGGCTTGGTGGCAGCGTCGAGGGTTTCGATAACTTCGCCGAGCAGCGGCGCCACCATCGGCTTCTTGAATTCATGGATGTCGGCGCCGGCAATGAAGGTGCGGCCCGCACAGACGATCACCATGGCGCGCGCTTCCGCATCGCTTTCCAGCGCCTGAATGGCGTCGATAAGCCCAGCGCGCACTGAGTGCGACAGCGCATTCACGGGCGGATTGTCGACTGTTGCGACCAGAATATTGCCGTGCTTTGCGACCGAAACGGTCTTGACGAGTTGCTCGGTCATGCCGGCACTCCTTCCCTGCTATTGCCACTAGTTCCGGTGACCAGAACCACCTTGCCCTTGACCGCGCGCTCCATCACCACGTCGAGCGCTTCGGCGAAGCGTTCGAGCGGATATTCGGCCGAGATGTGCGGCTTAAGCTTGCCCTTGGCGAACCAGTCCATGAGCTCGGCGATGTTGGCCGCGTTCTTTTCCGGTGCCGAGCGCGCATAGGCGCCCCAGAAAACCCCGATCAGCGCCGACTGCTTGAGCAGCAGAAGGTTGAGCGCGATCTTGGGAATGTCGCCGGCGGCAAAGCCGATCACCAGATGCCGCCCGAACAAAGCAAGGTTGCGCACGGCAGTTTCGGTCAGCGCTCCGCCGACCGGGTCGTAGACCACATCGACGCCCTGCCCGTCGGTCAGGTCTTTGACGCGCTGGCGCAAATCCTCGGTGGAATAGTTGATTGTCTCGTCCGCACCATATTCGCGGCACAGCTTAAGCTTTTCGTCGCTGGAGGCGGCGGCGATGACGCGAGCGCCCATCTGCTTGCCGAGTTCGACGGCCGTCAGGCCGACGCCACCGGCAGCACCAAGGACAAGCAGCGTCTCGCCAGGCTTGATCTGCGCCCGATCCTTCAATGCGTGATGCGAGGTCGCATAGGTGATGAGGAAGCCCGCAGCTTCGACAAAGCTCATTTCGTCCGGGATCGGGAACACGCGCCAGGCATCAACCGCCACCTGCTCGCCGTAACCGCCGATACCGGCAAAAGCCAGCACGCGCATGCCGGGCTTCAGATGCTCGACACCCGCACCTACGGAGCTGATGACACCAGCCACTTCGCTTCCCGGCGAAAACGGCCGCTCGGGCTTAGTCTGGTATTTGCCCTCGACCATCAACCCGTCGAAGAAGTTGATGCCGCAAGCCTCGACGCGGATGACAACCTGACCGTTCCCGGCCGATGGCGCGGGAGCCTCTTCAATCCTGAGCTCTGCCCTTGGGGCGAACTCCCTGCAGATGACTGCCTTCATTTCCCTACGCCGTTTCTTGCTGCCATTTCGGCGCTGCCAACATCTTTGATCGAGGCAAGGAATGGGACAGCGGCACAGGGCAAACATCGTCTGATGGGACTAGTCATCGGGAACCCGCCTATTTGCGCTGGAAACGAAGAGTTTGATGCGCAGCGTTAGTCTTTTCGGACGATGTTGCGGGCGCCATCGCGCGCAGGTTCGCGCAAACATATCAGGAGGAAAAACATGGCCCGTCTGGCAGGCAAAGTCGCATTCATCACTGGCGCAACGGGCGGCATCGGCGAGACCGCCGCGCGGCTGTTCGCTCAGGAAGGGGCCAAGGTCGCCATTGCCGGCCGAAGCCGCGACAAGGGCGAAGCGATCGCCGCCTCGATCAATGCCGCGGGCAGCGTTGCCATCTATGTCGAAACCGATGTCACCGAGCCCGACAGTGTTGAAGCCGCGTTCAAGGTGGTGATGGATACTTGGGGCCGTCTCGACGTGCTTTATAACAACGCCGGCGGCTCAAGCTCTGCCGACGGCCCGGTGACTGTGGCGCCGTTCGAGGAATTCTGGCGCTGTATCAAGCTCGACCTGTTTGGTACCTGGGTCTGCTGCCGCAACGCCATACCGCTGATGCAAAAGTCGGGCGGCGGCTCGATCATCAACTGCTCGTCCATCGTCGGCGCCATGGGCATTCCCAACCGCGACGCCTATTCGGCGGCCAAGGGCGGCATCATCTCGCTGACGCGTTCGATGGCCGTCGAATTCGCCAAGGACAACATCCGCGTCAACACGCTGGTCCCCGGTGCTGTCGCCACCGAGCGCGTGCTTGGCTTCTTCGAGCGCGAACCGCATCTCAAGGCGCAGTTCGACGCCTATCTGCTCGGCATCGCCGAGCCGATCGATGTGGCCAACGCAGCACTTTACCTCGCATCCGACGAATCTCGTCGCATGACCGGTCACCAGCTACCCATCGACGGCGGCATCCTGATCTCCTGACTGGTGCTTGCCGATAGGCCTTAGTCTGTGCAGACGATGCCCTGTGGTGCGCGCGGGTTTTCAAGTCGGCGCAGAATCCCAATTTGCAAGTGCAGGAAGACGAGCATGGAAATCCTGAGCCAGATCCTGGCGCGCAACGCGCGGCTGATCGGCGACCGCCGCTTCATCGTGACCGACACGGAAACGATTACATATGCGCGCTTCAGCGAACTGACCGCGCAGCTTGCCAATGTGCTGGCAGCGCGTGGCGTCACCAAGGGCGATCGCGTCGGGCTGTATCTGCCAAGCACGCCGATGATGGCGATCGGTTTCTGGGCCTGCCAGCGCCTCGGCGCGATCCCCGCGCCGCTCAGTGCCATGTTCCGCCACGCCGAGCTGCGCAAGATCGTCACGCAAACCGGTATGAAGGCGCTCATCGCCGACGGTTCGACCTGGCCTTACTTCTCCGAGATTCGCGACGAGTTTTCAGAGCTGAGCCACTGCCTGGTTGCATCCGGCGATGCTGGCGCCGACGACCTCGGCACCTTGATGGCCGAAGCCCCTTCGACCTTCGACGATGCGCCTTGCAATATCGACGATATCTGCGCCCTGTTTTTCACCTCCGGCACGACAGGCGCGCCCAAGGGTGCTGCCCAGTCACAGTTCAACCAATGTTCGACACTGCGCGACATGATGGTGTCGCACCGTACGCGCTTTGCTCAGGAGACCTATCTCTGCGCGGTGCCGCTGTTCACCAATTTCGGCCTGACGGTGACGCTCAATCTGTGCCTCTACACCGGTGGCACCATCGTTTTGCACGAACGCTGGGACACGCAGCGCGTTCTGGCCGACATCAGCAAGCACAAGGCAACCTATTTCGGCGGTACGCCGACCATGTATGTCTACATGGTCAACGAGGTCGACCCGACCAAGCACGACCTGTCCTCGCTGCGCATCTGCACCACCGGCGGCTCGCCAGTGCCGCAGCCTGTCATCCGCCGCTTCGAGGAGCTTTCCGGCGCGCGCGTCACCCAAGTGTATGGCTCGACCGAAACCAGCGGCCAGAACGTCATGGAACCCACCGCTGGCATCCGCAAGGCGGGCTCCGCCGGATTGCCGGTCGGCAGTTCACGTATTTCCATCCTCGACGACGACGGCAATCAGGTACCCCAGGGCGAGATCGGCGAAGTCATCATCTCGGGCGATTGCGTAGCCCAGGGCTACTGGCAGGACGAGAAGGCAACGGCCGAAGCCTTTGGCAATGGCGGCTGGAAGTCAGGCGATCTCGGCTATGTCGACGAGGACGGCTATCTGTTCATCGTCGACCGCAAGAAGGACGTCATCATCGCCGGCGGCCACAATGTCTATCCGCTCGAAATCGAAGCGCTGCTCTACAAGCACCCTGGCGTCGCCATGTGCGCGGTTGTCGGCGCACCTGACGAGAGTAAAGGTGAAATCCCTGTAGCTGTCATCGTCAAGGCTGAAGGCCAGGAAGTTAGCGCCGAGGAAATCACGCGCTACTGCCGCGAAAACCTTGCCGCCTACAAGGCACCCCGCGCCATCCACTTCATCGACAATATGCCTGTCGAGGCCGCCAAGATCCGCAAGCGCGAGCTTGTTCTGGCACTGCGTGAGAACCGCATGGACGATTTTCGCAACACCTAAAACTGTTTGCTGCCAGCAATGAAAAGGCCGCTCCAGGCTGGAGCGGCCTTTCTTCGTTATTAAAAATAAAATCAATATCTTCTGCTGGAACGATAATAAGGCAATAGAAAAAATTCGCCTGGAATGTCAGGCGCTCGCCACTTCGCCCGCACCGCCGAATGCGCTCCAGCCGCCATCCACCGGCAGCACCACACCGGTAATGTAGGACGCCCAGTCCGACAGCAGGAACACCGCGGCCTGCGCCATTTCTTCCGGCGCGGCCAGGCGCCCGAGCGGCGTGCGCTTTTCCAATATGGTCGGATCGAATGCCTGGCGCTCGAGCAACGCCTCGACCATCGGCGTACGTGTATAGGCCGGGGCGATCGCGTTGACGCGGATGCCCTGAGGCCCCCATTCGCAAGCAAGCGTATGCGTCAGATGATTGATGCCAGCTTTCGCCGCAGCATATGCCGAGCGGCGCGGAAAGCCGCCAAGCCCGACGATCGAAGAGACATTGACGATCGAACCGCCCTTTTGCTCCAGCATGGGCCGTGCCGCCGCCCGGCACATCAGATAGGTGCCGCGCAGATTGACGTCGATGACACGCTGCCAGCGCTCGACAGACTGCTCGTGGACAGGCAGCAGATCGTCGCCTATCCCGGCCGAATTGAAAACGAGGTCGAGGCCGCCCAGCGCGGAGATGGTCTCTGCAACCATCCGTTCGCTGTCGACTTCGCTTGAAACATCGCCTTGCGTGACGGCCCTGGCACCTGTTCGCGCCTGTGCCTCGTCCAGCTTGTCCCGGCTGAGGTCGGCAATGACAATTTCGGCGCCAAGATCGTGGAGCAGCTTCGCCGCCGTTTCCCCAATGCCGCTGGCGCCACCGGTCACCAGTGCACGCTTGCCATCGAGCCTGATTGCCGGTGCTGCCATGTCAAGCGTCCGGATCGCCGCCGTCTCCCGCATCCTGGCGGAAGTGATAATCGGGCTGCCATTCAGCGCGTGGCTGCATGTGCAATCGCCAATAGGCGTCGGCGACCAGATCGTGGTCGTAGGGTGTGCCCGCCTGCATCGTCCCATGGATGGCGACAGTGCAGACATGCACGCCGGCCTCGGACAGCTCTTTTTCGAGCGAAAGCCCGAAGCTACGTAGCGCCGCCTTGCCAAGCGAGGTCACGCCCCACTCAATCCATGGACCGAAAGCCAGCACGCCGCCGGTAAGCAGGATCGTGCCCCGGCCGCGTTCGACCATGTCAGGCGCAACCGCCTGCGCGGCATGCAGCGCGCCCGCAACGTTGGTCTTGAAGGCATCGACGAGGTAGTCGACGCTCGCCGGCTCGCCATGCGCCTTCCAGCCGTCGGCGGTGCCGTATTTCACCTCTCCCATGCGCGACGGTGTCACGAACCGCGCCGGCTCGATGATCGCTGCATTGTAGACCAGCACCCCCGGTGCGCCATGCCGTTCGCGGATCGCGGCATGCACCTTGTCCATCTGTTCGGGGTTGCCGGCGTCGCCGACAAAACCAGCCACGTCCAAACCTTCCGCGCGAAGCTCCTGCTCGTAGCGGGTGATT
Source organism: Aminobacter sp. 01T433 (assembly GCF_056398585.1). Classification (NCBI taxonomy): domain Bacteria; kingdom Pseudomonadati; phylum Pseudomonadota; class Alphaproteobacteria; order Hyphomicrobiales; family Phyllobacteriaceae; genus Aminobacter; species Aminobacter sp. 01T433. The sequence goes on from NZ_JBFTPR010000009.1 coordinate 47,122, forward strand.
GCCTCGGCGCGGCGACCGACAAAGGCCACCTGATGGCCTTCACGCGCGAACTTCTTGACAAGCGCCTGGCCGAGACCCGGGCCCATGCCGATGACGACGGTGGACGGCGCGCTCATTGCGCCACCTTTGCCTTGGCCGTGGCGTCTGTGCCTTGGGTTTTGCGCTCGGCCCGGTTCGCCAGGAACTCTTCCAGCGTCCCGATCACGCCCTTGCGCAGGAACAGCACGCACAGGACGAAGATCACGCCCTGGATCACCACCACCCACGCACCGAAGGTCGCCAATTCACGCTGCAGGGTAACCAGCACCGCCGCACCGACCACCGGCCCGAGCAGCGTGCCAACGCCGCCTATCAGCGTCATCAAGAGCACGTCGGCCGAGGTCATGAAGAACACGTCGGCAAGCGAGGCGAGCTGGAAGATGATCGCCTTCATCGACCCGGCCAGCCCCGACAGCATCGCCGACAAGGTGAACGCGATCAGCTTGAACCGGTCGGTCGAATAGCCGAGCGAAATGGCGCGCGGTTCGTTCTCGCGGATCGATTTCAGCGTCTGGCCGAAAGGCGAATGGATGATGCGGTAGACGAAGGCAAAGCCTGCCAGGAACACCGCCAGGGTCACGTAATACATGTTGAACGTGTTGGAGAGGTCGATCACACCGAACAGCGTGCCGCGCGGCACCGACTGGATGCCGTCCTCGCCATGTGTCCAAGGTGCCTGCACCGCATAGAAATAGATGATCTGGGCAAGCGCCAGCGTGATCATCGCGAAGTACAGTCCCTGGCGGCGGATCGCCAGCCAGCCAAACAGCACGCCGACCGCCGTTGCAGCCGCGACACCCATCAGAATGCACAGCTCGGTCGGCAGGCCCCAGGCAGCAGCCGCATGCGCCGTCACATAGGCCGACGTGCCGTAGAAGGCGGCATGGCCGAAAGCGAGCAGGCCGACATAGCCAAAGATCAGATTGTAGGCCAAGGCAAACAGCGCCAGCACCAGGATCTTCATGCCCATGATGGGATAGACCAGGAACGGCAGTGCAATGCCACCGACTGTGAAGACGGCCAGCCAAAGCCTGCCGTTTTCGAGGAAGCTGCCGGCGCGGCCGGACGAAACATCGGCGACCGAATGGCTTGTCGTTTCCTTGCCGAACAGGCCCGCCGGGCGGAAGATCAGCACCAGCGCCATGATGATGAAGATCACCGTGGCCGACGCCTGCGGATAGAAGACCTTGGTCAGGCCCTCGATCACGCCCAGCATCAGGCCCGAGACGATGGCGCCGAAGATCGAGCCCATGCCGCCGATGACCACCACGGCAAAGATGGTGATGATGATGCCTTGGCCCATTTGCGGGCTGACCTGATAGATCGGGGCTGCCATCACACCGGCGAAACCGGCGAGACCGACGCCGAAGGCATAGGTCAGCATCAAAAGCCGCGGCACGTTGATGCCGAAAGCGCGCACCAGATCGGGGTTCTCGGTCGCAGCACGCAGGTAAGAGCCTAGCTTGGTGCGCTCGACCACATACCAGGTGCTGAAGCAGACGATGATCGCAGCGACGATAACCCAGGCGCGGTAGATCGGCAGGAACATGAAGCCGAGATTGATGCCGCCTTTCAAGCTATCCGGCACACCGTACATCTGGCCCGCTGCGCCATAATGAACGTTGAACGCGCCTTCGATCGCCATGGCGAGCCCAACGGTCAGCAGCAGCCCGTAGGCGTGGTCGAGATCGTAGACCCGGCGAATGAAGATGCGCTCCATCAGGCCGCCTATAATGGCGACGACCAGCGGCACGATGACCAGCGCCCACCAATAGCCGATGGACGGCAGGCCAAGGCCCGGGAACAGTTCAGGCAAGCGCAGGAGATACCAGGCGCCGAAAGCGCCGAGCATATATTGCGCGCCATGCACGAAGTTGCCGATGCGCAGCATGCCGAAGATGATGGCCACGCCAAGGCTCATCATGGCGTAGAACGAGCCATTGATGAGGCCGACAAGAAGTTGGCCGAAAAGCAGTGCCGGCGGAACGCCAATCAGGTCCATCATGGCTTCACACCCCGAGATAAGCTTGGATCTTGGCTTCGTTGCCAGCGAGCTCGTCGCGGCTGAAGCGTTCGACGACTTTGCCGTGGTCGACGACGAAGTGCCGGTCGGCGAGTTTCGAGGCAAAGCGGAAATTCTGCTCGACGAGCAGGATGGTGAAGCCCCTCGCCTTGAGCTTTTCGAGCACCACAGCGATCTGCTTGACGATGACCGGGGCCAGGCCCTCGGTCGGCTCGTCGAAGATCAGCAGTTTGGCACCGGTGCGCAGGATGCGGCCGATGGCCAGCATCTGCTGTTCGCCGCCAGACAACTTGGTGCCGGGGCTCGACCAGCGCGCCTTGAGATTTGGAAACAGCTCGAGGATCTCTTGAACGCTCATGCCACCTGGCGCGATGACCGGCGGCAATTCGAGGTTTTCCGCGACAGAAAGGCTGGAAAAGATGCCGCGTTCTTCTGGGCAATAGGCAATGCCACGACGCGCGACGATTTCCGGCGCCTTCTGAGTCAGGTTTTCGCCCTTGTAGCTGATCGCCCCGGTTTTCTTGCGCACCAGTCCCATGATGCAGCGAAGTGCCGTCGTCTTGCCAGCGCCGTTGCGGCCGAGCAGCGTGACGAGTTCGCCTTCGCGGATGTCGAAGTTCATGCCGTGCAGGGCTTTGCTTTCGCCGTACCAGGCATGCAGGTCGGCGATGTCGAGCACCACCTTGTTATTGTTCTCAGTCATCCGCACCACCGATATAGGCTTCGATCACGCGCGGATCGCGCGACACGGTTTCGTAATTGCCCTCGGCAAGCACGCGCCCCTGCGCCAGCACCGTGATGGTGTCGGAAAGGGCCGCCACGACCGACAGATTGTGCTCGACCATGAGGATCGTGCGATCGGCGGAAACCTTGCGGATCAGCTCTGCGATGCGGTCGACATCCTCGTGGCCCATGCCGGAAGTCGGCTCGTCGAGCAAAAGCATCTCGGGCTCGAGCGCCAGCGTGGTGGCGATCTCCAGGGCGCGCTTGCGCCCGTAGGGCAGGTTGACCGCAACGTGGTTGCGATAAGACAGCATGCCGACAGCGTCGAGCAGTTCGTCGATGCGGTCGTTGAGCACACCCAGCGTGCGCTCGCTCTGCCAGAAGCGGTAGGACGTGCCGAGCGGGCGCTGCAGCGCCATGCGGACATTCTCGCGCACGCTCATGCGCGGAAACACCGCCGATATCTGGAACGAGCGGACAATGCCCTTGCGCGCCACCTCTTCGGGCTTCAGCGCGGTGATATCCTCGCCATTGTAGCGGATGGTGCCTTCGCTCGGCGCGAGGAACTTGGTGATGAGGTTGAAGGTGGTGGTCTTGCCGGCACCGTTCGGGCCGATCAGGGCATGGATGGTGTTGCGCCGGACCTTGAGGTCGACGTCCTTGACCGCCGCGAAGCCGTAGAAATACCGGCTCAGCCCAGACGCCTCGATGATATAGTCGTCCGCAGTGCCTTGTCGCACCTTGTCCTCCACGTAATTCAGATATTGCGGCGCTGCGCTCAGGCGTCGACCAGTATGCCCCTGGCGCGGGAAGCCACCTGCCTGAGGGCCACGACCTTCTGGTAGTCTTCCGAGCGGTAGAATTGCCTTGCGTCTTCAGCGCTCGGAAACTCGACAACCGAGATCGAGGCCGGCTCCCAGCCTCCTTCGAGGCTTTCGATGCGGTCACTCGACAACATAAAACGTCCGCCGCTGCCAGCCAGGATAGGCCCGGCCACTGCGCGATAATGGTCATAGGCCGCCTGATCGGTAACCTCGATTTCGAAGATCAGATAGCCAGCCAATGTCCCGCTCCCAAAAGATGGATGCCGGACCGCATGGCAGCGGCCCGGCAACCTGGATCAGCTCTTGGCCAGCTTGCAGACGCTCTTGTCGATCGAGCGGAAGGCGACATCGGCTGGAACGGTGGTTACGACCTTGAACACGTCCTGCGGATCGGAAGCCTCGCCGGGCGCGCGAACCTGAAGCAGCGTGGTGTCATGCACCAGGCGGCCGTTCGGCAGCAGCGTCGCATTGTGCGCGAACATGTCGTTGATCTTGCCCTCGCGCAACTTTGCGAGCACGGCGGTCGGATCGTCGGTGCCGGCGGCCTTGACCGCGTTCAGGTAGTTGGTAGCCGCCGAATAGGCGCCAGCCGCAACCCACCCCGGCGCGTTGCCGGTCTTTTTCTGCATCTCTTCCTTGAAGCGCTTGGAAGCGTCGTCGGTGTTCCAGTACCATGGCGAAGCGAACTGGATGCCCTTCAGAGCCTCAAGACCAATGGCACGCGCGTCAGACTGGTGCAGCACGGTCAGCGCCACGCGCTGGCCCTGGTCGATCAGGCCGAATTCTTGCACCTGCTTGAGCGCATTGACCAGTTCCGGACCGTTGACGGTGAGTGCCACGACCTTTGCGCCTGACGCTTGCGCCTGCAGGATGTAAGACGAGAAATCGGTTGTACCGAGCGGTGCGCGGATGGCGCCCAGGATCTTGCCGCCCTCTTCCTCGACAGCGGTCTTGACGCTCGCCTCGAGCACCTTGCCTGCCTCATAGTCGGGCGAGATGATGAACCAGCTTTCACCGCCATCCTTGAGCTGCGCGCTGACCGAAGAGCGCACCTGCGAATAAGCATCATAGGCCCAGGCGATGCCATAGCCGTTGCAATCGGCCTCGGTCATCTTGTCGGTCATTGGCGAAACGAAGAAGCCGAGCTTCTTCTGGTCACCGAGAAGCGTGTTGACGGAAAGCGCAATGGCCGAGTTGGCGACGTCGAACAGCGCGTCGACATTGTCGCGCTCCAGCCATTCGCGCGCGATCGACAGCGCAATTTCGGGCTTGTTCTGGTGGTCGGCCGAAACCAGTTCGATCGGCTTGCCGAGCACTTCGCCACCGAAATCGGAAATGGCGAGTTTCACCGCTTCAACGACCTCGGTGCCGCCAAGCGCCGAGAAGGACGAGCTCTGGTCGTTGAGCACGCCGAGCTTGACGCTCGGCGCATCCTGCGCGGCAGCGCTCAGGGCAGTCGACAGCAGCAATGCCGCTGCGAAAATGGACCTTTTCATATGTTTCCTCCCGAGAAACGAAAACTTTGTTGCCGACCTTGTATGCGCGGCAATGCGCATGAATCCAGCGGGCCGCAAAGGTCCCGCCGACTCTGCAAGAGAAATCACAGCAAGCCCGTGGTTCGAACATCGTCCATGCGGACTAGCGCATGTTCGCCGTCGCCAAAAGCTGCGCGCTTCTGGCATCGTCTAGCACCTGTTAGTTCGTTTGTGGGATGCGATTGGGGGCTGGAGCTCCAGACATCGCCGCATGAGCGAATTCGATACCATCATCGTTGGCGCCGGATCAGCTGGCTGTGTGCTGGCCAACCGGCTGAGCGAAAACCCGGCGCACCGCATCTTGCTGCTTGAGGCTGGCCCTTCCGACCTGCACCCGCTGGTGCGCATGCCGCGCGGTTGGGTGAAGCTGACCAGGCACCCAAAGCGCTCCTGGAACTTCCCGGTCGAAGGTGAAGAAGGTCGTCCCGCAGGCGAGATTTGGGCACGTGGTCGCGGACTCGGTGGCTCAAGCTCGATCAATGGCATGCTCTATTGTCGTGGTGCACCAGAGGATTACGACAGTTGGCGCAAGTTTGGCGCGAATGGCTGGGACTGGTCCGACATGGCGCCTGTCTTCCGCAAGATCGAAAACCACCAGCGCGGCGCAACTGACATTCGCGGTGGCGACGGCCCGCTTCAGGTCAGCATGCGGCCCCTCGCCGATCCGCTCGGCAACGCTATCTTCGAAGCCGGCGCATCGCTGGGGCTGGCAAGGCTCGACGACCTCAATGGCGAAAGCCGTGAAGGCATCGGCACCTATACCCACACCATCGGCCATGATGGCCGGCGCATGAGTGCCGCCCGCGCCTTCCTGCAACCGGCAATGAAGCGCAAGAACCTCGTCGTGCGCACCGGCGTGCAGGCGACACGGATCCTCTTTGAAGACCGCCGTGCCGTCGGTGTCGAATTCGACAGCGGCTCGCGCAAAGAGGTCGTGCGCGCCCGGCACGAAGTGATCGTTGCCTGCGGCGCGATCCAGTCGCCGCAACTGCTGCAGGTTTCGGGCGTTGGCCCGGCGGACGTACTCGCCGCGGCTGGCGTCGATGTCGTCGCGGCACTGCCCGGGGTAGGCAAGAACCTCGCCGAGCACCTCGTCGTCGCCCTGCCTCACCGCCTGGCCGGCATGTCAGGCCACAATGTCCGCCTGCGCGGCCTGCGCCTCGCTGGCGAGGTCATGCGCTACTATCTCACCGGCACAGGCCTGATGAGTTTTGGCGCGTCCGAAATGGGCGGCTTCGTCCGTTCTTCGCCCGATGTCGCCTACCCCGATATTCAACTGTCGCTTTCGCCCTACACCTTCGCTCGCGGCCTGTTGCAAGGCAGGCTGAAGCTCGAGGACAAGCCGGGCCTGACGATCATCGGTTATGCGCTGCGTCCCGAGAGCAGCGGCGAGGTTAACATCCGCACGCCTGACACGCGCGACATGCCGCAGATCAAGCCCAACTGGCTCGCCACCGAAGGCGATCGCCGTATGGCAGTCGCGATGATGCGGACCATGCGCAACTTCGTCGCCCAGCCATCGCTACGCCCCTACGTGAAAGAAGAGATCTGGCCAGGGGCATCAGTGCAAACAGACGAGGATTTGCTCGCCGCTTTTCAGGGCACCTTCGTCTCCGGCCTGCATGCCATCGGCACGTGTCGCATGGGTAGCGACGCCGACGCTGTGGTCGACGAACGCCTGCGTGTCCATGGTGTAGACGGCCTGCGGGTTGTCGACGCCTCGGTCATTCCAGCGCCGATATCCGGCAACACCAACGGCCCAGTCATGGCGCTCGCCTGGCGCGCCGCAGAGCTAATTATTCAAGATAGAAAATTCTAATAATATATTGTTATTATGGATTTAAATCGCGACGGATATAGCCCCACTCAAACCTGCATCTGAAAACGAAAACGGCGCCGCCGGAATCCGGCAGCGCCTTTCGAAATCTGATGCTGCACTGGACTATTGGGCGCAATCGGCGCGCTCGACCAGGCCATCCTCGCGCAACAGATACGGGTTCTTGACCACCTTCAGGCTCTCCACCGAAGGCAGGAAGTGATTGTCGGCACTCGCCGCAAGCTTGCCGGTGAGGGTCTGGATGGTGCCGGCATTCGCCTCGATCCAGGCCGCGACAGACTTGCCGTCGGTCTTGCCCGAACCATTCATCGCGGCGGCTAGGATAAAGGGCTGGATGTAATACGGCGTCAGCGCAGAAGGGCCGCCCATGCGGTCCAGGTCCGGAATGTCAGCCTTCGCCTTGGCGGCGAACTTTGCGAATTCCTTCTCGCCCAGCGCATCGCCCGGGCAATAAGTCATGCCTTCGAACTGCACCGAGTAGACGTCTTCGAACGGCTCAGTGCCGATCGTTGCCGCATTGCCGACCGCGTAGTTGGTCATGGTCAGGCTCGCTAGCACCGGCACGTCCCAGCCGATGTCGTAACGGTTTTCCAGCATTTTTCGCGAGTCGTCGCCGATCGAATTGATCAGCAACACCGCCTGCGCTTCCGAACTGCGCAGCGAAAACAGCTGCGGGGTCATATCTTCGGTGCGGAAGGCGAATTCCTGAACAGCAACAGGCTCGACGCCCTTGGCCTTCATGTAATTGACGATGTCGGCGACAGCCGCCTTCGACATGCCGCCATTGTCGGAGATCAGCGCCAGCTTGTTGAGCTTCAGCACGTCGAGCGCATAGGCGATGTTCGGGATCATCTGGTTTTCGCCGATCGGCGAGGTCGAGAAATGAAACGGGCCGACCTTCGGCGTCAACTGCGTCGAGGCGGCGCTCGAAATCTGCGCGATGTTGGCCTCCGTGCCGATAGGCATCAAAGGCATGGTTTCCTGGCTGGTGGCGGGACCGACCACGGCCTGCACCTTTTCGCTTTCGATCAGCCGGCGCATTTCGCTGACGCCATGCGTCGGATCGGTCATGGTGTCGGCGAGCACCAGCTCGACCTTCTTGCCGAGGATGCCGCCGGCAGCATTGATGTCGTCGATGGCGCGTTTCCAGGCGATCTCGGCATTCTTGCCGATTGAGGCGCCAGCACCGGTCAGCGACATGATACCGCCGATCTTGATCGTCTCTTCGGCCTGTGCGGCATTGACACCAACAAGCGCGGTGAAGGACATCAGCGCTGCAGCGAGCGTGCGCCGGCGGTAGGGCGTTGAGTTCATATTGATCGTCTCCTCAAAATCAGTCCCCGCCCTGCCACTCAAAGGCGGGTGGAAACATCGTCCATAAGGACCATTGTATTGAGGCCTCGCCCTGCCGTGCTCAGCTCGCGTCCGGCTTGGCGTCGCGTTTGATGAGATCGAGAAACAACGGCGTCTCGCCGCCGCCATGGACCTCGAGCGTCGTACCGGTCAGGAAACCCGCCGTCGGCCCAGCCAGGTAAAGAGCAGCCTCCGCTATGTCCTCACCCCGGCCCATGCGCCTCATTGGCACCGAGGCGGCAATTGCCTGTTGTGCTTCGAGCGAACCATAGGTTTCGGCGGCCTTTTCAGTCTCGACCAGGCCGACGACGATGGCGTTGACGCGTATCTTCGGTGCCCACTCCTGCGCCAGGCTGGTGGTCAGGCTGAGCAGCCCGGCCTTGGCCGCACCATAGGCAGCCGTGCCTGGCGAAGGCCGGCGGGCCGAAACGCTGGCGATGTTGATGATGTTGCCGCCTTCCGGCAGCTTGGCCATCCAATGATAGGCCGCCTGGGAAAGATAGAGCGGCGCCATGAGGTTGAGATTGACGATGGCGTCGGAAAATCGTGGTGAAACCGTCGCGGCCTCGACATGGGGCGAGCCACCGGCATTGTTGACCAACACGTCGACGCGGCCATGCTCTTCGCCGACCTTGTCGATCAGCTCCTTGCAAGCTGCGGCAGTGCGCACGTCGCATTGCATGAAGATCGCTCGGCGGCCGTTGGCATGCGGCAGGCTGTCAGGCTCGCCGCGCGCGCAGACCACGACTGTCGCGCCGGCGCCCAGAAAGCCTTCAGCGATAGCGCGGCCGATGCCCTTGGTGCCGCCGGTCACGACGACCACACGTCCCTCGAAAATGGTCGAAGCCGGATGTGTGGCACTGCTCATGTCGTTCTCCAGCCTGCGTCTGCCGTTGCGTGTGGTCCTACACGCCTTTAAGTCCATCAACGGCCGGTTTATTCGTCCCTTCGGACGATGCTGGACGGTGTTCGATGCCTATGTTTCCGCCAAACTAGCCCGGCTGGCACCGACGCGCAGCCAAATCGTCGTCCCGCGCCGGACAGGTAACCAGATGATATCAGAAGACGCCGACTGGAAATTCACCACCATTCCAAATCTTTGCGCGCGCGCGGCCGAAGTCTACGGCACGCGTACCGCCATCGAGGACGGCATCACCTTAAGTTTCGTCGAGCTGGACGCAATCCGGCGCCGCGTCGCCAAGGCGATGATCGCAGCCGGCGTCAAAAAGGGCGACCGGATCATGATCTGGGCGCCCAACACCTGGAAATGGTTCGCCACGGCCCTTGGCCTGGTTAGCGCCGGTGCCGTGCTCATCCCCGCCAGCACCCGTTTCAAGGGCACCGAGATCGCCGAACTGGTCAAGCGCAGCGGCACCTCGATGCTGTTTTCCGTCGGCGAATTCCTGGGCACCTATTATCCCGACCAACTCAAAGCCGAAACGCGCGAAATCCTGCGCCAGGTGGTGGTCATCGGCGAGACGCGCGGCAGCGACAGCGACTGGGAGACCTTCGTTGCCGGTGGCGAGCACGTCGGCGATGCCGAGCTTGCCGAACGCGAAGCAACTGTCGGCCCCGACGACCTCTGCGATATGCTCTTCACCTCTGGCACCACGGGCTATCCCAAGGGTGTCATGTACGGCCACCAGCAGTGCCTCAAGGCGATCGACGCATGGGCGACACGCGTCGGCATCCGCGAACACGACCGCATCCTCGTGATCCCACCCTTCTTCCACGCCTTCGGCTACCGCTCCGGCGCCATCGTCTCGATGATGCGCGGCGCTGTGCTGATGCCGCACCTCACTTACGATGCCGGAGAAATCCTCAGCCGCGTCTCGGAAGAAAAGATCAGCGTCATCCCTGGCCCGCCCGCCATCTTCCACGGCATGCTCCAGCATCCGGAACTGGCTAAATTCAACACAAGCAGCCTGCGCCTCGGCGTCACTGGCGGCGCGGTCGTGCCCTCGATCCTGATCCGGCGCATGCGCGAGGAACTTGGATTTGCTGGGGTCGTCAACGGCTACGGCCTGACCGAATGTGGCGGCTACGGCACCATGTGCCTGGCAACCGATCCCGACGAGGTCATTGCCAACACCGCCGGCAAGGCGGCTCCCGGCGTTGAGGTCCGCATCATGGGCGATGACAGCAATTTCCTGCCTGACGGCCAGCCCGGCGAGGTCGTCATCCGCGGCTACATCGTCATGAAGGGCTATTTCAACGACCCCGAAGCGACCGCCAAGACTATCGACGCCGAAGGCTGGCTGCACACAGGCGACGTCGGCTACTTCGATGCGGACGGTAATCTGCGCATCGAGGACCGTCTCAAGGACATGTACATCACCGGCGGCTTCAACTGCTATCCAGCCGAGATCGAGCGCATGCTCAGCACCCATCCGGCGATCGGCATCGTCGCCGTCATCGGCGTGCCTGACGAGCGGCTCGGCGAAGTCGGCAAGGCTTTCGTCGTGCTGCGTCCAGGAACCATCGCCAGCGAAAAGGAAATCATCGACTGGTCGCGTGCCAACATGGCCAACTACAAATGTCCGCGCAGCGTCGAGATCCGTCCGTCGCTGCCCACCAGCCCCCAGGGCAAGGTGCTGAAAAACCTGCTGCGCAAAGAAGCACCCCAAGACGCTTGAACGCAGCCGCCGGCCCCCCACAGATTCGAGATCACCCGCCGAAGCGTCAGGCTTTAGATCAAAAAGACCACGGGACGGTGCATCGCCGTCCCGTTTTGTTTTGCAGCCAAAGCCCGGGCATTCGAGCTTGGCCGGACAGCAAAAAGGGCGCCGGTTTGCCGACGCCCCTTTGCTGAATGTTTGGCCCATATGGCCTACGCGCCGTAAACCGGCTTCGGCGCCGGTCGCTCCGCCACCAGCTGCTTGATCTTGTCGCCGAGTTCAGTGGCATCCCAGCGGCTGCCATTGTCAAATTCGGGACCATCGTTCCAGCCGAGCGTGACGCGGATCTTGCCGCCAATCAGCTCGAATATCTGCCCGGTCACATCGGCAGAGGCCGAGCTGCACAGCCAAGCGACCAGCGGCGCGGTGTTTTCCGGCGCGAAGATGTCGAATTCGCCGTCCTTTGCCTGCATTGCCTCGGCGAATGCCGTTTCGGTCATGCGCGTGCGGGCATTGGGCGCAAGGCCATTAGCGGTGATGCCGTAGCGGCGCAGTTCGGCTGCCTGTACCAACGTCAGCGAGGCGATGCCGCCTTTAGCTGCAGAATAAGCACTCTGGCCGACGCTGCCCTGAAGGCCTGCGCCAGACGACGTGTTGACGATGCGCGCGTCGATGGTCTTGCCGGTCTTCTGCTGGGCGCGCCAATAGTCGACGGCATGGCGGCTGACGCAGAAATGGCCGCGCAGATGCACACGCAGGACGGCGTCCCACTCCTCCGGCGTGCAGGACACGAACATGCGGTCACGCACGAAGCCGGCATTGTTGACCACCGCATGCAGGTCGCCGAACGCGTCGAGTGCAGCCTTGACGATGCGCCCGCCAGCCTCGAAATCGGCGACATCGTCATAGTTTGCAACCGCCTGCCCCCCCATCGCCTTGATGTCGTCGACCACCTGCTGGGCCGGGGTTTCGGCCGTGCTGTCGCCATGGGTGCCGACACCGAGATCGTTGACCACGATTTTTGCGCCTTCGGCCGCCAGACCAAGCGCGTAGGCACGCCCAAGACCGCGGCCCGCGCCGGTAACGATCACAACCCTGTTTTCGCAGATACCCGACATGTCAGTCCTTCTCACTTGGTCTTCGACAGCCGCACGGCGCGAGCCTCGCCGGCATTGCGCTTGCGATTTGGCTCGGCGGTGCGGAGCGGCTCGCATTCCACGAGATCGGCAATCGACCGGTCGGCCAGCCGCTGGTATTCGCCGTCGCCATTATTGCGCCAACGGATTGCCTCTTCAGGCATTTCCTTGATGATCTTGGCCGGATTGCCGGCGATCAGACTGCGCGGCGGTGTCACCATGTCGTTCTTGACGAGGCTGAGGGCTGCCACCAGGCTGTCGTCGCCGATCACCGCCCCGTCGAGAATGACCGCGTTCATGCCGATCAGCGCGTTCTCGCCCACCGTGCAGCCATGGAGGATCGCGCCATGGCCAACGGTCGCTCCCCGACCGACGATGCAGTCCGAACCGGCACCAGTATGCAACGTGCAATTGTCCTGCACGCTGGCATCGCCGACGACCGTGATCCGCCCGAAATCACCGCGAAGCGACGCGTTCGGGCCGATAAAGCAGCGCGGACCGATGGCCACGTCGCCGATCAACACCGCCGTCGGGTGCAGGTAGGTGGTCGGGTCGACCACCGGCACGATGCCCTCGAATGCATAGACAGGCATGGTCAGAGTCTTTCGATGATGGTCACATTGGCTTGGCCGCCGCCTTCGCACATTGTCTGCAGCGCATAGCGGCCGTTGCGGCGCTCGAGTTCGTTCAGCATCGTCGTCATGATGCGCGCGCCTGTGGCACCAAGGGGGTGGCCCAGCGCGATCGCGCCGCCATTGACGTTGACCTTGCCGCGCGGAATACCAAGCTCCTTGATCCAGGCAAGCGGGATCGAGGCGAAGGCTTCGTTGCATTCGAACAGGTCGATGTCGTCGATCTTGAGGCCAGTCTTTTCCAGAGCATGTCGCGTTGCCGGAATGGGCGCTGTCAGCATCCACACCGGATCGGCACCACGCACCGTCATGTGGTGGATGCGAGCGCGAGGCTTGAGATTGTGATCCTTCACGGCGCGCTCGGACGCGATAAGCAGCGCCGCCGAGGCGTCGGCGTTTTGGCTGGCGACGCCGGCATGCACACGACCGCCCTCGATCAGCGTCTTCAGCGTCGCCATCTTTTCCAGCGTCGTGTCACGGCGCGGCGTCTCGTCGACGGCGAACTCGCCGATTGGGGCAATCTCGTTGACGAAGCGGCCTTCATCGATCGCGGCAATCGCGCGCTGGTGGCTTTCGAGCGCGAACTGCTCCATCTCCTCGCGCGAGCATTGCCATTTCTCCGCGATCATCTCAGCCGAGCGAAACTGGCTGACCTCCTGGTCGCCATAGCGGGCCAGCCAGCCCGGCGAGGTGCTGAACGGATCGGGAAAGCCGAACTGCTGGCCGACGATCATGGCGGAAGCCATCGGCACCATGTTCATGTTCTGCACGCCGCCGGCAACGACAAGGTCCTGTGTACCGCTCAACACCGCCTGGGCGGCAAAGTGCACCGCCTGCTGGGCCGAACCGCACTGACGGTCAACGGTCACACCCGGCACATGGTCGGGCAACCCAGCCACCAGCCAGCAGGTACGGGCGATGTCGCCGGCCTGCGAACCAATCGTGTCGGTGCAGCCGTAGATCACATCGTCGACCGCGTTCGGATCGACGCCGGTACGCGCCATGAGTGCCTTGATTGGATGAGCGCCGAGATCGGCCGAATGCAGGCCCGCAAGCGAGCCCTTCTTGCGGCCGACAGGCGTGCGGATGGCGTCGACGATATAGGCTTCAGGCATTTTCGGCCTCTTTGGCAAAGGTATGTGCGGGTCCGAGCGGGCGACCGAAGACGCGTGCGGCGACGCGCTCACGGTGGAAGGCGGTACCGCCCCACCAATTGGTGAGCGCAATGCCGCGCTTGAGGAAGAAGTGAACATCCACCTCCCACGAATAGCCCATGGCGCCATGCACTTGGATCGAGGTCCGGGCAGCGACGTCGCAAGCGTCAGTACAGGCGAGCTTGGCTTGCGAGATGCGGGCGCGGCTGTAGAGGTCGGCGCTCTCGAGTTGAGCAGCTGCCGCATGCAGCACCGGCCGGGCGAACTCGATTTTCACCTGCGCAGTCGCAAGATGATGCTTCACCGCCTGATAGGAGCCGATCGGCTTGCCGAACTGCTGGCGTTCCTTCGCATAGGCAACGCCGAGGTCGACGCAGCGCTGGGCCATGCCTTGCATCTGCGCGGCTGCAAACAGCGCGCCACGGTCGAGCGCAGCCGCAAGCGGTGCTGCCGCCTGCTCCGCATCTGCCACCAACGTCTCAGAGCTTGGCGTGAATTCGACTGTGAAAAGGCGGCGAAACGGGTCGACGCTCGGCTGCGCCGTGAGCTTCAGTGAAGCCGTGTCCACCAGATGCACAGCCCCGTCGCGGACCACCAGCACCGCCACCGCGCTGTCGGCATCGGCAACGAATGGATTGGCCGGATGAGCCACCGCCACGGTCACCTCGCCCGCCAGCGCTCTTTCGAGCACTGATGCAGCACGTGGATTGTCAGCAAATTCCGCGAGCAACGGAAGTGCCACACCCGCATTCTCGACCAGCGGTTCCGGCAAGCCGGCATAACCGCAGGCTTCGGCGATCTGCACAAAATCGATGGCCTTGAGGCCTAGCCCGCCCCTGTCTTCGTCGACCAGCGCGCCCGCAAGGCCCATCTCCACGATCTTGGCCCAGCGGTTTTCGTCTCGCGCACCGCCCTCGCCCATCAGCCGGCGCAGGTCGGCCGGCTGGCAGACATCGGCAAGCAGTTCGCGAACCACGTCAGCGGTCATCGTCTGTTCTTCGGAGAAACGGAAATCCATCTTTTCGCCTCCCCTTCAAGCACGCGGCAGGCCGAGCATGCGCTCGGCAATGATGTTGCGCTGGATCTCGTTCGAACCGGCATAGATCGGACCGGCCAGCGAGAAGAAATAGCCGTCGAGCCAGCGCCCAATGTCGCCCGCCTCAGGCGCGCTACGCAGGAGCTCCGCACGCGCGCCGAGGATCGACAATGCCGTCTTGTGCAACGCGATATCCATTTCCGACCAGAATATCTTATTGGTACTGGCCTCGGCACCTATATGGCCGCCGGCGGCAAGGCGCGATGCTGTGGCATAGATCGACAGCGCATAGGCCTCGGCGTCCATCCAGGCCTGCAGCACAGCCGCACGGACGATGGGTTCCACCTCGGCCTCATGCGCCTTGTAGAGCTCGACCAGCTTGCGCGCCGCCACCTGGAAGCGTGCCGGGCTGCGCAGCATCAGCCCGCGCTCGAAGCCGGCGGTCGCCATGCAGATGTTCCAGCCTTCACCCTCGCCGCCCAGGCGGTTGAATGCCGGCACACGAACATCGTCGAGGAAGATTTCGGCAAAGCCGGTCTCGCCATCGATCTGCGGTATCGCCTGCACGCGCACGCCTGGCGCATTGAGCGGGAAAAAGATCAGCGACAGGCCTTTGTGACGCTGCGAGGCCGGATCGGTGCGGAACAGTCCGAAAGCCCAATCGGCGAAGACGGCGCGCGACGACCAGATCTTGTGGCCCTTGAGCACATATTCGTCGCCTTCGAGCATAGCCGTGGCGCGCACCGCCGCCAGGTCGGAACCCGCCTGCGGCTCGGACCAGGCCTGTGCCCAGATCTCATCGCCGGAGGCCATGGCCGTCAGGAAGCGCGCCTTTTGCTCCGGCGTGCCATATTCCATCAGCGTGGGGCCAAGCAGGAAGATGCCGTTCTGGTTGACGCGCAACGGCGCGCCAGCGCGATAGTACTCTTCCTCGAAGATCAGCCACTGGATAAGGTCGAGACCGCGTCCGCCATAGCTTTCGGGCCAGGTGACCATGCCCCAGCGGCCTTCGTTCAGCACGCGCTCCCAGGCGCGATGCGCTTCAAAACCTTCGCGGCTGGCGTCGAAGGACGGAAGCGGCTTTTGCGGCACATGGGTTTCGAGCCAGGAGCGCACTTCCTGCCGGAAGGCCTTCTGCTCATCGGTGTAGTTCAAATCCACGCTTGGGAAATCCTGTTGGGTCGATCTGGCGGCGAATGGCTTAGCCTTCGCCAGCCTGCTTCTTGTTGGCTGCTGCCATGCTCTTGGCGTCCTGCCCGCCCAGTGTGTTGCCGGTGGTCAGGTCGTTCTGGGCATGGGCGAAATGGTGCATGTGGTAGTGCGCATCCATGGCCGTGCGCTTGCCGCGCAGGTCCTCGACATGGTTGATCGCCTGCTTGGACAGCCACAGCCCAAGGCGCGGATACTCGGCGAGTTTGCTCGCCATGCTGCGACCGGCGCCTTCGAGCTCTTCGCGCGAGACAATCTTGTTGACCATGCCGTACTTTTCGGCCCGTGCCGCAGGCATGCGTTCGCCCATCATCAGGAACTCCTTGGCAATGCGCGGCGGCAGCTCGAAGGCATGCGCGAAATACTCGACGCCGGGAATGCCCATGCGTACCACCGGATCCTGGAAAAACGCATCGTCAGTTGCGACGATGAAGTCGCAGACCCAGGCCAGCATCAGCCCGCCGGCAACACAAGCACCCTGCACTAGGGCGATGGTCGGCTTGGGGAGGTCGCGCCAGCGTCGGCACATGCCGAGATAGACCTCGTGCTCGCGGGTATAGAGCATTTCGGCCGCCGGCTTGTTGGTGTGGTCGGCCCACATCAGGCGGCGGTCGAAGGTCTTGTTGACGTCGCGGCCAGGCGTGCCGATGTCGTGGCCGGCGGAAAAGTGCTTGCCCGCGCCGCGCAGGATGATGACCTTGACCGCATCGTCGTCGACGGCGCGCTTGAAGGCGTCGTCGAGGGCATAGGTCATCTGCGAGTTCTGGGCATTGTTGAACTGTGGGCGGTTCATCGTCACCCAGGCGATCGGCCCTTCGGTCTCGTAGAGAACCGGCTGGTCGGTCTCATAGGCGATATCGGCCGTGCGCGGCTCTACCAGATCACTCATTTCAGATTTTCCGCTGCCAATTCAAATTCGTAGCTGACGGAAACTACGTCCGTCAGCTAGCGGCGCAATCGTCCAAAGGGACTAACGCATTGGCGGCGCAGTGCGCCGTCCAGTCACTTGCAGATCGTGTCGATCTCGGCCAGGTCTTCCGCCGAAAGCTTCCACGAAGCAGCGGCAGCATTGGCGACAACCTGTTCGGGACGCGTTGCGCCAGCGATGACGCTCGACACGATCGGCTGCGACGCGAGCCAGGAGAAGGCCAGCTCAAGGATGGTCTTGCCGCGCGCCTCGCTGAAAGCGATCAGTTTCTCCACCTTGTCGAGATTGGGGTCGGTCAGGCCGGCCTTGAAGTAGGCCATGTTCATGCGGGTATCGGCGGGCATCTCCTGGCCCTTGCGGTATTTGCCGGTCAAAAGGCCGCTCGCCAGCGGGAAATAGGGCAGCAGCGTCATGCCCGTACGGCGCATCGCTGGAAACAGCTCGGTTTCGGCAGCACGCGAAATCAGATTGTACTCGGCCTGGGTTGATTGCAGGCCGTGCAGATTGTGGTGGCGCGACGTCCAGCTGGCGTCGACCAGCTGCCATGCCGGCAGATTGGAGCAGCCGAGGTAGCGCACCTTGCCTTGCTTCACGAGATCGTCGAGCGCGCGCAGCGTCTCTTCGATCGGCGTCAGCTGATCGGGGAAATGATACTGGTAGAGATCGATGTAGTCAGTCTTGAGCCGGCGCAGGCTGTTTTCCACCGCACCCATGATGTAGCCGCGCGAGCCGTTGTAGCGCGTGCTCTTTTCGCGATTGAGCGGCGAAGCGAACTTCGTCGCCAGCACCACGTCTTTGCGCCGGTCCCCAAGGATTTCGCCCAGCGCGGTCTCCGAGCCGCTATTGACGCCATAGGAGTCGGAGGTGTCGAGAAGCGTAATGCCGGCGTCGAGCGCGGCATGCACCACCTTGCGCGCACCTTCAGTGTCGAGGCTTTTGATCATGCCGCCGAAGTTGTTGCAGCCGAGGCCGACCACCGAAACCTCGAGGCCCGAACGGCCCAGAACGCGCTTTTCCATCTCGCCTACTCCATCATCGCTAGTCGCTAAGCATTTGTATTAATTTACAGTTGCCTTGATCATGTCAGACGCCTTTTCGGCAATCATGATGGTCGCGGCATAGGTGTTGCCGTTGACCAGCACAGGCATCACCGAAGCGTCCGCCACCCTGAGCCGCTCGACGCCGCGCACGCGCAGCTGCGGATCGACCACCGAGTCTTCATCTGCGCCCATCCGGCAGGTGCCGGCGGCATGGTAGTGTGTCACCGTTGTCGCCAATATGTCGGCACACAAATCGTCCAGCGAGCGTATCGGCCGGGCCGGCAGCAATTCCTTGCCAAGCGAGCTTGCAAGAGCCGGCTGATGCACGATGGCGCGCGCCCGGTCGGCACCCTCTGCCAGGATGCGGATGTCACGCGGGTCGGAGAAATAATTCGGCGAAATCGCTGCGTGAACAAGCGGATCGGCTGATTTCAGCGTCACCCGGCCGCGGCTGTAGGGCGATCCGTGGTTGAGCAGCAGCGTGAACCCATGCTCCTTGGGTAACATGCCGAGCACGCCCGGCCCGCGCCGGATGACCAGTGCTGGCGCCATGCACACCTGGATTTCGCTGCCCGGATCGCCTTCGGTGGCATGGAAATACCCACTCGTCGGAAACAGCCCACGGCTCAACACGCCGCTTCGCCCGAACATGTATTTCGCCCCAGCCTTGAGCGCCCCCCATGGACGGACGTGGCTGTAGGCACTCACCGGCTTGGTTGTCGTGTACATCAGCCGATACATAGGGTGGTTCTGGAGGTTCTTTCCAACCTCTGGCCTGTCAGCCACCAGCTTGATGCCGAGTTTCTGCAGTCGTGCTGCTTCCCCAACGCCCGACAGCATCAACAATTGCGGCGAATTGACCGCACCGCCGGAAAGGACCACCTCCTTGCGCGCGCACGCCAGTTTCACTCGTCCCGCCCGGGCGAACTCCACGCCAGTGGCGATGCCGCGCTCGATGACGACACGAAGCACTGGCGCATCGACGAACAGCGTCAGATTGGGCCGCTTCAGCGCCGGATGCAGGAACGCCGCAGACGCGCTCGACCGCTTGCCCTTGCCGATGGTCATGTCGACATGACCGAAAGCCTCGGGCGTATCCTTGTTGAGGTCGTCGGTGAGCGGCAGCCCTTCCTGCCTGGCAGCGTCGAGGAACATGTCGCAGACCGGAGCTGTGCCCTGCCCCTTGGAAACCTGCAACGGCCCATTGTCGCCATGGATGGCGCTCGCGCCACGCTCGTTGGTCTCCGACTTCTTGAAATAGGGCAAGACGTCGTCATAACCCCAACCGTCGCAGCCGAGCGCCTTCCAGTTGTCATAGTCGCTGCGATGGCCGCGCATGTACATCATGCCGTTGATCGAACTCGACCCGCCGACGATGCGCCCCTGCGCCCAATAAAGCCGCCGCCCGCCCAATGCCTTTACCGGTTCGGTCTCGTAGCCCCAGTTGTAGGCCGGGTTGGTGCCGGTCACGATGTTGGCGCCGGGTATCTTCAGCAACGGCGCCTTGTCCAGCCCGCCAGCCTCGATGACGGCCACACGCATTGCGGGGTTTTCCGAAAGCCTAGCGGCAAGCACACAGCCGGCAGCACCTGCGCCAACGATGACGTAGTCGAATTCGAGGTCGTCGCTGCCTGTCATTTCCTGAAATCTCGCCGCACCGCGCCCTTGGGCCAAGGCAGATGCGCGTGTTCAGCAGCCAACGCCGACAGTCGGTCGGCCACATCAGGCACGACGATCTTCGCTGCCTTGCGCACGCGCAGATCGACATGAATCGACAGGCCCTCGACGGTCGCGGCCCGATAACCCTGATCGACGTTCCATAATTCGTGGAAATGGTGAACGCGCTTGAGGTCGGTCCACAGCACAGTACTGCGCACTTCGAGCTTGGCGTCCGGCATCAGCTCGCGCTCGTAGCGCACACTCTTTTCCAACCGAAAGAAACTGTAGCTGGTGCTGCGGATGTAGTCGTCGTGGATGCCGAAGACCTCGAAGAGTTCGGTCTCGGCGATGTCGAACACCCGGTCGTACCACGAGACGTTCATATGCCGATTGACGTCGAGCCAATGCGGCTCAACGCTGCCCCGAAAGCTGATATGTGGGCGCGGCGTCATGCTCGCAGCCGCATCCTCCCCAGCCATTTGTCCCTACTCCGCCGCCGCTGGCGCCGGAGCGTTCAACTTCTCGTCGAGTTCGGAAGCCAAGCAGGAGAATTTCACCTTGCCGCGCTCGATGATCATCGCGCGATCAGCGTAGGGTGCTGTCACTGCAAGATGCTGCTCGACGATGACCACCGCCGTTCCGGTCTGCGCCCATCGGCGCAGGAAGGCGAGGATCGGCGGCAGCAGCGCCTGGGCGAGCCCCATAGATGGCTCGTCGCAGAGCAGAACCTTCGGCTGAGCGATGAAGGCCTGGCCCAGCGCCAGCATCTGCTGCTGTCCGCCTGACAGGTCGCGGGCGTAGAGCTTGTGCTTTTCCTTGAGGATCGGAAAAACCGCGTAGATTTCCTCGACAGCATTGTTGAAGCCGGCCCGGTCGCCGCGCCGTGCCGCAGCTCCCATGCGCAAATTGTCGAACACGCTGAGCTCGGGAAACACCCGGTGCCCGTCGAGCACCAGCCGCAGTCCCGACTGCGCCACCTTTTCCGGCGCCAACCCGCCGATAGACCTGCCCTCCAGCAGAACCTGACCACTATCGGGCTTGTTGAAGCCGGCGATCGCCCGCATCAATGTCGACTTTCCAGCACCGTTCTCGCCGCCGACAAGCAGGATCTCACCTGCCTTGGCCGTCAGCGAAACATCCCGCAGCACCGGTATCGTGCCGTAGCCCGCCACCAGATTCTTGACCTCAAGCATGGCGCGACCCCACGAACATATGCTGCACCGCCGGGTCTTTAGCGACCACATCCGGCTTACCCGAGGAAACCACCCGGCCCTGTTCCAGAACCGTGATCGTGTCGGCGATACCCCAAACAAGGTCGAGATCGTGTTCGACAAGGATCACAGTCTTGCCCATCTGGCGGCTCAGGAATCTGACCAGATTGGCGAAGTTGGTGCGCTCGCCCTGCGACAGGCCGGCCGCCGGCTCGTCAAACAATACGATGGTCGCCTCCTTGAGCACCGTGCGCATCACCTCCACCAGCCGGCGCTGGCCGTGCGACAGAAGATTGGCGCTGTCCTGGCAGAACTCGCTCTCCATCGCCTTGGCAAGTGCCGTGATGTCGGGGCTCGCAGCCCCCACGCGGGCGTCCATGCCGATCTTCAGATTGTCCCATAGCGACAGCTGGCTGAAGATGCGCGGCGCCTGAAACGTGCGGCCAAGGCTCATATTGGCGATGCGGTCGGCGGCCATATTGGTCGCATCGACACCGTTGATCATGAACGAACCTGTGTTCAGGCGGCTGAGGCCGGTCAGAACATTGAGCAGGCTCGTCTTGCCCGAACCATTGGCTCCGATCAGGCCGTGAACCTCACCCTTGCGCACCTTGAGGTTGACGCTGTCGACAGCCACCACCTGGCCGAACTTCTTGGTGCCGTTGCGCACCTCGACGGCCAGTTGATCGGTTGGTTCGCGCGCGACCTTGCCCGACTGGAGGTTGGCGAGGAAGCCGTCGATGCGGAAAGCCTGTTCGCCGCCACCGGTCTGCTTGCGCTTGGCGCGCAGGCGCTCGATCGAGCCGACGATGCCGTCAGGGAAAATCAACACCGCCGCCAGCGTCAGGCAGCCATACATCAGCAGGCGGTATTCGACGAACTGCGCCAGCAAGATGTTGGGCAGGATGAAGACGATCCAGATGCCGATGATGGGGCCGAGCATTTGCCCGCGCCCGCCGACGACGACGGCGAAGAAGAAGACAAACGAAAGCTCGATGTTGAAGCCTTGCGGGCTGACGAAGGCGACCGTCGGCAGATAGAGGATGCCGCAGATGCCGGTGCCGATCGAAGCGACAATAAAGGCTACGAAGCGCATCACGCCCGGCTTGATGCCCAGCGAACGCGCGGCTTCCGGGCTGAGAGCTGCCACGAACATGCTGCGACCGAGCTTTGAACGGCGGATCTGGTAATGCGCGGCAAGCGCAATCATCGGAAACACAGCCACTGCAATCGCCAGCAGCGACATGCCGAAGACGGCGGGATCGGTCAGCTCAGGCACGGAAACGCTGATGCCGTTAATGCCGTTGGTCCACTTGTCGAGCGTGACCAAAAGCTGCGGGAACACGATTGCAGCACTCATGGTGACGAAGCCGAGATGAAAACCCTGCACGCGCAACGCCGGCAAGGCAAACAGCAGGCCGCCGAGCACCGCAGCGACGACGCCGCCAAGCGCTGCCAGGGCGAATGGCCAGTCATGCAGCCCATAGAGGATCGCCGCGCCATAGGCGGCAAGCCCGAGGATCGCGCCCTGGCCAAACGATTTTTGGCCGGCATCGACAAACAGCATGTTCTGGAAGATCGCCGCGGCGATATAGATGTTGACCAGCTGGAAGGTGTGGATCCAGTAGGAATTGCCGAGGATGACCGGACCGAAGCCGGTGATCGCGATCAGCGCCACGCCGATCCACACCTGCGTCAGGTCGGAGTTGAAGCGACCTTTCGGCCTGGTTTCTGCGGTCACGGACATGGGCCGCGTCTGCACGTTTGCACTCGCCTGCATGGTCACACCCGCCTTGCGCCGACGCGGCCGAACAGGCCCTGCGGTCGGAACATCAGGATGATCACCAGAACCAGCAGCGAAGCCAGGTCCTGGTAGGCTCCGCCGACCTTGTAGGCGGTCAGCATGGCGACCACGCCGACGAGCGGGCCGCCGATCAGCGTTCCGGCATTGGAGCCGATGCCGCCAACGACCGCCGCGACAAAGCCGTTAAGCACGTATTTCAGACCGGCGTCGGGACTCACCGAAATCACCGGTGCAACCAGGAAGCCGACGGTGCCGACCATCAGGCCGCTGATGGCGAACGAGATCAGCTGCAGGCGGCGCACGGGAAGGCCAGCGGCACGAGCGGCATCGAAATCCTGCGACAACGCGCTGATGGCGAGACCGATGAAGGTCTTGCGCAAGAAAAAGCGCAGCGCGAAGAACCAGAAGATCATCGCAACAATCGCCAACGCATAGGCACCCGGCGTTCGCGTGCCCAGGATACGGAAGCTCGGCACGACGCTGGAGACGGAGTAAGCGAACGGCCCCTGTGTGATCATCAAGAGTGCAGCGACGATCACGGAGACCGAAACGGTCGAGATCAGCCAGCTATCCTGCTCGACCGAAGAGCGCAGCGGCAAAAGCGTGATGTAGCCCTGGAAGGTGACCACGGCGGCAATGAGCAGGCCGGTGAGGACCAGCATCAGCGTCCACTGCCCAAGCCCTACCTGATTGGCCAGGAAGTAGGCGGCGAAACCGCCCAGGATGAACATGTTGCCCTGGGCAAAATTGAAGATATTCGTCGCGCCATGGACGATGTTGAAGCTCATCGCGATGGTGGCGAAGATCGAGCCTATGGCGATCCCGCGTATCACGATGATCAGTATTTCACTGAGCATAAGCTCGCCTCCCTGACCGCACTTATGACCCTGCCCTTGCTGGCGCCGGGCTAGCCCGAACGCATGATGAGGGTAGGTATTTTGCAAGGAGCTTATGCGGAGCCACCGCCGCCGCAACATCGTTCGAACGGACTAACGTCGCGCTGCAAATTTCAGACAGGAAAACACGCGCAACGTCAGCGCGTTCAAATCCTGTCGAAGCAGCGCCTTGCGCTCAGAAGGGATACCGCCGCGGCGTCTTGCAGCTCGCGCTCCGACTGCTGTGGAGAAATGATCTCGACACTCAACGGCACTTGAATGCCCATGCCGTCGAGAGTCCCGATAAATGCGTTGAGGTTAAAGGCGCCTAGCCCGCACAATTTCCGGTTCATCGTGTCGGCGGCAAGCGCACCACTTGGCTCTGCCCCCGCATCGTTGACCTGGACGCAGAGCACACGATCGGCAGGAATCCGCTTCAAATCGCCCAGCGGCACGCCGGCGCGGAAGATGTGCCAGGCATCGATCACCAAGCCGGCGTTGGGAATGCCTTCGATGAGGCGCAATGCGATATCGACGTCGCGCACGTTTCCCCAGGCGACCAGTTCGAGCGCGATTTCGATGTCGTGTTGCGCGGCACGCGCGCAAAGTGCTGCAAACCGCTCCCGCATGACCTCCATGGCTATGCCGCGTCCACCGAGATCGGGACCGACATTGAGCACCTTGGCACCAAAGGCATTCGCCGCCTCAAACGCACATATCTCGTTGCGGCGCGCCACCTCGCCGACCTCGCCGTCCATGAACCAGTCGCTCAGGAACTCGACCGACACATGTTTCATGCCGTTCCGCTTGAGGATCTGGCGCATCTCGGCATCGCCAAATCCCGCCTGGCGCTGTTCGGAGTAATCGCGGAAATGCAGGCACATGCCGGTGTAGCCGGCGGCGGCACACGCTTCCACCCTTGCTGCGAAGGCGTGACGCGTAGCCTTCGGTCCTCCCGGCACAACACCGCTGATCGTGTGGGAACTACAGACATATTCGCGCGGCTTGGTCATGGCGTCCTGCGGCTGATCTTTGCTTAAGATGCCGGCTTCGACGCCTGCTTACAGGTCCGTTCGGACTATCCATTGCCGCATTCGGGTTGTCGCCAAATCCGACAAGGCGAAAACCGGGGGCTCGACATCGTCGAGCGCGCCTATGCTTCAGTGCAGCCCGAATTCGCGCAGCAGTTCCTCGCGGTAGCGGACGAAACGGGCTTCGCTGCGGTCGCGGGGCCTGGGAAGATCGACCTCGATCAGCCGCGCCGCAGCACCTTTTTCTTTGGGCAGGACCAAAACCCTGTCGGCGAGATAGACCGCCTCTTCAAGGTCATGGGTGACCATGATCATGGTGACGTTCTCCTCGCTCCAGATGCGGGCGAGCTCTTCTTGCATGGTGATCTTGGTCATCGCGTCAAGCGCGCCGAGGGGCTCGTCGAGAAGCAGTATCTCGGGTTGGACGGTCAGCGCACGGGCGATGCCGACACGCTGGGCCATGCCGCCCGAGAGCTGCTTAGGGTAGGCATCGGCGAAGTCGCCGAGACCAACGAGCGCGATGTAGTCGCGAGCCCGCTCCTCGGCCCGGCTGCGCGCCTCGCCGCGCACCTCCAGGCCAAAGGCGACATTGTCGAGCACGGTGAGCCAAGGCAGCAAACGCGGTTCCTGGAAGATCACCGCGCGATCGGTGCCGACGCCGGCAACCTCCGCGCCGTCGATCAGAACCCGTCCGCCGTCCGCCGCCTCCAGGCCGGCAAGCACCCGCAAGAGCGTGGTCTTGCCCGAGCCGCTGGCCCCGACAATGACGAGGCATTCGCCTGCGCGGATGTCGAGATTGAGGCCCTTGAGCACGGCCAGCGGACGGCCGTTGATGGCGAAGGATTTGGAGAGGTCGCGGATCGAAACCTCGCCGCGGCGGGTGCTGTCGGAGATGCTCATCTTCGCTCTCAGTTCGATTTCGCTTCGGCGTTCGGCTGGAACAAAAGATCCGTGGCCGTGAACTTGCCCTTGGGCACCGAGCCGTCGCGTTCAAGCACATTGATCCAGAAATCGAGGTCGCGCGGGGTCGCCTGTGCGCCTTCGCGAAGTCCGAAGCCGGTCCAGTGCTTGGCAAGCTCACCATTTTCGCCGCGGTCATTCAGGATCTTGGCAAGGACTTTGCGCGCCTCGTCCGGGTTCTGGCGCGACCAGTCGGCGGCGCGGGTCGCTTGTTCGACGAAGTGGCGCGCGGCCTCGGGATGCGCCTTGATGAAGTCGCGGCGCAGCACGATGAAGCCGCCGGCGATCTCGCCCAGAACATCGGTGTCGTCAAAGACAGCACGGACGCCGCCATGTTCCTTCAGCACACCTTCGAAAGTCGACTGCCAATAGCCGAGGGCGGCAATGTCGACCTGGCGCGAGCGCAAGATCTGTTCGAGCTGCGGCCCAGGCACCACAACGAGGTTGGCGGCGGTCTGCGGCAGGCCCGCCTGGTGAAGTGCTTCGCGGACGGTGTAGTCGAGATGGGCGCCCAGCGTGTTGACCGCGATCGACTTGCCGGCAATGTCGGCGATGGATTTGATCGGGCTGTCGTCGAGCACGTAGAAAACGCTCTGGACCTGGTCGTTGATGCCGTTGCTGGGATAGGCGGCGACAAAGTCGTTGCCCCCAGCGATCGAGTTGATCACCGCCGAAGTCGCGGCGGAACCGAGGTCGACGCTACCGGCAGCCAGAGCGAAGAGCGAGGCCGGCCCGCCTTGGGCGTAGCCGACGTTCTCCAGTTCGACGCCGAGATCCTTGTAGTAACCCAGCTCGTAAGCAAGTTCATGCGGGGAGACGCCGCCCTGACTGGCAAGGTAGCGGAATTTCACGATTTCAGGTGATTGCGCAAGCGCGAAGCTGGGCAGGCCCGCGGCGGAAAGCCCAAGGGCGAGAACGGCACCGAGGCCGAGGGAACGGCGGGAAAGTGTCATGGTCGGATCTCTTTCATGGTTGATAGGACCGGTTGGACATTGCGGTCGTGCGGTCAGCTGGCAGCGCTGCTCCAGCGGCAGAGGCGGCGTTGCAGCAAGACGAGCGCATAGTTGGAAAGCAGGCCGAGGCCGGCCAGCAGGACGATCGCCGCAAACATCAGCGGGATCTGGAAGTTGTACTGGGCGTTCATGACCTGGAAGCCGACGCCCTTGTTGGCGCCGATCATCTCGGAGGCGATCAAAAGCAAAAGCGCAGTCGTCGCCGACAGCCTGAGGCCGACAAAGATCGAAGGCACCGCACCCGGCAAGACGACGCGGCGGAATACGGTCAGCCTGGACGCGCCATAGACCCGCGCCATCTCGATCAGCTTGGGATCGACCTCCTTGACGCCGCCGATGGTGTTCAAGAGCAGCGGAAACAGCGTCGCCCAGAAGATGACGAAGACCTTGGAAGCCTCGCCGAGGCCCAAAAGCAGGATGAAGATCGGGTAGAGCGCGAGCGCCGATGTCTGCCGGAAGACCTGCAGGATCGGATCAAGCGCACGTTCGACTGATCGAACCTGGCCCATGAACAGGCCAAGGGGGATCGCCACGACGACCGCAGCGGCAAAGGCGGTGCCCGAGCGCTGCAGGGAGATGGCGATGTCGTCGAGCAAGGCACCTCCGACGACGCCCTTCCACAGGGCTGCGACGATGGCGTCGAGCGGTGGGATGACCGCAGGGTTGATCCAGCCCCTGGTGCTCGAAATCTGCCAGAGCGCGAGGAAGCCCAGCAAAACGCCGTAGCGTGACAGGAAACGAGCCGCTACCTGGCCGCTGCGCTGTACGAATTCGATGCCGGCCGTGCCGTCGCTGATGCCCGCGCCGATGACTGTCGGCTGCTCTATGTGCTGCAAACTCATCGTCTTCTCCTTCGCGATTATTCGGCGGCCTGCAGCGAGCTGCGGCTCAAGGTCCAGGGGTTCACCGGGCGTGGCAGGCCGAGATTTTCGCGCAGCGTGCGCCCCTCATAGGCGGTGCGGAACAGGCCGCGGCGCTGAAGCTCGGGCACCACGAGATCGACGAAGTCGTCGAGCGCGCCCGGCAGCCATGGCGGCAGGATGTTGAAGCCGTCGGCGGCTTCGTTGTGGAACCATTCCTCGAGCTGGTCGGAGACCTGGGTGGCGCTGCCGACGATCGTGTAGTGGCCGCGCGCGGTCGCCACCCAGTGGTAGAGTTCGCGGATGGTGAAGTTATGCTCGTCGGCGATCTGGCGGAGCAGCGCCTGGCGGCTCTTCATGCCCTCGGTTTCGACACTCTTGGGCAATGGCCCGTCGAGCGGATAGCCCCTGATGTCGAGCGTACCGCCGGTTAATCCGTTGAGCAGGGCAACGCCGTCCTCGGGCAGGATCAGCTCATTGAGCTTGTCGTACTTGGCGCGGGCTTCGGCTTCGGTGCGGCCGACGAAGGGAGCGACACCGGGCATGATCAGGACATGTTCAGGGACGCGGCCCTCGGCGATCACGCGCGCCTTGATGTCTCGGTAGAACTCCTGCGCCGAAGCGAGGTTCTGGTGCGCGGTGAAGATAACCTCGGCCGAAAGCGCTGCCAGCCTGCGCCCGTCCTCGGACTGGCCGGCTTGGACGACGACAGGATGCCCTTGCACCGGGCGGGGCACGTTGAGCGGTCCCTTGACGGCGAAATGCGCGCCCTTGTGGTCGATGTCGTGGACCTTGGCGGGGTCGTAGAAGCGCCCCGACTGCTTGTCGCGGATGAAGGCGTCGTCTTCCCAGCTGTCCCACAATGCCTTGACGGTGTCGACGTGCTCCCTGGCACGGGCATAGCGGTCGGCATGGTCGGGCTGCTTGTCGCGATTGAAATTGCGCGCCGTTTCGTCGCCGGCGGATGTAACGACATTCCAGCCGGCGCGGCCATTCGACAAAAGGTCGAGCGAGGCGAATTTGCGGGCGAGCGTATAAGGCTCTTCGTAGGTGGTGGAGGCGGTGGCGATGAAGCCCAAATGATTGGTCAGCGGTGCCAGCGCCGCAAACAGCGTGACCGGCTCGAAGCCGGCGATCTTGGCGTTGCCGCCTTCACGTCCGCCGAGGCCAACTGACAGATTGTCGGCAAGGAAATAGGCGTCGAACAGGCCGCGTTCTGCTGTGAGGGCAAGCTCGGTGTGGAAGGCGAAACTGGTCGCGCCGTCGGCGGGCGAGCCGGGGTGGCGCCAGGCGGCGATATGCTGTCCGCCACCGGGCAGGAAGGCGCCAAGTTTGATCTGTCTGGTCATAACGATCTCCTTGTGAAGACGACAAAGGTCGATCCGGCGGCAAGGGCCGCAGGTTGGTCAGGTCTGATGGGTTTTTTGCTGGTTTGCGGCCTGGCTCAAGCGGCCAAGGAAACGCTTGCGCGTGCCTGCACGACCCGACAGGCCTCGTCGACCGCCTGCTGGGCACGGGTGCGGATGGCTTCGGACACGATCACGCCGTCAGCGAAATCCCTGTCGGAAGCGTAGATGGCGGTCGGGATTGTCAGCGCCTCGAAGAAGCCGAAGAGCGGGCGAAGCTGGTGCTCGACGATCAGCGAATGGCGCTCGCCGCCACCGGTCGCCGCCAGAATGACCGGTTTGCCTTTGAGCGAGGTTGGGTCGAGAAGGTCGAAGAAATGTTTGAACAGGCCGGTGTAGCTGCCTTTGAAAGTGGGCGAGCCGACGACCAGTATCGCCGCGCTCGACAGCTGCTCAACGATGGTCCGTGCGGACAGGTCGAGATCGCTGACATGCCTTGCCTGGGCGAAGGACGGGCCAAGGTCTTCGATGTCGTAGGTAGCCGAGGCTGCCCCGGTGCTTTTGGCGACTTGCCCAACGATGTGATCGATGAACAGTCTGGTCTTCGACGGACGGGTCAGGTTACCCGAAATTCCCACCACGAGCTGCTTTAACATTTCCGGCTCCTCACAATCGCCCAACTTCCATTAACTCTACGGAATTTGTAGAGTATGGAGAGCGAGAGGATTTCAAATCCGGGCCGCCAAGCGGATGGAGTTTGCGAAACATCGGCTTTGGTTAGTTCATCTGGCACTGCCATCGCCGCGTCACCGCGTGGCCGCGCCAAAGCAATCATGGCGGCTACGGCCTCGGCCGTCATGCGGAAATGGCAGTGCGTAGCCAAGACAAGTCGGTGCGGCAGCGCTGCATGCTGCACGAGCTATTCAAGAACCCTGGGCGTCAAGATTGACGCTGATGAAACAATATGGCGCCGCTTGACCCGCTACATCAGCCCAAGCTGCTTATAGAAGCCGAGCGCGTCGTAGTAGTCGCTCTGGGTGGCGATCTTTCCGTCCTTGACCGAGAACATCGATGCGCCGGTGAAAGAGAACTTTTTGCCGGTAGCCTTGGTGCCATCGGCCCAGTCGCCTGTATTGGTCCCTGAAAACTCCCATTCAAACGACACGCGATCATCCTGAACCACCGGTGTACCCTTCATCTTCCAGACGGCATCTGGAACGGCGTTCAAGAAATTGTCGATGACGCCGGTCTTGGCTGCGTCCTTGCCTTCGACCGGCTTGCCGACTGAGGCGTCGTAGTAAACGACATTGTCGGCGAAGTGCCCGGCCGCCTTGGCCGAGTCATGGGCGTTCCAGGCGGCGAGATAGGCCTCTACAGTTGCTTGCGGCTTGTCTTGTGCCCAAGCCGGCGTGATTGCCGGCACGGCAGCGATAAACGCAGCGGCAATGGCTGCGGATGCGAGAAACTGGCGGCGATGCATGTTTCTTCCTCCCTTGTTTCCTTCTCCCCGTTTACGGGGAGAAGGTGGCCCGAAGGGCCGGTTGAGGGGCGGCTCCAACGTACAAGAAGGCAGCGCTGCCCCTCATCTGCCTGCCGGCATCTTCTCCCGTAAATGGGGAGAAGAGAGCTACCCATGCGCGATCATCACGTGGCGCACGGCGGTGTAGTCCTCCAGCGCGTAGACCGACATGTCCTTGCCGTAGCCGGACTGCTTGAGCCCACCGTGTGGCATCTCGTTGGTTAGCATGAAGTGCGTGTTGATCCAGGTGCAGCCGTATTGCAGCCGAGCAGCCGTCGACATGCCGCGCGAGATGTCCTTGGTCCACACCGATGACGCCAGTCCGTAATCGCTGTCATTGGCCCAGTTGACCGCCTCGTCGACATCCGAAAACCGCGTCACCGAAACAACCGGCCCGAACACCTCTCGGCGCACGATCTCGTCTTCCTGCAGCGCGCCGGCAACGACCGTCGGCTGGTAATAGAAGCCACCGCCCTCGCCCGGTTTGCCGCCGGTGGTGATTTCGATGTGCTTGAGTTCTGAGGCACGCTCGACGAAGGAGGCGACGCGGTCGCGCTGGCGCCTGGAGATCAACGGCCCGATCTCGTTTTCGGTGTCGTCGGCATGGCCGAAACGAATTGTCGAGACAGCCGACGACAGGTCGGCCACAAGCTTGTCGTAGACGCGTTTGCCGGCATAGATGCGGCAGGCGGCAGTGCAGTCCTGGCCGGCATTGTAATAGCCAAAGGCGCGCAAGCCACTGACCACCGCGTCGATATCGGCGTCGTCGAAGACGATGACCGGCGCCTTGCCACCGAGTTCGAGATGGGTGCGCTTGACCGACTTGGCCGCCGCCTGCAGCACCTTCTTGCCGGTGGCGACGTCGCCAGTGATCGAGATCATGTTGACCTTGGCATGGTTGATCAGCGTGTTGCCGACGCTTTCGCCACGCCCGAGCACGACATTGACCACGCCTTCCGGCAAGACCTCTGCAAGGATCCTCGCCAGCTTGAGTGCCGTAAGCGGCGTCTGCTCCGACGGCTTGAAGACCACGGTGTTGCCGCCGGCAATGGCTGGCGCCAGTTTCCACGCCATCATCATCAGCGGGTAATTCCACGGCGCGATGGAAGCGACAATGCCGATCGGGTCGCGGCGGATCATCGAGGTGTGTCCGGGCAGATATTCGCCCGCCACAAGCCCCGGCATAGAGCGTACAGCACCGGCAAAGAAGCGGTAGCAGTCGACGATGGCAGGTATCTCGTCATTGAGCACGGCATTGATCGGCTTGCCGCAATTGAGCGCTTCGAGCCTGGCGAAACCTTCCGCCTCGGCCTCGATCCGGTCGGCAATCTTGAGCAGATAGCCGGAACGCTGCGCCGGCGTGGTCTTCGACCAGCCTGCAAAGGCTTTTTCGGCAGCGGCGACCGCCGCTTCGATCTGTGCTTGTGAGGCCTCGGGCAGGCTGAGGATCGTCTCGCCGGTGCGCGGGTTGAGGATCGCTTCTTCCGTCTCGGTCCCTTTTTCGAACTTCGAGCCGATCAGCATCTGGGTGTCCATGACTTCTCCCTTTCGATCTTATTTGCCGGCGCCGGCGATCTGGTCGCCTTCGCGGGTCAGGTAATAGGCAATGAGGATGGGCAGCAGCGTCGCGAGCACCACGACCATGGCAACGACGTTGGTGACCGGGCGCTGGCGCGGCCGCACCAGTTCCTCGAGCATCCAGATCGGCAGCGTCTGCTGCTGGCCGGCGGTGAAGGTGGTGACGATGACTTCGTCGAACGACAACGCGAAGGCGAGCATGCCGCCGGCGAGCAGCGCTGTACCGATGTTGGGAAGGATCACATGCCTGAACGTCTGGAAGCCATCGGCGCCGAGGTCCATCGACGCCTCGATCAGCGAGCCTGAGGTGCGGCGGAACCGCGCGACCGCGTTGTTGTAGACGACGACGACACAGAAAGTGGCGTGGCCGAGCACGATCGTCCAGAACGAGAACGGGATCTCGGCCAGGCTGAAGGCCGAGCGCAGCGCGATACCGGTGATGATGCCGGGCAGTGCGATCGGCAGGATGACCAGCAGCGAAATCGCCTCGCGGCCGAAGAAACGCGTCTGGCTGACGGCAGCAGCACAGAGTGTCCCGAGCACCAGCGCAATACCAGTCGAAATCGCTGCGACCTGCACCGAAAGTCCCAAAGCCTGCCAGACGTCAGGACGTCCCCAGGTGACCGCGAACCACTGCGTTGTCAGTCCCGGTGGCGGCCATTGGTAACTCTTCTCCTCGGTGGTGAAGGCGTAGACGAAGATCAGCAGGATCGGCAGGTGCAGGAAGGCGAGCCCCGCTGCGGCGGCGATCTTGATGCCGAGTGGTGCCGATTGCGAACGGTCAGAGCGCATCGAAGGCCCCCATGCGTTTGGCGCCCCAGAGATAGAAGCCCATGATGACGATCGGCACGACGGTGAAGGCGGCGGCGAGCGGGATGTTGCCCGCGGTACCCTGCTGGGCATAGACGGCCTGGCCGATGAACAGCCGAGAGGTGCCTATGATCTGCGGGATGATGTAGTCGCCCAACGTCAGCGAGAATGTGAAGATCGAACCGGCGACGATGCCCGGCAGCGCCAGCGGAAACAGCACGTTGCGGAACGTCTGGCCGGGCGACGCGCCGAGATCGGACGAGGCTTCGACGAGGTTGGCCGGCACGCGTTCGAGCGCTGCCTGGATCGGCAGGATCATGAACGGCAGCCAGACATAGACGAAGACGATGAAGGTGCCGGTAAACGACACCGATAGCGAATTGCCACCGACGATCGGCAGCGACAGCCAACTGTCGAGCAGCCACGACAGATGCAGCTTGCCAAAAAGCCAGGTGAGGATGCCTTCCTTGGCAAGGATCAGTTTCCAGGCGTAGATCTTGACCAGATAGCTCGACCAAAGCGGCAGCATGACACCGAGATAAAACAGCGCCTTCCATTTGCCGCGAGCATACCGCGCCGCGTAATAGGCGATCGGGAACGCAACGACTGCCGAAGCGAGCGTCACCATTGCAGCCATCGTCACCGTGCGGACGATGATGTCGACATTCGCCGCCTGGAACAGGTCGCCATAGGTCTTGAGCGTGAAGTGGCGATCGATGAGGCCCGAATACTCGTCGATCGAAAAGAAGCTTTGTGCCAGCAGCGCGAGCAGCGAGCCGATATAGATGACGCCAAGCCAGAGCAGCGGCGGCGCGAGCATCAAAAACAACAGCAGTCCCGGCCTGCGCCACAGCAAGTCTGACAGCGAGCCGGCGATGCCGCCGCGCTTCGGCAAGATCGCTGCGGCTGCGCTTGCGCTGGTGATGGCGTCGACACTCACGCCTGGTCCTCCATCAGATGGAGCTGGTCGCGATTGAAGGTGAGCACGACATGCTCGCCATCGCCGGGCAGCGACGTGCCTGCGGGCACTGTGGCATGCAGTCTCAGACCGTCGGCATCGAGCGCCAGCTTGGTGGCGGCTCCGAGATAATGCCGCGACACGACACGCGCTGCGACGCCGTCTCCGGTCGCGCCACGCCCGACGCGGATCGATTCCGGACGCAGGCTGCCCCAGCGGCGCTGGCCGACATAACGCTGGACGAAGTCTGGCGGCAGCACGTTGGACGAACCGACGAAATCGGCAACGAAACGCGACGCCGGCCGCTGGTAGATGTCTTCCGGTGCGCCTACCTGCATGATGCGGCCGTCGTTGAACACGGCGACCCGGTCGGCCATCGACAGCGCCTCGCCCTGGTCGTGGGTGACGAAGACGAAGGTGATGCCGAGCGCCTTTTGCAGCGCCTTGAGTTCTTCCTGCATGCTCTCGCGCAGCTTGAGATCGAGCGCGCCGAGCGGTTCGTCGAGCAAAAGCACTTTTGGCTTGTTGACCAGCGCGCGGGCGAGCGCCACGCGCTGGCGCTGGCCACCCGAGAGCTGCCCCGGCCGACGCGAGCCGTAGCCTGGCAACTGCACCAGCCTGAGCGTATCTTCGGCGGCGCGGTGGCGTTCGTCCTTGCTCACGCCCTTGACCATCAGCCCATAGGCAACGTTGTCGAGCACGTTGAGATGCGGAAACAGCGCGTAATCCTGGAACACCGTGTTGACGTTGCGGCGATAGGGCGGCACGCCCTCGGCGCGTTCGCCGAAGATCGAGATGCTGCCCGAGGTCGGCTGTTCGAAGCCGGCGATGAGGCGCAGGCAAGTTGTCTTGCCCGAACCCGATGGCCCCAGCATGGCGAAGAACTCACCCGGCTGTATCTCGAGGTCGACCGCATCGACGGCGCGCACCGCGCCGAAATGGCGGGAGGTCTTTTGAAAGGCGACTGCTGGGGTCATTGGAGGCTGTCCTGATGGTTGGCTCGCCATCTGCGAACCTTGGCGCCGCCCCTCATCCGCCTGCCGGCACCTTCTCCCCGTGAATGACGGGGAGAAGGACGAAGCGGTGACGTGGACGCCCCCTCTCCCCGTTTTACGGGGAGAGGGTAAGGCTGAGGGGCATCGCAACGCTTAACGGTAGGCTTACCGTCCGCCAATCACGCCGATATAGTCCGACACCCAGCGGTAATAGGGCACGCACTGGTCGTTTTGGGTGGTGCATTTCGACACCGGCGTCTTCCAGAACTTGATCTTGGCGAAGTCCTCGAAGCCGTTGCCCTTGCAGCCTTCGTCAGTGAGAAGCGCATTGCCTTTGCAGGCGGCCGGTACCGCCGGGTTGGAGCCGAACCATGAGGCAAGATCGCCCTGCAGCTTGGGATTCAGCGAATGCTCCATCCACATATAGGCGCAGTTCGGATTGGCGGCGTCGACATGCATCATCGTCGTGTCGGCCCAGCCGGTTGCGCCTTCTTCCGGAATTGTCGAGGCGATTGGCTGCTTTTCCGACTTGAGCAGATTGACCTGGAACGGCCACGATCCCGAGGCGACAACACCTTCGTTCTTGAAGTCGTCGACCTGGATCATCGCGTCGTGCCAATAGCGGCCGACGAGCGTGCGCTGGGCGCGCAGCAGGTCGAGTGCCGCCTTGTACTGGTCCTCGTTGAGCTCGTAGGGGTCCTTGATGCCGAGATCAGGCTTGTGCGCCATCAGGTAGTTGGCGGCGTCAGCGATGTGGATGGCGCCGTCATAGGCCTGGACGCGGCCCTTGTTGGGCTTTCCATCGGGCAGTTCCATCGGCTCGAAGACGATGTTCCAGCTCTTGGGCGCTTCCTTGAACACGTTGGTGTTGTACATCAGCACATTCGGGCCCCACTGATAGGGCACGCCGTAATGCTTGCCATCGACAGTAAACCAGGGCGCATCCTTGAGGCGCTCGTCGACTGCCGACCAGCTCTTGATCAGGTCGGTATTGATCGGCTGGACGCGCTTGCCTGCAACCAGGCGAAGCGAGGCGTCGCCCGATGCGGTGACGAGATCGAAGCCGCCCTCGTTCATCAGCGCCACCATTTCGTCCGAGGTGGCCGCTGTCTTGACGTTGACCTTGCAGCCCGACGCCTTTTCGAAATCCGTCACCCAGTCGTAATTCTTGTCGGTCTCGCCGCGCTCGATATAGCCCGGCCAGGCGATGATATTGACTTGGCCCTCGCCCTTGCCGATCTCCTTGACCTGCGCAAAAGCCTGACCGGAAAAGCTGCACGCCAAGGCGATGGCCGTGCAGGATTTCAAAAATGCCTTCATCTCGATTCTCCCATTTGCAGGGGCCGCTCTCGATCGGCGGTGTTGCCCTGAAACGAAAGGTGCTGCGAAAGCGCAGGTTTCGCAAATTCATTTGGAAGAAGGGTGATATCGGTTTTTCCGATACCTAGAGCGCGGTCAGAGTTTCTGGCGGACTGTGCGCTGCGCCTGGGCGAGGCCGATGAAGTCGCGCGCCGCCGCCGGCAGCGACGAGCCACGTCGCCAGACCATGCCGACCTGCACCACGGGCAGCGAACCCGAGACGTCGCGGGACTCGATGCGGTCGCCTTCCAGCGACCACGGCCGGTAAACAAGATCGGGCAAAAGCGCGACCCCTGCCCCGGTGGCGACAAGCGAACGCACGGCTTCAACCGAGCGTGTACGGAAGGCAACATGCGGTTTGGCGCCGATGGCCGACAGCAGCTTGCCGGTGTTTTCCTCGATCTCGTCGACCGACAGCATGATCAGCGGCTCGGACGCAATGTCGCCGACACTGATGATTTCGGCCGAGGCCAGCGGGTGGCCGAGCGGCAGCCACAGGCGGTAGGCCGAGACCTCGAGGATTTCCGATTGCAGAGCCATGCGGTCGCGCAGATTGGAAGTGACCATCACCGCAAGGTCGAGCTTGCCGCCGACCAGCAGGTGCTCGAGATAATCGCCATTGTCTTCGATGGCCGAGATCTCGACCGCCGGATGGGCGCGGCGGTAGCGCGCCAGAAGATCCGACAGAACGTAGCCGGCGACCAGTGAGGTGACGCCGAGCTTGAGCTGGCCCGTGGCGGTTGCCTGGCCGCCGAAGAAGGTGCGCCGCGCATCCGACACGTCGGCCAGTATCTTGGTGGCGTGGCGCAGGAACTGGTGGCCCTTGTGGGTGATGTTGAGGCCGCGCGGGTGGCGCTCGAACAGCTCAACGCCGAGATCGCCTTCCAACTCCTTGATCGCCTCGGTGACCGAGGATTGCGAGATCGACAGGTTCTGCGCCGCCCGCGAGATGGTGCCCTGCTCGGCAACGGCAACGAAGAACTGAAGCTGACGAAGCGTGAAGGCCATATCAGGACTAAACAGGGTGGTGAGAGGTTTGGGAAGGGGCTGCCGCATCTGCGCGGCCGCTCGAACAAAGCAAACCTGTGTCAATCGATAGCGTGCCGTTCACCGCGCCCAGCCAGCGGTCAAGCAACATCGCTGGCATCGCCCCTGGCTACCGCGTCAACAACTTGGCCACAGGCGCAATTGCCTGCGACAAGCTTGTATTGTCACGATCGATCTACCGACGCGCTCTCAACGCCGCGCAATGATGCGGCTGTCGACGTCCTTGATGTCACGCAGGCCGCAGAACGCCATTGTGATATCGAGCTCCTTGCGGATGATGTCGAGGCAGGCGGTCACGCCCGCTTCCCCGCCGGCGCCAAGGCCATAGAGGAACGAGCGGCCGATGAAAACGCCCTTGGCGCCAAGGGCCACGGCCTTCAGCACGTCCTGGCCTGAGCGAATCCCGCCGTCCATCAAAACCTCGATGCGATCGCCGACGGCATCGACAATGTCCGGCAGCGCCGAGATCGAGGAGACGGCACCGTCGAGCTGGCGGCCGCCATGGTTGGAAACGATGAGTGCGTCGGCACCACTCGCCGCGGCCTTTTCGGCGTCCTCTGGATCGAGGATACCCTTGAGGATAAGCTTGCCGCCCCACTGCTCCTTGATCCATTTGACATCATCCCAGCTCAACGCCGGATCGAACTGCTCGGCAGTCCACGACGACAGCGACCGCAAATCGGTGACGCCCTTGGCGTGACCGGCGATGTTGCGGAATGTTCGCCGGTTGGTGCGCAGCATGTTGAGGCACCAGCGCGGCTTGGTCGCCAGGTTGATGATGTTGGGGATCGTCATGCGCGGCGGCGTCGACAGGCCGTTGATGATGTCCTTGTGGCGTTGACCGAGGATCTGCAGGTCGAGCGTCAACACCAGTGCCGAACATTTCGCCGCCTTGGCACGCTGGATCAGCCGCGAGACAAAGTCGCGGTCCTTCATCACATAGAGCTGGAACCAGAACGGCTTGGAGGTGTTTTCGGCGACGTCCTCGATCGAACAGATGCTCATGGTCGACAGCGTGAACGGAATGCCTGCCTTTTCGGCGGCGCGCGCGCCATGGATCTCACCATCTGCATGCTGCATGCCGGTAAGGCCCGTCGGCGCGATTGCCACCGGCATCGATACCTTCTCGCCGATCATCGTTGTTTCAAGCGTGCGGTTACGCAGATCGACAGCGACGCGCTGGCGAAACTTGATCGGCACGAAATCGCTTTCGTTCTCGCGGTAGGTGCTCTCGGTCCAGGCACCTGAATCGCAATAGTCGTAGAACATGCGGGGCACACGCCGCTTGGCGATTGCACGAAGGTCGGCGATCGAGGTTATCGGACGCGCCATTCCACTATGCTCCAGAATGCTGATGTTGTTGCGACATGCCGGCGGCATGTAAGCCGCCTTGGGCGAGGATGCCAAGAGGCTGTCAGCCATAAGCTGGCGACTTGCCGCCAGACTTTGGTCCTACCCTCTATGCGACAGGATGTTGACGACGTTTCCGAATGGGTCGCGAAGGTAAAACCGCCGCACGCCCCATGGCTCGTCCGCGAGGTCGTAGACGATTTCGCAGGCGGCAGCTTTTGCCCGCTGATGAACATTGTCCACGTCGTCAACCTCGATCGATAGCGTCGGCACCGGCGTTCCCGATCCGCCCTGGCTGGCGACGCTGAGTTGCGGCGCCATCGCGGCATCTGTCGCAAAGGTCAATATCCAGCCGAAATCCATGACGACATCCAGGCCAAGCAATTCGCCATAGAATGCGCGGGCTTGTGCGGGATTGTCGGCATGCAGGTTGGCGACGATGCGTCGAACGGCCATCTGTATTCCTTGCTGTTCAGATGAAAAGGGGCCCGGAGGCCCCTCTCCCTATCCATGATGCCGAGGTTCAGGCGTTGGCGGCAGCAACTGCGCGCTTGGCCATCACGACCACGAGATTGGCGCGGTATTCCGGCGAGGCATGGATGTCGCCCATCAGGTTCTTCGACGGCACCGTGACACCTTCGAGAGCTGATGCCTCGAACTTCTTGGTCAGCGCTGCCTCGACCTCCTTCGAGCGGAACACGCCGTCGTCGCCAGCCCCGGTTACCGCCGCGCGCACGCCGTCCTTGCCCTTGGCCACGAACACGCCAGTCATGGCGTAGCGTGATGCAGGGTTGGGGAACTTGGCGTAACCCGCCTTGGCAGGTGCTGTGAAGGTCACTGCCGTTACGATCTCGTCGTCCTTGAGCGACGTTTCAAACAGCCCCTTGAAGAACTTGTCGGCCGCAAGCTCACGCTTGTTGGTGACGATGGTCGCCCCAAGCGCCAGCAATGCCGAGGGATAATCGGCAGCCGGGTCGTTGTTGACGATCGAGCCCCCGATTGTGCCGCGATGGCGCACGGCCGGATCGCCGATGAGGCTGGCGAGATAGGCCAGCGCCGGACAGACCTTCTTCAGCTTCTCGTCATTGGCCACGTCGAAATGCGTCGTCGTTGAGCCAATGGTGACGGTCTTGCCCGACACCTTGATGCCCTTCAACTCAGCGATGTGGCTCAGGTCGACCAGATCCGACGGTGCGGCGAGCCGGGTCTTCATCGCCGGAATCAGCGTCAT
Source organism: Aminobacter sp. 01T433 (assembly GCF_056398585.1). NCBI lineage: Bacteria > Pseudomonadati > Pseudomonadota > Alphaproteobacteria > Hyphomicrobiales > Phyllobacteriaceae > Aminobacter > Aminobacter sp. 01T433. The sequence continues at coordinate 86,815 of NZ_JBFTPR010000009.1, forward strand.
GCCGCCGGCAAGGAACTTGGCATCGCCAGTCTTGATCTTCTTGATGGCGTCCGCGACCGAGGTGGCACGATGATAATTGACGGAATACATTTTGCGTCCTCCTCAGTGCTTCGAGCCGCTGCCCAACGCCGCCCAGACTTTCTGGGGCGTCGCAGGCATGGTCAGGTTTTCGTGGCCGAGCGCATCAGTGATGGCGTTGATGACCGCCGGCGGCGAACCGATGGCACCGGCCTCGCCGCAGCCCTTGATGCCGAGCGGGTTGCCCGGGCATGGCGTGTTCGAGGTCGACACCTGGAACGACGGCAGATCGTCGGCGCGCGGCATGGTGTAGTCCATGTAGCTCGCCGTCAGAAGCTGACCGTTGGTGTCATAGACAGCCCCCTCGAGCAGCGCCTGGCCGACGCCTTGCGCGATGCCGCCATGCACCTGACCCTCGACGATCATCGGGTTGATGATGTTGCCGAAGTCGTCGGCGGCGACGAACTGAACGATGTCGGTCTTGCCGGTTTCCGGATCGATCTCGACTTCGCAGATGTAGCAGCCGGCCGGGAAGGTGAAGTTCGACGGATCGTAAAACGCCGTCTCCTTCAGCCCAGGCTCCATGCCTTGCGGCAGGTTGTGAGCGGTGTAGGCCGCAAGCGCCATCTGAAACCACGGCACGTTCTTGTCGGTTCCGGCAACCTTGAGCTGACCGTTTTCGATGACGATGTCGCCCTCGTCGGCTTCAAGCAGGTGGGCGGCGATCTTCTTGGCCTTGGCCTCGACCTTGTCGAGCGCCTTGACGATGGCCGACATGCCGACCGCACCCGAGCGCGAGCCATAGGTGCCCATGCCCATCTGCACCTTGTCGGTATCGCCATGCACGATCGACACGCTGTCGAGCGGCACGCCGAAACGCGAGTTGACCAGCTGGGCAAAGGTCGTCTCGTGGCCCTGGCCATGGCTATGCGATCCGGTCAGCACCTCGATGGTGCCGACGGCGTTGACACGGACTTCGGCCGATTCCCACAGGCCGACGCCGGCACCGAGTGAGCCTACCGCCGCCGACGGCGCGATGCCGCATGCCTCGATGTAGCAGCTCATGCCGATACCGCGCAGCTTGCCTTTCTTGGCTGCGGCTGCCTTGCGCTTGGCAAAGCCGGCATAGTCGGCCTGCTTCATCGCAGCGTCGAGCGAGGCACCATAGTCGCCCGCGTCGTAGCACATGATGACGGGCGTCTGGTGCGGGAAGGAGGTGACGAAGTTCGTGCGCCTGAGTTCAGCCGGCGACACGCCCAATTCCCTCGCGGCGATCTCCATCGTGCGCTCCACGACATAGGTTGCCTCGGGACGTCCCGCCCCGCGATAGGCGTCGACCGGCGCGGTGTTGGTGTAGACCGTGCGCACATTGCCGTAGATTGTCGGGATGTCATACTGGCCCGACAAAAGCGTTGCGTAGAGATAGGTCGGTGTCGCCGAGGAAAACAGCGACATGTAGGCGCCGAGGTTGGCGATGGTGTCGACCTTCAGCCCGACGATCTTGTTGTTCTTGTCGAAGCCCATCTCGACTGTGGTGTGATGGTCGCGGCCATGGGCGTCGGTGAGGAAGCTTTCGGTGCGGTCGGCGACCCACTTGACCGGCACGCCGGTCCTCTTGGACGCCCACAGGCAGACGATTTCCTCAGGATAGATGTAGATCTTTGAACCGAAGCCGCCGCCGACATCCGGAGCAATGACGCGCAGCTTGTTTTCCGGCGCGACATTGTAGAAAGCGCTCATCACCAGCCGCGCCACATGCGGGTTCTGCGAGGTGGTCCAGCAGGTGTAGTGGTCCTCGGCCTTGTCGTAGTGGCCAAGAGCGGCTCGAGGCTCCATCGCATTCGGAACCAGTCGGTTGTTGACGATTTTGACGCGGGTGATGTGGACCGCCGTCTTGAGCGCGGCGTCGGTTTTCGCTTCGTCGCCGATGCCCCAGTCAAAGATCAGATTGCCGTCGGCCTCGGGGTGCAGTTGCGGGGCGCCCTTGGCGAGCGCGTCGACCGCATCCGCCACCGACTTGCGTTCCTTGTAGGTGATCTCTACGGCCTCGGCCGCATCGCGCGCCTGGCCCTTGGTGTCGGCCACAACGATGACGACGGCGTCGCCGACATAACGCACACGGTCGACCGCCAAGGGCGACCAAGCACCCATCTTCATCGGCGAGCCGTCCTTGGAGTGGATCATCCAGCCGCAGATCAGATTGCCGATACCGTCGGCCTTGAGCTGCTTGCCGGTGAGCACACCGATGACGCCCGGCATGGCTTCCGCCTTCTTGACGTCGATCTTCTTGATGTCGGCATGCGCGTGCGGACTACGCACGAACGCCGCGTGCTTCATGCCGGGCACGACCATGTCGTCGACATAGCGCCCCGCGCCGGTGATGAATCTCTTGTCTTCCTTGCGCGCAACCCGCGCGCCAATGCCTTCAATTCCCATGTAAGCTCTCCTCCAGAACCAAGGGCAGTACGGGAGTAAGGCAATGAGGCAGTAGGTAAGATGTCGCGTCAGCGGCAGTCGTTGCCTACTGCCTTACTGCCCTACTACCCTACTCCCAATTCTTATGCCGCCTTCTTCGCTTTGCTCTTGGACGCTTTCGACATTGTCTTTGAAGCGGCGAGGATCGCCTTGACGATGTTGTGGTAGCCGGTGCAGCGGCAGATGTTGCCTTCGAGTTCCGCGCGCACGGTGGCTTCGTCGAGTCCGTCGGGATGCCTGCGGATCATGTCGGTTGCGGTCATGATCATGCCCGGCGTGCAAAAGCCGCACTGCAGGCCATGATGTTCCTTGAAGGCGGCCTGCACCGGATGCAGGTCGGCGCCATTGGCGAGGCCTTCAATGGTGACAATGGTCGATCCAGAGGCCTGGGCCGCCAGCATCGTGCAAGACTTCATGGCCTTGCCGTCGACATGGACGACGCAGGCGCCGCATTGCGACGTGTCACAACCGACATGCGTGCCGGTCAGGTTCAAATTCTCGCGCAGGAAATGAACTAGAAGCGTGCGGTCCTCCACCGCGCCGCTAACCTTTCGGCCATTCACGACCAAAGTAACCTCTGACATGAAACCTCCCACTGTTGCCGCGACCGGCCAGGCATGCCCCGCCCCGTCAGGTGAGCAAATCCTATCCTTGCGAATGCAGGCTGCAAGCGCCTTTTTGGATCCAGACACGCAATGCGTGCAGGCCAGCGCAAAAATGATGCATGTGAGGACCGTTTTGCTCGCAACATCTTGGCGAGACCAGCATCAGCCATCTTCCGCATCGTGATTGGAAGTGGAATGCTCCAACGGATCATGTCAAAAGCGCGCATCACTTCATGGGAGGCTGCCCTGGCCACTTTCGTCATCACCCCACCCGAGCCAGCTTCGGTTGCTGTTTCAGGCTCCAGCGACCGCTTCGCCGTTCGCCGCATCTTCTGCGTCGGACGCAATTACGCGGCCCATGCGCGCGAGATGGGCAATGACCCGGACCGCGAACCGCCCTTCTTCTTCGGCAAGCCTGCCGACGCCGTCGTCGACAGTGGTACGACCATCCCCTACCCGCCGCTGACCAAGGACCTGCACCATGAGATCGAGCTGGTCGTTGCCATCGGCCGCGGCGGATCGGACATCGACGTCAAGGACGCGCTCGATCACGTCTGGGGCTACGGTGTCGGTATCGACTTTACCCGCCGCGACTTGCAGGACGTGGCCAAGAAAATGGGCCGGCCATGGGACTGGGCCAAGGGCTTCGACCTGTCGGCGCCATGCGGACCGCTGGTTCGTGCCGCAGAAATCGGTCACCCAGCCAAAGGCCGCGTCTGGCTTGCCGTCAACGGCGAAACCAGGCAGCAGGGCGACCTGGCCGACCTGATCTGGTCGATCCCTGAAGTGATTGCAATCTGCAGCCAGTCGATGGAACTGAAGGCCGGAGACCTGATCTACACCGGGACGCCGGCCGGGGTCGGCGCGGTGATATCAGGCGACCGTATCACCGGCGGCGTAAACGGTGTGGGTGAGATCGACATCACCATAGGCACGGCACGGTAACGGGAGCCAATCAGCGACGGCTCAGCCCGTCGCTTTGGCGCGCTGCTCGTAGAGCATGATCAGCGTCTCGGCGACGAGCGCGGGCTTGGCTTCGCCCTCGATCTCGATGGTGTTTTCGCCCTTGAGCAGATATTGCCTCGGCCCCTTTTCCTCCATCGAGAGGAGCACCGAACGCATGCGCACACGCGAGCCGACCTTGACCGGCGTCACGAAACGCACCTTGTCCAGCCCGTAGTTGAAGGCAGCCTGGGTATTGGTGGGGATGACACCCATGTCCTGGATGAACGCGCCGATCAACGACAGCGTCAGGAAGCCATGGGCGATCGTCGTGCGAAACGGGCTGTGGCGCCGGGCCCGCTCCGGATCGACGTGAATCCACTGGCGGTCGCCCGTGGATTCAGCAAAGCCGTCGATACGGCTCTGATCGACAACCACCCAGTCGGAAACGCCGAGTTCCTGCCCGACTTTCGCGCGCAACTCCTCATAGGTCTCGATCGGTTTCGCCACGCTTGTCTCCCTGCGTCTGATGGCGCTTTGCGAAGTTGGGGACCATAAATCGCGCCTGCTTGTCAACCTTCTCGGGTTGATCGAGTCTATTCCGCAGCCTCGCGCTCGGCGAGATCGTCGGTCCTCTCGGGATCGCCGGGGGCGGTTTCGCAACCAAGCTCGGGGAAGGCTACCGAGCGCTTGCCATGGAAATCGGTGCGTACCACCACCAACCCCTGCTCCTCGAAATAGGTGAGCAGCCGGCGCGCCCGGCGTGCAGAATGACTGCCATAGGCATGCGCGATCGCTGCGTCCGAAGGGCAAGGCGCGCCCTTGACCGCCGCCTGCGCGACGATCAGGAACACGGCCTGCAAGTCTTCTGGGAGTGCGGCGGACATGCCAAGCGCCTGCTGCCAGGTGTCGCTCGACGCCGTTTCATCATCGATGCCCGAGCGCGCCACGGCATAGCGGCGACGGAAGGTGGACAGCGGCGGCGGTTCGCCCTGCATGCGCTTGATGCGGCAGCGTACGAGAAAATCCTGGTAGAGCACTGCATCGGTGCGGAACGCCGCGTCCGGATCCTCGACCATCTCGCGAACGATCGTGTCCATCAACGCCTCGCGTTCGGCCTCGTCGAACAGCGGGAAAATCGGTTCGGCGACGGGGGCCGATGCCTCGGCGCGCACCTGGGAAAGCTGGGCGATAATGTCGGCAGTCGGCGTCGGTGTTGGTGGCACGTGCCGCCGCACCGTCTGGCGCGTCTCCAGCGGTGCCGGTGCGAAGATCAGCTCGCGTGTATCGTCAGTGGCATCAGGCAGCGGCATCAGCTTGGGGCTGACCGAGCGCGCTGACGTCTCGACCGGGCCGATGGCAACCGGCAGCGGCCGGCGCGACATGGCGGGTCCGAGCGCTATGAAATTGCCGCGCGCCAGGTCGCGGAACATCTCGGCCTGACGCCGTTCCATGCCGAGCAGGTCAGCGGCGCGCGCCATGTCGATGTCGAGGAAGGTGCGCCCCATCAGGAAGTTGGACGCCTCGGCGGCGACGTTCTTGGCGAGCTTGGCCAGGCGCTGGGTGGCGATGACACCGGCCAGTCCGCGCTTGCGGCCACGGCACATCAGATTGGTCATGGCACTCAGCGAGATCTTGCGCGCTTCGTCGGAGACTTCACCGGCCACCGCCGGCGCAAAGAGCTGCGCTTCGTCGACGACCACAAGCACGGGGTACCAGAAATCACGCTCGGCATCGAACATGCCGTTCAGGAAGGCTGCGGCACCGCGCATCTGCTGCTCGACGTCGAGGCCTTCGAGATTGAGCACGACGGAAACGCGATGCTGGCGAATGCGGCCGGCGATGCGGGTCAGTTCGGCTTCGGTCCGCTGGGCATCAACCACGACATGGCCGAAACGGTCGGCCAGCGTGACAAAGTCGCCCTCCGGGTCGATGACGCATTGCTGCACCCAAGGCGCGCTCTGTTCGAGCAGGCGACGCAGCAGGTGCGACTTTCCCGAGCCCGAATTGCCTTGAACCAGCAAACGGGTCGCCAAAAGTTCTTCGAGATCAAGCTGAGCCTTCGTCCCGCCGGACGCTGCTCCCATCTCGATGCCTACCTTCATCCTCTTCCCCAGTTGAATCCTGCCGCACTACTTCGCGAATCGGTATCGATTCCCGGAAGGCACAATACCCAGATTCAAAGTGTTTAAGCGTCTTTGTGCGCCCGAATGGACGCGCAGCGCTCCAGTGGTGATCGGCCTTACTTAGCACCCGAAGGCCGGCAATGCGCGGCCCGTCTGGCAAAACCCACAGGAGAGGTGCATCTGCCGCTACGTCAGAGTTTGACGGGGGAGAAATCAGTTCTTCTTGTCGTAGCTGTCGCGAATTTCCTGCATCGAATCACGAATTCGCTGGCGCAGGATCTCAACCGATTCCGTGCCCGAGTTGCGCACGATTTGAGCAACCTCACCGGCATTCTTGAGCGCCGCCTCGAATGATCGCCTGGCGAAATCAGTTTGCTTGGCAAGCAATTCCTGCGGATTGCCCGGCACCCGCATGCCTTGCGCAGCTTCCGTGATTTCGTGCAATGCGCCCTGGATCATCTCGCGCTGCTTGGCGACCAGCGACGAAGCGCCCGATGCACTTGCCTTGATCGACTTTTCCAGTGCCTCGAGGTTCTTGCGGTGATGGCTGACGATGGCGTCGACATCGACCGCAGGCATCTTCAGATCGCGGCCGAACTTGGAAAACATGTCGGTGAAGGTTTCAGGCTCGGGTTTCTTGGCCATGGCTTGCTCCCGTTTGGCTCCGGGCTCACCCGGAGGTCGCAAGGCCAGAATAGAGCAGCAGCCGGCACCGTCAATTCGCCAGCAACAGCAACTCGGCAGAATAAAGCGCAAGGCCCGCAAGGCCGCCGATCAACATGCCGTTGAAGCGGATATATTGCAGGTCTCGGCCGATATTGATCTCCATCAGCCGGGTCAGCTGACCAAGGTCCCAGCGCTTGACCTGTTCGGCGATGAAACCGGACACGCCGCTTTTCTGGCTCTCGACGAAAGACGCAAGTGCCACCACGAAACCGGCATTCATGTCGGCGCGGATGCTGGGATCGCGCGCCAGATTCTGGCCGACCTCCAGGAAAAGATTGGTCAGGTGCTTTCGCGTCATCGAGTCGGCCGATGCGACGTCCTGCTCGATGAAGCCGCGCATGCTTTTCCAGACATCTTGCGCCAGTCCGCGCAGTTCGGGGCGGGCGAGGAAATTGCGCTTCAGCTGCTCGGCACGCTGGGCATAGTCGGGCGAATGGCGCAACTGGTCGATGAAACCGTGGACGAAGCGGTCGAACTCACCACGCAGCGGATGGTCCGGGTCGGCCCTGACTTCTTCCAGCAACGTCGCCGCCGACGAGACGATGCGCTTGAGCAGATAGGCGTCGGCGCGGAACAGGTTGAACACCGAGGGCAGTTCCTCCCTGATCTTTTCGCGCAGCACGGCAAGCGCCTGCTCGTCGCTCAGAAAATTGCCGATGATCTTGGTGAACTCGTCCAGCAGACGCTGGTGCCGGCGATCGTCAGTGAAGGCTGACAGCAGTTCGGCCGCCAGCGGCGCGACCTCGACCTTGCCGATGCGATCGAGCATGCGGCGGGTGGCGAACTCGCGCAGGCCCGAGCCTTCGATCGCCTGCAGCATCTGCGGCACCAGCCGGCCGACAAAACGCGAAAGCCCCTCCGCCCTGCTTTTATCCGACAGCCAGTCGGCAACGAGTGCAGCAAAATCCACTTCATTGAGCTTCTGGCGCACAGGCTCGGGCGCCAGAAAATTGGTTTCGATGAAGCGCCCGAGATTTTCAGCGATGCGCGTCTGATTGGCCGGGATGATCGCCGTGTGCGGGATCGGCAGGCCAAGCGGCCGCTTGAACAGGGCGACCACCGCATACCAGTCGGCAAGCCCGCCAATCGTAGCCGCCTCTGCGAAAGCAGCAACGAAGCCGAGCCAGGGCCAGCGGCCCTGCAGCGATTTCGCGGTCAAAAAGATCGCAACGCAAACAACGAGTGCGGCTGTGGCAATGAATTTGGTCCGCCGCAGGGCTGCGAGCTTTTCGGCGTCGCCGCTGCCAAAGGCCATGTTTACGCCTGCCGGCAAGGCTTGGCTTTGCGGTGAGGACATTGGTCGCCTTCCCTGTTCGTCACAGGGACTATATCGGCAATGCCGTCCGCTGCTTCAATTCGAAATGCGGTTTCAGGCGGCAATCGCCGGGGCAGCACGGTGGCGAGCGAGCCAATCGGGATCGACCGCGCCGTCGGCCTCAAGCTCGATGACTCCATTGGCCTCGCCAAACTCAAAGCTGAGCTTGGCGTCGAAGCGACGGGCAAGAGCTTTCATCGCAGCATTGTTCGAATGGGTGGTCACCTGAAGCCTGAGATAGCCGAGCCCCCTTGCCTGCGCGACCAGACGCCGGAAGAGCCGGCCGCCAATGCCTCTATGCTGGATTTGGCGTTCGACACTGAAGGCGATTTCGGCTGTGGGTTCGCTCTCTTCGGCTTGCTCGTGCAGTTCAGCTGCGGCCAGAACCTTGTCGCCCTCGACATAGCCGATCACGGTCACACCTTCGCGGAAGCTGCGTTCGGCATATGATTTAAGGAAATCGTCGTCGGTCAGGCCGTTGAAGCGGTCACGCCGGCTTTGGTCGTCCAGTCGTAGGAGATGTTCGGCAAAGCGGGGCAGATCGGACGGCCTGAGCTGGCGGATTACACCCGTCAGTGGCCGTTGAGCATATTTGATCTGTTCCATGTCGCAGTCCTCTTGGGTTCCTCCCCAGAGTCTTCGACTCCCGACATCCGCAATATTGTGCAACGCAGCATGAAATTCAACCCGTTGACCTGCCCACATATGCAAGGCTGGCCTGCGTCATAAACATGACCACATTTATCACATATATTGACGAACGCTGTCTGGAATTGTTCTAAGGTATGGGCCATATTAGGACCACTCGCGGACTCAACGCAGAGCAAGGAAATCGCAATGCGCCTCACACGCCAGACCAATTACGCCATGCGCATCTTGATGTATTGCGCGGCAAACGATGGACGGCTGAGCCGAGTCCCTGAAATTGCCGCCGCCTACACGGTGTCGGAGCTGTTCCTGTTCAAGATTCTGCAGCCGCTTGTCGAAGCCAAGCTGGTCGAGACCGTGCGTGGCCGCAATGGCGGCGTTCGCCTCGCCAAGCCCGCCGACCAGATTTCGCTGTTCGATGTGGTGCGCGTCACCGAAGAGAGCTTCGCCATGGCCGAGTGCTTCGAGACCGACGCCGCCGAATGCCCGTTGGTCGACAGCTGCGGCCTGAATTCGGCCCTGCGCGAAGCGCTGAACGCGTTTTTTGCGGTGCTGGCCCGTTATACGATCGCCGACTTGGTGGCGGCACGACCGAATATGCGCGACCTGCTCGGCATCCATTTCCCGGAGCCGCAGGCACTGGCAGGCTGACCGCCTGCTAAGCCACGGCGGATTGCGGCAGAACGAACGGTATGTTGGCGGCCGGCAGGGCGCCGACGCGCAGACGGCAACCAAACACCTTCTCGATAAGACCGTCAGTGAGCACCATTTGAGGTGAACCCGAAGCGACGAGCTTGCCGCGGTGCATGACGCAGATCTGGTCGGCAAACATGGCCGTCAGGTTGAGATCGTGCAGGATCGCCACCACCCCACCGCCACGCCGCGCAAAGTCGCGGGCGATGTTCATGATGATCAGCTGGTGCTTGATGTCGAGGCTGGACACCGGCTCGTCGAGGAACAGATAGCGCGGCTGACCTTCAAGCACCGGCGCCCAGACCTGGCACAACACACGGGCAAGCTGGACGCGCTGCTGCTCGCCGCCCGACAGTTCCTGATAAAAGCGCCCGGCAAAACCTTCAAGATCCACACGCGCCAGCGCCCGCTCCGGCAACCTGTCAGCCTCGCCGGCCAGCACGCCCGACCTGCCGCCGGTCACGCCAAGCTTGACGATCTCGCGAACCGTGAACGGAAATGACAGCGCTGTCTGCTGTGGCAGCACCGCACGAATGCTTGCAGCCTCCCACGGCTTCAGCGCAGTGGCGTTGCGGCCATTGAGCGAGACGTTGCCGGAATAAGGCCGTTCCCCCGTCAGCGCCTTGAGGAAGGTAGTCTTGCCGGAGCCGTTGGGCCCGACAATTGCCGCAAGCTCACCGGGGCGAACGGTGAAATCGACATCGCTGACGATGCGTGTGGCACCAATCGACACCGAGACTTGGCGTGCTTCGATCATGTTCTCAATCTCACCAGACGCCGTCAAAGATCGACGATGCCGCGCTTGCGCAGCAGAATCCACAGGAAGAACGGCCCGCCAACGGCGGCCGTGACGATGCCGATCGGCAATTCGGCGGGCGCTACGATGGTGCGGCTCACCGCATCGGCGAGCAGCAGCAGGCAGGCGCCCAGAAGTGCCGAGGCCGGCAGCAAGTAGCGGTTGTCAGGCCCGATCGCCAGGCGCAGCAAGTGCGGCACGACAATGCCGATGAAACCGATGCCGCCGCTGACGGCCACCGACGCCCCAATTGCGGCCGATACAGCAACGATCGCCACATATTTCAGGCGTTGCACTGGAACCCCGAGGTGGCTTGCCGTCGCCTCGCCCAGCGCAAGAGCGTTGAGCCCCTTGGCCAGGAACGGCGTGGTCGCCAGCGCAAGCACGATGATCGGTCCGGCGGCGGCGATCTTCATCCAAGTCGCTCCGGCGAGCGAGCCGAGCTGCCAGAAGGTCAGGTCGCGCAACTGCCGGTCGTCGGCCATGTAGACCAGGATGCCGGTCAGCGCGATGGCCATGGCACCAAGCGCGATACCGGCCAGCAGCATGGTGGCAATCGAGGTGCGGCCCTGCCGTGTCGCGACATTGTAGAGGATGATCGTCGTGACCAGCCCGCCGCCAAAGGCAGCTAGTGGCAGCGCGTAGCTCCCCAGCAGAGCCGTGAAAGGCGCGAGAAAAGTCCCGCCCAGCACGATCACCGAAACCGCGCCAAGCCCGGCACCCGCCGACACGCCGACCAGGCCGGGGTCGGCGAGCGGATTGCGGAAGAGGCCCTGCATGACAGCGCCTGACACGGCGAGTGCCGCGCCCACAAGCACACCCAGGATGATGCGCGGCAAGCGGATGTCATAGACGATGATGCTGTCACGCACCGACAGCGCTTCGTTGGCAGGCGTTGCGCCCAACAGCCAGTTGCTGATGAGCCCGAGTGCCGAGGCGTCAGAAGCGCCCCAGGTCAGGCTGAACAGCGCAGTGACGGCCAGAGCCACGGCAAGCATGCCAATGGCGAGCAATGCTCGCGCGGAGCGGTCGCCATTGACATGGCGGCCAGCCTTGTCTTCGCCGGTCAGGCCGGCGATCGTTTCATCCACCACGTTCCCGACCTTATTTCTTGACCGCGTCGCCATAGAGCGCAACTGCCAGATCCCTGATCGCACCGGCAGTGCGCGGGCCGAAGCCGAGCAGATAGGCGCCGTCCATGCGGATTACCTTCTTGGCCTGTCCGGCTGGCGTCGATGCTATGGCCGGGTGGGCGTAAAGATCGGCGTCGCCGATGGCGAGTTGCCCCTCACGATCCATCATCAGGATGATGTCGGGTTTAGCGGTGATCGCCGCCTCGTCGGTGAGTTGCTTGTAGCCGGAGAAACCTTCGACCGCATTGACCCCGCCAGCGAGTGCTATGATGCCGTCGGCAGCCGTGCTGCTGCCCGACGCAAGGATCTTGCCACCCTGCAAGCTCAGGATGAACAGCACGCGCTTGCGCTCCGCCTGCGGAACATCCTTGGTCAGAGCTTCGGCGTCGCTGAGTTGCTTGTCGATCTCAGCGGCAAGCGTTTCGGCCTTTGCGTCAGCGCCGAGTGCCTTGCCGACAACAAGGACCTTTTCGACGATACCCTTGTGGGTGAAACCTTCGGGCACCGAGATGAAGGGAATGCTCGCTTTCTTGAGCACGTCGAGCGCTTCTTTCGGACCACTGCCCTCAAGAGCCAGGATGCCGGACGGGTTGACCGACAAAACGCCCTCTGGCGACAGTGCCCGCATGTAACCGACATCCGGAAGCTTGAACGCCGCTTCCGGATAGACGCTGGTCGAGTCGCGGGCAACGAGCGTGCCCTGCTCACCCAGCGCATAGACGATCTCGGTGATCGAGCCCCCGACCGAGGCCACGCGCGAGCGGTCGGGCAGAACCGAAACGCCTTCAATGGCGAGGCTTGCGATGGTTGTCGAAAGCAACAGCGACAGGCCTAGTGCGCCCGCACGTGCGAGCCTTTGGGGTGCCGGCATCATCGTTCTCCTCACGCCGCCTGCTGCTGGGATGCGCGCTGCAGGTTTTCGGCGAGGTTGCGCCAGCTCTCGCGCTCGCCTTCGCCTTCTTTCCGCTTGCCGAAGAACTGGATGATCATCTCGCCATTGGCGTCATAGGCCTCTACCGAAGTGACATGGCCATCCGTGTTCGGCTTGCGCACGGCCCACAGTTCGTGGACGTGATCGAGACGCAGGTGCAGATGGAAAGTCTCGTCCAGCACATTGATCCATGGCCCCATCGGCTTGATGTTCTTCACCGGACCGGAATGGATCTGGATGCAGCCGTGATTGCCAACGAAGCACATGATCGGCTGTTCGCTCTCGGCCGCCTGGTTGAACATGGCGGGCAGCGCGTCCTTGCCGAGTGTCCAGGCATAGTCGCCTCCGACCATGCGCATGGCCTGCTGGCGGCCGAGCTTGAGCGAGCGCAGGATACCGAAGAACTGGTGCACGTCGGTCATCGTGCTCCAGCGCTGGCGCAGTTCATCGACGCTGGCCGAGCCGTCGCTGACCGGCTTTTCGGCGACCGCGGCAACAGTTGCGATCAACGGGTCTTGGTTGTCGGTGCCGAGAGCCTCGACCAGCTTCTGATAGGCGTAGAGATTGGACGAAGGGCGAAGGTGCACCTTGTGTACGGCGACGCCTGCGGCGTCGAAGAACTGCAAGCTGCGGCGAATATCGTCGCCGTCACGCTTTTCGACGGCAAAACCATGCGCCCAGGCACTTGGGAAGACGCGCAGGTCGATGTTTTCGCCCAGCACCATGGCGGCATGCTTGCCCGGCACCACCTTGTCGTAGACGCCGATCTTTTCGTGCACGGCACTTTCATTGCGGGTCAGTGCCATGACCTCGCCGACCGCCTCGAGCCCAGCCAGCAGGTCGTTGGCGCGCGGCTCGATGCGAACGACGCCCTCGCCGCAATGCGCTGCCACTAGCTCCGCTTCTGAAATGCCAAGCTGGCTGGCGAGATCGCGCTCGCGCATTTTCGGGTTGTCGGTCCGCGCCCGCCGGATGTCATGCGGGGCGGGCTTTACGCGCTGGTCCATTGGAAAACACCTACTTGTTGAGAATGAGCTTGCCCTGACGGGTAATCTTCAGGCGGTAGAGAGCGCCGCCATGATCGATGCCGATCTCGAAATCGCCGAGAAACAGCGACTCGCTGGTCAGTGTCCTGACCGCGAGCGATCCGGCGATCGGACGCGCCGCGACCTGACCTTCCGGCCTGCGGAATCCGTGCCGGAATTGGCCAGAACGGAAATGGTTCGGATTGTGTGAATTCATCTCATTCCACTCCTTCATCCGTCCGCCGCGCCGGCTCAGTCCGGTCGTGGCCATGAGGTCAAATCAAATTGTTGACTCGATCAATCATGTTTACTAGTCAGTGCAATACCGGACTGATCGAGTCAAGATTTAAGACGTGTCGGGCGGACGAAAAAATGCAAGCAAGCGCCAAGCAAGCCAGCAGGGACATTTTGGAGTTGGGATATGGGGCTGGTTGCTCGGAACAAGGCTGCTCTGCTGGGCGGAGCGGCGATAGCGTTGCTGGTGGGACTGCAGAACGCCAAAGCGCAAGAACCGCAAACGAATGAACAGGATAAGAAGGGGCGCGTTACCGTATTGCAGCGCCTGATCGTCGGTGCCGGCCAGGAAAAAGTCGCTATCGACACACCGCAGGCCGTCTCCGTGCTCGAGCAAGCGGACATCGACCAATTGCAGCCCGAGACGATCGGCGAGATCATTCGCGCGATACCGGGCGTCAACGTCACCGGCTCAGACAGGCTGCTCGGCCAGAGCTTCAATATCCGCGGCATCGGCGCCCCTGAAAACACCGGCGACGGCGGCCGCATCATCGTCAATGTCGACGGTGCACAGAAGTTTTATGAGCAGTACCGGCTCGGCTCCTTCTTTTCCGATCCGGAGCTCTACAAGCGCGTCGAGGTGTTGCGCGGCCCCGCCTCGTCCACGCTCTATGGATCGGGCGCACTCGGCGGCGTGATCAACTTCGAAACCAAGGACGCGTCTGATTTCATCGCGGATGGTCAGACCGGCGCGCTGCGCCAGAAAGTTTCCTGGAACAGCAACGGCAACGGCTACCTGACATCGACGGTTTTGGCCCAGCGCATGGGCGAAAATGCCGAGTTCCTGCTCACCGGCAATTATCGCGCCTCCGGTGTCTACAGCTCAGGCGACGGCACCGACGTTCTCGGCACCAACTTCAAGGCCTGGTCGGGTCTCGCCAAAGGAACCTTCAAGGTCGGCGACGAGGGCACCTTGCGGGCCTCCTACCAGCGGTGGGATTCCGACCTTGACGACCAGCAGCTGTCGCAGACCAGCACGGCCTCCTTCTTTGGCCTTGTCGATCGCCATGTCGTCGACCAGACGGCCATCCTTTCCTACGAAAACCCGTTCGCCGACAACGACATGCTCGACGTGAAGGTGTCGGCATCTTATTCCAACACCCACAATGAGCAGCGCAATGCCGATCTGCGGAATTCCTGCAGCCCAGGTTCCTTCGCGGTGGTCTGCGATTCGAACTACGGCTACGAAACTTGGCAGTTCAACGCCCAGAACACGATGGAGTGGACTGGCGACAACTGGACGAACCACTTCACATTCGGCTCGCAGACGACCTACCAGACACGCGTCGCCGAAGCCTTCTTCAACAATGGCCGGCAGTTCCCCGTCACGTTCCATCCCGAAGGCACCGATCTCAAGACCGGCGTTTTCGCGCAAAACGAATTCGTCTTCGACGACCGCCTGACGATTATACCCGGCGTGCGCCTCGACTGGCACAGGTTGACGCCGGACACGGCACTCAACGCACCGTCGACCGATGACACCGCCTTCTCGCCCAAGGTGGCCGCGCTCTACAAGTTCAACGACACGTTTTCGGTGTTTGGCTCCATCGCTCATACCGAGCGGTTCCCGACTATCGACGAAGTGTTCTCGACAGCGAGTTCGTCTTCAACCTTCCGGCCGAGCCTTGGCCTGAAGAAAGAGCAGTCGAACAATTTCGAGGCAGGTTTCGCACTGTCGGGGTCCGACATGCTGCAGGCGCGCGACGCGGGCCAGCTCAAGGTCACGAGCTTCTACAATGACGTGAAGGACCTGATCGCGCTCAACCGGCCATTTGCTTCGGGCTTCAACAACAAGCCGGGTTTCATCAACATCGAAGAGGCTGAACTCTACGGCTTCGAGGTCGAGACCGCTTACGATACCGACTACGTTTTTGCCAACGCGTCCTATTCCTACGTGGTCGGCAAGAACAAGATGACCGACGCCTACCTGACAACAGTCGCTCCGCACGAACTGGCTCTGACGCTTGGCGGAAAGGTACCTGATTACGACGTAACCTTCGGCTGGACGGCACGTATCGTGGCCGGCCCGCAGGATGCTTCGCGCGACCGCGACACTCCCCCCGTCGCCGATCCAAACTCGACGCGTTTCTCCACAGCGTTCAACGTCCACGACATCTTCATGACCTGGAAGCCACAGGACGGCCAGCTTGCCGGTTGGGAAGCCAATCTCGGCGTCGATAACTTGTTCAACCGCCAGTACAAGGAGTTCCTGATGAACGACGACGCCAAGGGCAGGACGTTCAAGATCTCCCTTTCCAAACAGCTCGGGTGGTGACCATGCGGCTTGGCGCGAAGACCAAGCGCATGCTGATCGCTGTGGCGCTGTTGGCCTCGGCGGGCGCGGCGGGGGCACAAAGTGCCCCGCCATCCCCTGCCCTGCTGCTCGAACTCAATGCGGCGCAGCCCTCCGACAAGGGCTGTCGCTTCACCTTCGTGGTGACCAACAACCTCGGCGCCGAGCTTTCAAAGGCGGCGTTCGAGATTGCACTGTTCAACGAGGCAGGCGTCGTCGACCGGTTGACCGTGCTCGACTTCAAGGAACTTCCCGCTGGCAAGACCAAGGTTACCCGTTTCGATCTGCCGGGCACCGAATGCGCAAAGGTCAGCCGCGTGCTGATCAACCACGCGACCGATTGCACCGGTCAGGGTGTCGAGCCGTCGGCTTGCCTGAAGTCGCTGCGCACCGTATCCAAATCCGGCATCGCATTCGGCGTCTGAGGAGCAGTTCGTGGGGATCGAACCAGCCTTCGCCAAAAACACCCTAGTCTGGCCGTTGGCCGGCTTTGGTGCTTGGCCGGTCGAGCCCGACGATCCCAAATTCGCGACCCCGCGCGAAGCGCTGATGATAGTCGGCGCTCGCGATACCGCTGACAGAGCCTATATCGCCGATGTCAGCCCGCTCTTGTCGGTTCGCGCAAGCGAGCCGCTGGCGCCCAAAGCGATGGCAAAGGCACGCAAGCGCAAATGGCTGGCTGCCGTCATGGCCTCGTGCGCCCTGCATGCGGCAGTCGCCATGTTCTTCGTCACACGCGCAAACGACGAACAAGTTCTGATCGAAGGAAGTGCCGACGCTGGCATCACGCTGCTTGGCAACGCGCCGGAGGACCAGTCGGCGGCAGGCGAGATATCCGAGCTCGCCCCGGTCAACGTGACGATGATCACCATGCTTGACGCAAAGCCGGTGGAGACGATCGAAGCACGGACCGTCACGGAGCCGGAAACGATCCAAGCTGTCGATACCGCCCCCGTCGAAACGCCGGCAGCGGAGACCATCCAGCCTGTTGCGGAACAGCCGGTCCAGCCGGCCGTAACCGACCCGCTTCCCGAAATCCTTGCCGTCGATAGGCTGGAGCCGGTTGAAGACGACAACATCGTCCAGAAGCCGGCCGAGCTGGCCCCCGCCGAACCCGTGGAAATCGAAAAGCCTGCGCCTTCGGCTGAACCTGAGAAGATCGTCGCGGAACTCGAACCAACGCCCGAGCCGGTGAAAAAGCCGGTCAAGAAGCCCGACGCAAAACCACTGAAGAAGCCGGAGCAAAAGGTCGAACAGCCGAAGAAGGCAGACAAAGCCTCGGCGAAAAAAGAAAAGACAGCCAAGGCAGGCTCCGCCGGCAACGGTCAGACGGACGCCAGGAAGGGTGAGGCTGATGGCGCTGCCAACGGAACCACCACAGCCTCCGGCAAGAATGGTAGCAGCGCCACCGCAGGCAATGCTTCAGCATCCAATTATCCGGGCAAGGTTGTTTCCAAGTTGCGCCGCGCGCTGCGTTCGATCTCGCGTTCGGCCCGGGCCAAGGCACAAAACGACGTTCACGTGAGCTTTGTCGTCAACGCGTCGGGCGGCGTCGGTAGCGTGCGGATCGTCCAGAGTTCGGGCTCCGCCGATCTCGACAGCGCAGCGCTCGAAACCGTGCGCCGCGCCGCCCCGTTCCCACCCATTCCGCCTGAATCTGGCCGCTCAAGCTGGCAGTTCACACTGCCGCTCGGCGTTGCCCGCTGACTGGCCCGAATACCAAATGAGAGGCGCTCTCGAATGCTGGGACTGAATGCGCTTGACCAACTGGCCAACCGGCATGGCGACGGCTTGAGGCCGGAACTGCGAGAATTGCTTGGTCGGACAGCCGTTATGGCATCGGGCGACAAAATTATCGAATTCGCGCGTTTTCGCGGCGACGGAATTGTCCAGGCTGGGCCGAACCCGCCAGAATCGTTTCATTTTTTGTCGGAAACATACCCGGCAGTTGCGAAGTAGCTTGCGCGCTGGCCTCGCTTGCAGGCCTCGGCGGCCTGAAGACAGTGGGGGCCTGCTAGTTGCCCTTGGTCAGGATGTCTTCGGCGAGCGAAATCGCCGTGCGCCGGTCGGATTCGTCGGCAAGCGCAAAGGCCTCTTCCTGCATGCCCCTGATCCAGGGCTGGTCGGAAGGTGTCGCGCGTTCAAGCGCTGCGGTCATCATGGCGAGACCGCGCACCACCTTGCCGCTCTCAAACAACAGATTGCCGAGCGTGGCCTGAGCGCCGGCATGGCCTTTTTCCGCGGCAAGCTGCAGCCAGCGGCCGGCCTGCTTGACGGAAGCCTTCACGCCGCCATCGCCCTTGAGGAACATCTTGCCCATCTCGTACTGGGCGTTGGGATTGCGGTAGTTGGCAGCGGCGCGCATGTAATATTCCTGCGCGGCGACCGGATTGGCCGACACCGGGCTGCCGGGAATGCCTTCCTTCATGTAACCGCCCAGCGCCACAAGCGCATCCGAGACGTAGCTCTCTTCGGGCGAGCCGGGCTCGACATCCTGTTCGGCAATCTCGGTGAAGAACTTGAAGGCTTCGTAATCGTTCTGGGCCACGCCGTCGCCTTCGGCATACATGCGTGCGAGCTTCCAGGTGGCGCCGATCTGGCCGTTTTCAGCGGCATAACGATAAGCTTCGACAGCCTGGTCCTTGTGGCCGCTCTTGTAGGCGGAGAAACCGAACTGGAACACCGCCCAAGGGCTCGACTGCGGCTTCACCCCCGTCTTGTCGTCGAAGACCTTGTCGTCGAACGCCAGCGCTTCGCCGGCACCACCCAGAAGACTGGCCGCGACAAGCGCCGAAAAGGCTGATGCTCTTACCAACTCAGATATGCGCATAGCAGTGTGTTTCTTTCGCCCACCAAGGTGGGTGACCGCGCCGTCACGGCTTGACCGCGCGGTTCGGACATAATTCCAAGTCGCGCCCAACCGACCGCCGGTTGAACACGGTTTCAACTCTTTCACCCTCTCCGCCAACTCAAGCTCGGGCTGCGCCATGCCGATTCCTTTGGCCGGGCGCTTCATGTCCTGAGCATCGATATGGTCACGATGCTCGCTGTTTTCGACCAAAGTACGGCCAATTTCGCGCAAGCAAATGTGATCGAGTGAAGTCCTCGTCGGTCGAGCCAACCAGCTGGCGATGTCAGGATTGTTTCCGTACCCAGACCGAAAGCTCATCGGCACATAAGAACAGGCAGGCGCATGCGCCAGCGCCGCCGTCTTGCGGTGGCTGGGCAGCTTGGCCTTGAGGATTGCCTTGGCGTTCATTCCTGTTCCTGCCGCACCATCGCGGGCCTACTTCATGTTCCACCCGACATCCGGGTACTGGTCAAAAGACCTATCCGGGGTGCGCCGGGTTTATGGCGGGAAATGGGCAATTGTCCCGCTTCGTTCCATAGCTGAAAGCTTGCTGGAAAAGTGTTGCGGAATCGTCACAACTGTTGCGGACTTGCCGCGTCATGGTTTCCGAAATGGAAATGGGCTCCGGGCAACAAAAAGCCGGGCACGAGGCCCGGCTAAATTGTCCTGCTCCCCATAGTTTCTACGGGGAGCGAGGGATCATGGCGTTTTGGTCAGAACTTGATCTTCACGGACGCCGCGCCCGCATAGACCGGATCGCTGTCAAATTCATAAACAACGGCATTTGCAACGTCGCCGACGTTGTTAAAGGCCGACGTTCCGCTGGTCATGATGCCGATCGAACCACCCAGCCGGAACTCGATGTTTTGTGTCGCGGCCACAGATACGCCGGCACCAAAGTTCCAGGTGTCCGACTGATAGCCCGAGATGGTGGACGTGCCGCGATCCCACGTGATCTGGACAGCACCGCTGATCATGTCATTGAACTTGTGGCCGACACCGCCGGCAATGGTCCAGCCGTCGCGATAGAGTGGATCAAAAGACACATTCGATGGCGTGCCGATGGCAGGGTTCCGGACGCCCTTGATGGGAATGACGCCAAGCTTGCTCCATTCCTGCCAGCGGACAGAACCGAATGCCAGCCAGTCCGGCGCGATACCAGTCTGGAACTTGAACTCCACTGCCTGCGGAATCTCGGCGGACGCTGACACAGGGAAGACGCCGGTCGAACCTGGACGTACATCGGCCATCGGGCCGCCTCTGAAGCCAGTCGTGTCGACAGTGCCCGAGAGCCCGTCGTACTGGTAGCTCGAATAATACATCAAGCTCGCCCGAAGAGCTATCTCAGGCATTTCGTAGGCGGTGCCGATGCGCCAGCCCCAGGACGAGTCCGAAAGCTTGAAAACGCCGAGACCCTTGTTTCCGAAAGCAAGAAGTGTCTGGCGCGACAGGAACGCGTCGACATCCTGATAAGACACGCCACCGATGAAGCGGACCGATCCTTTTCCTACGTCCATCTTGTACGAACAAGTCAGGCCGAAATCATTGGTATCGATCGAGTACTTAACCGCCGTCGGAGAATAGGCGTTGTTCATCCCATAATTGGCGTCGGCGCCATATGGCTTCGAATAGGATGCGAGGCAGTCAACAGGCTCAACGACGTTGAACTTGAGGCCCACCCTCGGCACGGCATAATCACCATCGACCTTGACTTCGGAAGACGACAGTCGCGAGCCGTCAATGCGGCGAACGTTCTTCAACGTGCGCTGAGGCGACACATAGGTCACGCCGGCTTCAAACGAATAAGGTGCTGCATCAAACAACTGGTCAATATTGACACCGCCGCGGTCAAAACCACCGGCATGTGCAGCACTCGCCGCAACGATTGTCAGCGCCGTTGCCCCCAGCAGCGCCTTGAAATGCGAAATTTTCATTAAGTCCTCTCCCGAATGCTCGTGAGCCGAATTGAACGATTTCATTGTCTTCACGCAACATTGATTTTTCACAAACGCACGCGCCGAATTCGCCTCTCGACGTGATCGCCGTAGACCTTCCGCTTACGCAAACGTCAATTTTGGTGATTTCGCTGTTTTCGCGAACAGAGTTTCCAGGAAAACCCATGGATCAATGCCCGGAAACAGGCATTTTCCCGCCATTTCGACCCCTTGTTACATTATGGCAACAATCAGGCGAAAACTGGATACATCAGCCGCAGCTTACGCTGCGGCATGTATACACCGCGAGAAAAGAAGTTCCTGTCGCAGCATCAAGCCACGGCAGGGGTTTAACTTCGAATCGTCAGCCGGCGTCCCTGACGCGGGAAAGCGCGGTATCGAGCTTTCCCTGCAGCTGGCGATAGTCCTCGAGTTTTTCACGCTCGGCTGCAACAATCTCTTCGGGAGCAGAGGCAACGAACTTTTCGTTTGACAGCTTCTTGTGCAGTCGCGCGATCTCTTCGGTCGTCTTGGCAAGCTCCTTTTGCAGGCGCGCGGCTTCCGCACTGAGATCAATCAGGCTGCCGAGCGGCAGGCATGCGGTTGCCTCGCCGGCAACGATCTGAGCCGCACCCTTGGGTGCTGCCGCCTCATGCGTGATCTCGCCGACACGCGCCAGACGGGCGATTGCCGACTGATGACGATTGAGGCGCCCAAGCGTCTCTTCATTGGCGCCGACAAAGACCAGCGGCGCAATAGCCGCCGGAGGTACGTTCATCTCCGAGCGCACCGAGCGAATGCCGCTGACCAGATCGACCAGCCAATTGATCTCGGCGGCGGCCGCAGCGTCCTCGAAATCAGGCGCTGGCCAAGCAGCGTGGCAGAGCAGCGACGCCCGCTCCTTGCCTTCACCCGCCGTATGCGCCCACAACTCCTCGGTCATGAACGGCATCATCGGGTGCAGCAGCTTGTAGACCTCGTCGAGCACGAAGGCCGCAACCGCCTGGCTTTCGGCCTTGGCGGCTTCGTCTTCGCCCATGAAGATCGGCTTCAGCAGTTCGAGATACCAATCGCAGAACGTGTTCCAGACAAAGCGATAGGCTGCACCCGCCGCTTCGTTGAAGCGGTAGGAGGTGATCGCCGCCGTCACTTCGCGCGTCGCGCGGGTGAGTTCGGTCAGGATCCAGCGGTTGACCGTCAGCTTGGCGTCGTTGAGCCAGAACTCGTCATTACGCGCAACGCCGTTCATCTCGGCAAAGCGCGTGGCGTTCCACAGCTTGGTGCCGAAGTTGCGGTAGCCTGCGATACGGGCCGGATCGAGTTTTACGTCGCGACCTTGCGCTGCCATGATGGCCAGCGTGAAGCGCAAGGCATCGGCGCCGTACTCGTCGACCAGCTCGAGCGGATCGATGACGTTGCCCTTCGACTTCGACATCTTCTGGCCGCTCTTGTCGCGAACCAGCGCATGGACATAGACCGTGTGGAACGGCTCTTCTTCCATGAAGTGGAGGCCCATCATCATCATCCGGGCGACCCAGAAGAAGATGATGTCGAAGCCGGTCACCAAAACATCGGTCTGGTAGTAGGTGTCGAGTTCCGGCGTCTTGTCGGGCCAGCCGAGCGTCGAGAACGGCCAAAGCGCTGACGAAAACCAGGTGTCGAGCACGTCTTCGTCGCGCGTCAGGATCTTGCCGGGCTCGAAATTCTCAAGCTGCTCCTCGACCCACGCCTTCCACGGTCCGGCAAGGGCGAGATAGTGCTGGATCGCCGCGTCGAGCGCTTCTTCTTCGGTGCGCTCGACAAAGACGTGGCCGTCCGGTCCATACCATGCCGGGATCTGATGCCCCCACCACAGCTGGCGCGACACGCACCAGGGCTGGATGTTCTCCATCCAGTCGAAATAGGTCTTTTCCCAGTTCTTGGGCACGAAATTGGTGCGGCCCTCGCGCACGCTGCGGATCGCCGGCTTGGCCATCTCGGCGGCGTTGACATACCACTGGTCGGTCAGGAACGGCTCGATCGGCACGCCGCCACGGTCGCCATGCGGCACCATGTGCTTGTGTGGCTCGATCTTGTCGAGGAAACCGCCCTCCTCCATCATCTGGACGACCAGCTTGCGCGCCGCGAAGCGGTCGAGCCCGTGCAGCTGCGCCCACACGCCATCGCGCATTTCGCTGCGCTCGACACCTTCGAGGAACTCCTCGTTGTCGACGATGTTGATGTTGGCTTCGACGGTCAGGATGTTGATCGCCGCGAGATTGTGTCGCTTGCCGACCTCGAAATCGTTGAAATCGTGCGCCGGCGTGATCTTGACCGCCCCCGAACCCTTTTCCGGATCGGAATACTCGTCAGCAACGATCGGAATCTTGCGGCCAACGATCGGCAGGACCACATTCTTGCCGACCAGCGACGCATAGCGCTCGTCATCGGGATGGACCGCGACAGCCGTATCGCCGAGCATCGTCTCCGGCCGCGTCGTCGCCACTGTGATGTAGGTAGCAGGTTTTTCCGGATCGTAGACTTCGCCTTCGACCGGATAGCGGAAGTGCCAGAGATTGCCGTTGACCTCGTGCTGCTCGACCTCGAGGTCGGAGATCGCGGTCAAAAGCTTTGGGTCCCAGTTCACAAGGCGCTTGTCCTTGTAGATCAGACCCTGCTTGTGCAGCGTCACGAACACCTCGATGACAGCCTTGGACAGGCCCTCGTCCATGGTGAAGCGTTCGCGCGACCAGTCGCAGGAAGCACCCAGCCGCTTGAGCTGGTTGAAGATCATGCCGCCCGATTCGTCCTTCCATTCCCAGACGCGCTCGACGAATTGCTCGCGCGTCAGGTCACGGCGATGGATCTGCTTTTCCATCAGCTTGCGCTCGACCACCATCTGGGTGGCGATGCCTGCGTGATCCATGCCCGGCTGCCACAACACGTTCTTGCCGCGCATGCGCTCGAAGCGGACAAGAATGTCCTGCAGCGTGTTGTTGAGCGCGTGGCCCATATGCAGCGAGCCGGTGACGTTGGGTGGCGGGATCACGATCGTGAACGGTTCCGCGCCTTCGGCAGCACCCGCGCCGGCCTTGAAGGCGTCGGCGTCTTCCCAGGTCTTGGCAATCTTGGGTTCGACGGTCTTTGCGTCGTAGGTCTTCTCAAGCATCGGAATTGGTTCCGTTTGGTCCGGACTTTACTGGTCCGGTGTAAATCGGATGGGTGGGATCGAGTCAACCGTCGGGGCTGCAAGGTGTCGCAAACAGCGCGTGCAGCTTCATTGTTGCCGAACCCGATGGCAACCTCATGGCGGGCACCGACAGAACGAATTATTGCGGCTCATGGGTCGCCAAAGCGCATGACGGCGGCAAAGGCACTTCACCTTCGACATGCACCGTTCAGCGCAAGCCATTGACGAGGAATCGCAATTTCTGCGTAATGAAAGCCTATGGCTGTCTGAGGCGCCTTAGCCTGTCAGGCGCCGCGTGCCACGCGCTCGATCTCTTCACGTACCAGCCGCTCGACCAGCGTCGGCAGGTTGTTGTCGAGCCAATCCTGCAGCATAGGCCGCATCATCTCGGCAGCAATGTCGTCGAACGACTTTCGGCTGCGCGCCGCATACGCATCGTTGAGCTCGCCAAAGGCTGCCGACACCTGACGGCCTGCCTGCTCGGAGATGATCACCGGCTTGGCCGAAAGCGGCTCGTCGGCGGTTGCCGGCTCTGCGGGTACCGCAACGACCGGTGCCTCGACCTTTTCCAGTTCGCGTGGCGGCCCGGCCAGGCGTTCCATCTGCTCGACGGCCAAGGTGGATTTGGGCGTCCAGCTTGCTGCGGACGCGCGCACGGCTGCTTGTGCATCGAGCGCCGGCGCGGGTGTCTTTGCGACCAAAGGCGTCTTCGCTTCCATCGACGGCCAAAGTGCGGAGCTCGCTTCGTCGCCACGCACCGTATCGAGCTTGGCAGGAGTTGGGGCGATTTCGACGGGCTTCACATCGGCCGGCACGGTCTTGGTTGCCTGTAGTTCAGCTCTGAATGCCTCGACTTCGATGACATTGCGGTCGCCACGGTCGTCTTCCGGCTCCGGGCGCATCTGCTCGAAGTCAACTGCCGGACGGCGCCCGGTATCGTTGTCTTCGATGATCCTGCGGATGGAAGCGAGAATCTCTTCCATCGAGGGTTCGCGCTGAGCGCTGCTAGCCTGGGCCATCGTCACATCCGCCGCCTTCGTGACAGGTTACAAAACCCGCCCGTCGAAACGGGCTTCGAATCAGAGCCCAAGCGTAGCCTACTGATTCCTCTTCGAGAATCCCCAATCGGGCATGCCCGGCGATTTCAACAGATTACCAACCAGCGCTGCGACCTAGTCTTGGCCGGCAAATGAAAACGGGCGCCGCTCCATCGGAGCAGGCGCCCGCCTGAAATTCTGCAGTCGCTATGACGGTCAGCGGCCGTCCGGCGTGCGCAGGCCGTACCACTTGTCCTTGACAGCGTTGTAATGCTCTTTCGGCTCGTATTTTGTGACCTGGAGCCCGAGCCGCTCGGTCGACAGGTGGCCCGTAGCCGAAAGAATGGCGTAGCTTGCCACCACCGTGTCGCGCTCGGATGTCGCGAGGTTGATCTGGGCCGTAATGACGTCGGCTTGCGCGTTGAGCACGTCGAGCGTCGTGCGCTGACCCACATTGCGCTCCTCAATGACACCATTGAGTGCAAGCTGCTGCGCCGAAACAAGCGCGCGATTGGCCGTGACGCTCTCAAGAGCCGCGATGTACTGCGTCCAGGCAGCCGTCACTGCCGCCCGAACCTGGTCACGACTGACATCAACCTCGATCCGGGCCTGGCCCAGCGTTTCCTTTTGCTGACGCACGGTCGCGGCAACACGACCACCCTGATAGATCGGCACGGTCAAAGTGGCACCGATCGTTGCCGAGGCGGCATTGCCATCAGCCAGGGAGCCCGGCGAGGTATTGCGATAGGCCTGCGAAACGCCTGCGGAAGCAGACACCTGCGGCAACAATTGGCCTTCCGCCGATTTCACGGAGAACCCCGCCGCGTCGACAAGGTATTCCGTCGCAAGGATCGCCGGATGCTGTTCCGCTGCGATAGCGATCGCGCCATTGAGGCTTTTAGGCAAAAGCTTCGCGACGGGCGATGCCGCTTTCAAATTCTTCGGATCGTCTCCGACGATCTGGCGGTAGACAGCCGCGCTGGACTCGGCCTGGGCGCGCGCTGCAGCCAGCGACGCGACCGCAGCGGAGCGCGACGCATCGGCCTGGGCCACGTCGGTACGCGTACCCTCACCCACGTCGAAACGCGAGCGCGCTGCACGCACCTGCTCAGTCAGGAATTGCAGGTTGCGCTCCGTCAGCGCCGCAACCTGGCGATCGCGAATGACGTCCATATAGGCTGTTGCGGCATTGAACAGCGTTGTCTGCTCGGTGTTGCGAAGAGATTCGAACGAGGCTCGCACACGCGACTCTGCGGCGGCGACATTGTTCTTGGTCTGGAAGCCGTCGAACAGCGTCTGATTGATCTGAACGCCGAAAGACCCGACGGAAAGATTGGTGGTCAAACCCGACAGACGCGTTGTCGTATAGTCGATGCCTGCCGTAGCAGCGACCGTCGGACGCCAGCCTGACTTGGCGATGGCCACGTTTTCATCGGTGACGCGCACACCGGCGCGGGCCGAATTGAGCGATGAATTGTTCTGATACGCCTTTGACAGCGCGCCGAGGATCGTTTCCGCGGAGGCCGACAAGGGCGACAACGCCGTGGCGGAGACCAAGGCTACGGCAAACAAGCTTTTACGGAAAAACGGCAACACGCGTCCCTCATTCATTCTGCGGCGGACTACCTGAAGGCAGCCTAGAATGCCCCTCGCCGGATCCGACCTAAAGCGCCAATTCCAGACCAAATCAGTCCAGAATCAGACGCACTCGTGCGGCCCTTAGATCATCACGACACTCGATGCGCCGCAAGAAAAAGGAGATCAGAACTCAAATTCGCGTGTTCGATTGAAGCCCGGTAGTGGCTTAACTGCCGCATTAAAGGCTTTGCGGGCCGTTACTGTCGCTGCGTTCTTGAGATAAACTGCGGCAACACCGGCATTACCCCGCCCCTCGACAGCGACCAGCCGGCCGCCCTCCTTGAGTTGGGCAAGCAGCGCCTCGGGCACCTGCTCGACGCTGCCACCGACGAAAATGACATCGTATGGCGCCTGAGACGGATATCCGGCAGGCAGCGCCCCGGAGACGACGACAACATTGTCATAACCGAGCGAAGACAAAGTTTCGGTGGCACGCGCGGCAAGCGTCGCGTCGCTTTCGAGAGCGATCACCGAGCTTGCGAGGCGCGACAACACCGCGGAGGAATAGCCTGTGCCGCAACCGACATCGAGCACGAAGTCGCTGGACTTGATCTCGGCCAGCTGTGCCAGCTTGGCGAAAGGCGACGGCTCCATCAGATAGCGCGGCTGATCGGCATCGGCCGTCACGCCATAGCGCAGATCCTCGTCGATATAGGCAAGCTCGCGCTGGCCGTTGTCGACGAATGCCTCGCGCGGCACCGAGAGCATGGCGGAAAGAATGGCGGCGTCGGTCACGTCGGTGGTGCGGACCTGGCCGTCCACCATCTTCACACGACGTTCGGAAAAATCAGCGTTCATGTTCAACTGGGCCCGCCTTCAGCGCGTGACGCGCAAAATATGACTGCACCCGAATGGGTCCTCGGCGGCGGTTGCCGAGGAAGCTGGAGGCCTCGCCCGGAATCGAACCGGGGTGCAAGGATTTGCAGTCCTCTGCGTAACCACTCCGCCACGAGGCCTCGCCGCTTCGGGCGTCTACACGGCTCCAATAGGTTGCCAGGATTCCGACGTCAAGCGGGGAAGAATCTTTCCCGCTGCTTTTGAATGAGGGAACCTTGCAGGAATCGGTGGCGCAGACGCTCTCGCGAATCCCTGGGCTCAACCTGCAGGCCTTGCCCCAAAGCAAAACAAAGCGGCTGCGGCGCTCTCTATGCCGGCCATTGATGAGTCCTTCGAGAATCCCAGGTGGTCCCTGCGATTCCTGCCTGCACAGAGCGCTTAGTTCGCCGGGCGCTTGCGCCTTTCCCACCAGACGATCAGCTTGCGGCGCACGCGACGCACGACATGGAACTCGTGCGAAAGCATCAGCAGGCCCAGCGGAATCATCCAGAAGCCGAGCACCGGCAGGAAGCCGAGCAGGCCAAAGAAGCAAAGCGCAATCCCCAGCCCGATCCGCACGCCGCGCGAGCGCGGCATGGCGAATTCGCGGCCGAAGACCGAAATCTTCCGCCTTGGGGGCTGCTGAGGTCTTTGCCTGATCATTATCCCTGCATATCCGCTGATCCGTCTGCGCCCGAATGCCGCGCCAATCCGGCGAAAGCCCTTGCGAAGCTGTCATATGAGCGCGCTTGGTGGCGATTACCAGAAAGGTCGTGGGGAAAAACTTCGAAAAAGAACGATTACCTCTTTGCAAATCACAAATGCCTTTGCTATAGCCCGCCTCGTTCACATGAGCCCTGTTCCCCGGTAGCTCAGTGGTAGAGCAACCGGCTGTTAACCGGTTGGTCGCTGGTTCGAATCCGGCCCGGGGAGCCACCTTTTCCAAAGCGTTGCGAATTTGAGAATTGAGCCCTCCGGGGCAATCTACAGCAGATCTGCATAACGACAATTCGCTACGCCTCGACCTGCATGGCCAGAGCGTCAAGCGGCAGGCGGATCATCGACGCCGATTGGGGTTACCTCAACGGCGCGCGGCTTGAACGAATCGCACCTAGACCGACGGGAACCGGGAATCACCAGCCTGAGAGCTTGCGGCGTGCTATTTGAAGGCCAGCTGGCGCTTCTCGACCCGCCTGCTCCGGCGGTGTCCACTGCCCGACCACTTACGTTCCTGTCACACCGCTTGGCTGAGCGAGCTTTCAGAGAGCGTTCTCGGCTCCACAGGTGATGCTGCTACAAAAGGCTCGTCACGATCATCGCGACCGCCGTGACCAGCATCACCGCCGTCGAAAGCCAGCCGAATACCAAAAGCGTGCCACCGATGGTTTGCTTGCCCATCATACGAGGCTGCACTGACATCAGCATCATCATGACCATGATCGGAACCGCGACAACGCCGTTGATGACAGCACTCCAATACAAAGCCCTGATCGGATTGATCGGGGTGAAATTCAGCCCCACGCCGATCAGTGTCGCAACAGCAATCGTCGCATAAAAGGCCTTGGCGTCCTTTGGCTTCCGATCGAGCCCCGTCGGCCACCGCAGGGTCTCCCCAACGGCATATGCCGCCGAGCCGGCGAGGACCGGCACCGCCAGAAGCCCGGTACCAACGATGCCAAGCGCAAAGATGGTCTCGGCCATCATACCGGCTACAGGCTTGAGAGCTTGGGCTGCTTGGGCCGAGCTTTCGATATCGGTGATGCCGTTGGCATGAAGGGTGGCAGCAGCCGTCACCATGATCGCCAAGGCAACGATGTTGGAAAAGCCCATGCCCACAAAGGTGTCCAGACGGATCCTGGCTTCGGCATCCGCCGCCTGCTTCGGCGCGGTTTTCAACGCCTTCCGTTCAGGAATAGCCTTGATATCCTCCACCTCTTGCGAAGATTGCCAGAAAAAGAGGTACGGACTGATCGTGGTGCCCAATATGGCGACGATGGCCGTCAAATAATCCTTGTCGAGCGAAAGATGCGGAACAAGGAAGCTCCGCGCCAATACGGACCAGTCGATTTTGACGAAGAACAGCGTGGCGATATAGGCGAACAGTGCAAGCGTCAGCCATTTCAGGACACCAACGTAGCTTTGGTAAGAGAGGTAGACCTGCATCAAGACGCAGATAGCGCCAAACACCAGGACATAGGCGATCTGGGGTCCGCCGATCAGCACGCGCACGGCATCGGCCATCGCGCCGATGTCGGCCCCCAAATTGATGATGTTTGCGGCGAGCAGCAGCGACACGCAGACATAGACAATGGCATTCGGGTAGAATTTTCTCAGATTTCCAGCGATGCCCCGACCTGTAGTGCGTCCGAGACGCGCACTGACAATTTGAACTGACACCATCAGCGGATATGAAAAGAGGAGTGTCCAGGTCGGGACATATCCGAACTGTGCGCCCGTCTGGGAATAGGTGGCAATGCCGCTGGGGTCGTCATCGGAGGCGCCGGTGATCAGACCCGGGCCCAAGGCCTTGAACCATCGCGTTCGCTGGACGTCCGAGCGGGACTTATCCGCACTTTTGCCAGCGCCTACCTTTTTGGACATGGATCCAATTCACGATTGGCGGAGACAATGGAATCCGCGCCATGCTTCGGCAGCGATTGCCGCCAACTCGCAAAGGCCCGCCGGCGGCGGGCCTTTGGCTGTCAGCAAACGAACTCGCGCGAAGATCGTTCCTGAAACGCAGGAAACCACCTCACGTCGGAATCTGCGCGCCGCTTGCGAGAGTTACAAATCGCGAAACAAGAGCATCCGGCGGAAGGCGGCAAGAAACAGAGCAAAGGCCGCGATCCATGAAATGGCTGCAAGCGTTGTAAAAAGCGCAGCTGCGCTCGGAAGCAGCTCGACCAACAGGCGCGACAGAGCTGAGAAGAAGATCAAGGCAAACGCTGACGTTGCCGGCCTTGAAGGCGCAAAGGCGCGGCCGGCATGCTTGCGGATCATGCTCGCCATGATCGCGAGCCCCATGGTGGCGACCGCACCGATCATCCAGGCATGGATGGCAGCCGCCCGCCCGATGTTCTGCGGGGCCAGAATATGGGCGGCCAGAAGGGCAAAGCCGACAATGATCCAGGCATATCCGACGTGAAGTGTCAGAATTGCTGGTGATGCGACGGTTCGCCAAGCACGCCATTGTGCCAGGCGCACTGTATGTGCGCAGGCCGCTACTGCGCAGGCGACGCCGGTTAGCAGCGCATGCGGCATGGCGATCCATCCGACCAGAACGCAGGCCGTGGCAGCAGCGGCCAGCCGCTCGACGGCGGCCGGCGAAGCGATGACGACCCCGCCACCACCTCTTTCGATATAGGCTTCGGTCAAGGCCGGAACCACCCTGCCCCCGATGATCGCGACAAGGCTCACGACCGAAGCCAGGGCCATCCGCAGCGCGATTTCCAGTTCACAAGACATGGCCGTGAGCGCGATGCTGGCGCAGTAGATGAACAGCAAAAGCACGATCTTGAGGTTGCGCCTGTCACGAGCGGCAATCACCGGCCTCGCCACCAAAACCGCGAGCCAAAGAACAAACAGGGCAAACAGAACCAACCCGCCGTCAGGTCGGACGAACAGGAACGTCGCGCGACCTGCCAGCCACAGCGCTGCCAATGACTGGACAACACACCTCGATACGGGTGGCCGCCGCGTCCAGCGCGGGAGTGCGGTAAGCAGGAAACCGGCCAGGATGGTCGGAACCGTACCGAACAGCAGCACATTCCGATGCCATTCATTGGCGGGCATCCCAAGCGGAGCAAGGAGCTGCACTCCAGACATCGGCAGCGCCCAGATCGCCGCCCCAAGGATTGCGTCCAAGGCAGCGAGCAGGAAAAACGGTCGGAAGGGTGCGCGCATCCTGACCGCCGCTTTCATGACCAGATCCACGACCTGATGTTTTCATCGGCCCGGTTTCGGCGGCCGCACGACGTCGAATCTTGCTCCAGCACAAACAAGCGTCTGATGAAGCCGCTATGATGGCCACTGGCTTTCCCACGCGGCAGCCCGGCATTCGAGGCTGCGGCGGTCGCTGTCGGCATAGCCGGTCGGCGCTCCGACAGGATGGTGGTACGGGGGCGTTTGGGTTGCCACCGCCGCAAATATGAACTGCTGAAAAGGGAAAAATCCGGCCATGAAAAGCACCTCTCAGTCAGGTGGCGGCAAACACGTCGAACAGCGCCAGGGGACCACAGTTGCCCGGCGCCTGGCGAACGTGTTGAAGGGTGTCGAACTGGATTGCGACTGCCACGGCCGCCTCGACCAGGCGCTGGCTCGCTTTGAAACATTGGAAATTCGACGGGCCGCGCGCGAGCAGCTTGCCAATGCGCGTCTGCAGCGTGAGCGGATCGAAGCTGTTCTCTATTTTCTGCGGGAACTCGACGAACTGGTTGCGACTGAGCAGGACCACAGCGCCTACACCGAAATCGCGTTGCTCTTTGACGACATCGCTGCCGCCGCAAACAACGGCGCTCTTTCGATGCGGCATCTGTCGTCGTGTCCACCCTCGACCCCGGCTAAGCCCTAGGGCGCAGCGATGAACCCTCCTCGCCCCATCGCGTGAGTTCACTGCCGGGGTCGATGCCGGCCCAATTGACGAGGCGCGCGGCGATCTCGCGCACCATCTGCTCGATGGACGATGGCCTGGTGTAGAAAGGCGGCACCGGCGGCGCGATGATGGCGCCCATGCGTGCAAGCCTGAGCATCGCCTCGATATGGCCTTCATGCAGCGGCGCTTCGCGCGGCGCGACAACCAGGCGGCGCTTTTCCTTAAGGGTCACGTCAGCGGCACGGGTCAGGAGATTGTCGCCAAGGCCGTGCGCCATCGCGGCCAGCGTGCGCATCGAGCACGGAACGACGATCATGCCGTCCGCCCTGAACGATCCGCTGGCAATAGGTGCTGCAAGATCGCAGGCAGAGTGGACGTGGCTTGCGGAGGCGGCAAGACGGTCAAGCCCATCTTCGCCCAGCTCGTGCGCAATGCTGGCCCGCGCGCCTTGAGAAACCACAAGATGGGTTTCAACGTCTGCTCCGGCGAGTTGGCGCAAGGTTTCCAGCGCGAGAATGGAGCCCGACGCTCCCGTGACGCCGACGATCAGTCGCTTGCTCATTTTTGGTCCAATTCCGCTCATTGTGGAAACAAGTCTCGCCATCGCGCAGACACCTGCCGTTCGACCTCTGCCGACATGCTAAGTTGCTTTCCCCACGCGCGACGGGTTTCCGCACCGATCTTGCGCGTGGCGTCCAGACCCAGCTTGCCGCCAAGCCCCTCCAAAGGAGAGGCAAAGTCGAGCTGGTCGATGGGTGTCCGGTCGACCAGCATCAGGTCGCGCGACGGATCCATCCGGGTGGCGATCGCCCACATCACATCCGGCCACGATCGAATGTCGATATCGTCGTCGACCACCACGACTAGCTTGGTCATGGAAAACTGCGGCAGCAGCGACCAGAACCCCATCATTACGCGCCGCGCCTGGCCGGGATATTTCTTGGCGATGGAAACCACGGCGATACGATACGAGCAGGCCTCGGGCGGCAGCCAGACATCTGCAATCTCGGGGATCTGCTGGCGCAGCAAGGGCTTGAAGACCTCCAGCAAAGCTTCGCCAAGAACGGAAGGTTCATCAGGCGCGCGTCCGGTGAAGGTTGTCAGGTAGTTGGCGTTGGCGCGGACGCGGATGCGCTTGAGACGAAAGACCGGGTAATGCTCCGGCGCGTTGTAGTAGCCGGTGTGGTCGCCGAACGGTCCTTCCAGCGCGGTCTCTGTCGGCGAAACCGTGCCTTCGAGCACGATTTCAGCATTTGATGGCACATGAAGAGCAAAGCTTTTGCACGGCACCAGCCCCACCCGGCGGTTGTTGATCAGCCCTGACAGCGCCAGTTCCGAAACGCCCTCGGGTGCCGGCATCACTGCTGCCAGCATCGTGGCGGGGTCAGCGCCGATCACCACCGCCACCGGCATGTCCATGCCCCTTGCCGCCCACTGCCGGTGATGCGCCGCCCCGCCCCGCATCGGTAGCCAGCGCAGGATGGCGCGATCGCGGTCGAGCACCTGCATGCGGTAGATGCCGAGATTATAGGCGGCCGGATCGTCATCTCCCGGTGGGCGGGTAACAACCACCGGCCAGGTGATGAGCGGCCCCGCATCCTCGGGCCAGCAGGTCTGGACTGGAAGCTGCGAAAAATCCGGTTCCATGTCGTGCCATGGCATTGGCCCCCTCAAGATCTTGGGCCGCGCCGTCAGTGCACCGCGGGCGGCTGGCAGGAGCGAGCGCGCCTCGCCAAGGGTTCGCGGTGCCTGCGGCGCCCTCATCCACGCCAATAGCGCGCCGAGCGTGGAAAGGCCTTCGCGCGTGGTGCCGAGGCCTGCCGCGACACGTTCACAAGTGCCGAACAAGTTTGTCACCACCGGCATGGTCGAGACGCTACCGTTTACAGCGGTTGGCGCTGCGAAGCGCAGCACCGGCCCGCCTGCCGCGATGACACGACGATGTATCTCGGTCATTTCGAGATGCGTGGAGACGGGGCTGCTGACCTGCTGAACGTCACCTTGGCCCTGGAGATGGTCGAGAAAGGAAGCGAGGTTGGAAAACGGCTGAAGACTGCGCTGGTGCATGGTTGAAGGCGATCCGGTCCGTCCGGGACAGCGGACGCGGCTCCTATCCCATGCCGATCCATGGCCAACTTTGATCCAGGACAAAGAACCGGCAAGGCGATTCCAGTACGAAACGGTCAAGTGGCGGTTTTGGTGTCCGCCGCATTCTAGGACGAGGAGGAAGCGTCATGAGCATTCCGGCACCCGAAAGTTGGGAAGTGTGGCATTCTGCGGTTCTGGCCTACAAGGACTGGAAACAGCGACGCGCGGCCATGCGAGAGATCAATGCTCTCGAGCGCCAGGAAGGGGAGCGTGTTCTCGGCGAATGCGGCCTGACGCGCGCCGAGCTCGCCATCGCCATGCGACACACCTTCGCGTCCACTATCCTGCTCCCCGAGGCCATGCAGTCGGTAGGCGTCGATCCGGACGCTTTCGCGACCCGGCATGCAGAATGGAACCGCGACATGCGACGCACCTGCATGATGTGCAGCCAGCGCAGTCACTGTTCCGACCAGCTCGCTGCCGCCAGTTTCGCCAAGCGCTATCGCGAGTTCTGCCCCAACCGCGACAGCTTCGACGAAATGGCAAAGCTCCATGGCAATGAGGCGCATAGCTAGCGTTCTGGGCTAGCGCTCTGGCGCAGGCGCGCGAACCGGAAAGATTCGCGCTCCTCTTTGCTCCCCGACAAACAAGCACTCCGCTCGGGCGCCTATGACACTCCGGTCAATGTGCGACAAAAGCATGGAGTGTCGGGTGGCAACTAAAGCCGTTGAAGGAGAATTGCCTGGGTTCGCCCGGCACCTGTTCCCAAGTATCGTGGGGTTGCCGCTCGGGCCGCTGCTGACATTTTCACTGCGCGGGCTCGCTCGGCGCAGGCCGCAATTGTTCGATCGGCTTGGCGAACACCGAACCGCAAGCTTTCTGATCGATCCGAGCGACCTCGCATTTTCCTTCGTCATCGTCCCCGATGGAGAAACGTCCAGCGTCCGTGTCGTAGGCAAGCGCGACGACACGACGTCCAGCGTGGCGATCAAGGGCCCCATCCTGATGCTGCTCGGACTGCTCGACGGCACGCTGGATGGCGACGCACTGTTTTTTCACCGCATCATCTCCGTCAGCGGCCGAACCGAAGCGGTGGTCGCTCTTCGCAACGCGATCGAGGATGCGGAGCTTCGCCCTTCGGATCTGCTTGGACTGCGCGGGACGCTCGCTCGCCTTGCCGACAGGGGCATTCTGGGCGGGCTAAACGCTGCCCGGCAATGGGTCGGCGGCCAGAAGTCCATGGAGGAGGCGCTATGACTGAGCCAGGACGCATGGAACTCGTCTGTCCGGCCGGCACTCCTGCGACGCTGCGGGCCGCGGTGCTTGCCGGTGCCGATTCAATCTATTGCGGATTCCGCAACGAAACCAACGCGCGTAATTTTCCGGGGCTGAATTTCTCGACGGAGGAGTTGGCCGAAGGCGTGCGCTTTGCCCATGCCCATGGCAAGAAAGTTCTCGTTGCCATCAACACATTCGCACATGTCGGCCGTATCGAGCTTTGGCAGAAGGCTGCCGACGAAGCCATCGCATGCGGTGCCGATGCCATCATCGCCGCCGACATAGCCGTCCTCGACCACATCGCGAAGAACCACCGGGATGTCCGCCTTCATCTGTCGGTCCAGGCTGCTGCAGCGACACCGGAAGCCATCGATTTTTATACGCGCGAATTCGGTGTCCGGCGCGTCGTGCTGCCACGTGTCCTGTCGATCCAGGAGATCACGGCACTCAACCGGAAGATCGACGTCGAGACGGAAGCCTTTGTCTTCGGTGGCCTGTGCGTGATGGTCGAGGGGCGCTGCTACCTCTCCTCCTACGCTACCGGGAAATCGCCGAACCTCAACGGCGTCTGCTCGCCACCCGAAATGGTGAGCTACGATGAGGATGCGCGGGGCACGACTGCCAGGCTCGCTGGCTTCACCATCGACCGCTATGCGCCCGGTGCGCCGGCCGGGTACCCAACCTTGTGCAAGGGCCGGTTCAAGGCTGGCGACAAGACCTCCTACCTGTTCGAAGATCCGGTCAGCCTGAATGCCGGAAGCATGCTTTCGGGATTGAAGGCGGCCGGCGTCACCGCGCTCAAGATCGAGGGGCGCCAGCGTGGCAAGGGTTATGTCACCGAGGTCGTCGGCGCCTTCCGCAGGGCGGTCGATGCAATCGATGCCGGCGGAGATGCAATCGAGATCGACCGCATCCTCGCGGGCATGTCGGAAGGCGGCAAGCAGACAGCCGGCGCCTACAGGAAAACGTGGAGATAGACCAATGTGGCCGACAAAGCTGACCCTGGGTCCCGTATTCTTCCATTGGCCGGCCGAACGGCTCGTCGATTTCTACAGGCGCATCGCCGACGAGGCGCCGATAGATCGCGTCCATGTCGGCGAGGTCGTGTGCGGCAAGCGCCTGCCGTTCTCCGATCCGGTCTGGCCCGATGTCATCGAGCGCCTCGAGCGAGGCGGCAAGGAGGTGGTGCTGTCGACGCTTGCCGCACCTGCCAATGTACGTGAATGCAAGGTGGTCCGCGAACTCTGCCATGACACGCGCATGGTCGAGATCAACGACATAACCGCCATACCGAGCAGGCGGGGTCAGCCCTTCGTGGCCGGCCCGTTCATCAACGTCTACAATGAAGGCACGGCACGCTTCCTCATCGCGCAAGGCGCGCAAACGATTTGTCCGCCGGTTGAGCTATCGCTGGCGAATGTGGGGGCCATCGCGCGCGCTTGCCCCGAGGCAGAATTCGAGATGTTTGCGTTTGGTCGCCTGCCGCTCGCCCTGTCAGGGCGCTGCTACCATGCGCGGCTTCATGGCCTGCACAAGGATTCATGTCAGTTCACCTGCGAGAAGGACCTGGACGGGCTTGCGGTGGATACCACCGACGATCAGGCATTCCTGGCGATCAATGGCGTGCAGACCCTGTCCAATCAGGTGCAGGCGGCCTGCCCCAGCCCCGCCGAACTCGCCGCCCAGCAGATACGACGCTTGAGGCTATCCCCCCAGAGCTGCGACATGGTGATGGTGGCGAAGATGTATCGCGATTTGCTCGATGGCAAGGAGGATGCCGAATGCACCCGCTTCCTGCTTTCCTGCCTCGAGCTGCCGGGCAGAATGGTCGACGGATATTTCCGCGGCAATGCCGGGTGCCAGCCGGCCGCCTTGCGTTGAAGGCGACCGGCCGACGAGGCGGTTAATGCTCGCCGCCGCAGGAGCCGCAGCAGGTGACGTCCTTGCGGCCGACCTGGACGCGCCAGACTTCAGGGCCCTGCTCCAGATAGTCCCATGAAAGCTGGCCGGGGAACGACATCTCCAGCTGGTAGTGCAGCGGACGCGGATCGTGGTCGCTGACGACGACGAAGGCGTCGCCGGGAGCAAGGGCCTCGGCGGTTGCGAATATTCGGGGATGACGCTCCATTGGCGCGATCGTCCGCACGTCGATGAGGGGTATCGTAGCCGTTTCCGCTATTGCCATGTCTTCGTGGTCCTTCGGCCGTGAAAAGAGAATGCCGGGAGAAACGGCCGCTATCCTCCCGCGCGGCGGACCCTAAGGCCCCAGCCGTCCGGCGAGGTTGTCGAAACGCAAACAAATCGGGGAATCGAACGCAGCTTGGCATTTCGCAAAGAGCATGGCCGGGCATGGCACTAGAACCGCCGCAAACCATTGCGACAGAATTGGAAGAGCCATGCCCGAATCAATCTTGCAGAAATACGGTGAAGCCCGGCTGCCTCGTTATACGAGCTATCCCACCGCGCCGAGTTTCTCGAAGTCGATCGGTGCTGGAGCCTATGGCGACTGGTTGGAGCAGCTACCCACGAGCGATGCCATCTCGCTCTACCTTCACATCCCGTTTTGCCGGTCGATGTGCTGGTACTGCGGTTGCCACACGACGATCACAAGGCAGGACCGGCCGATCCTCGACTATCTCAGTGTCCTGCGCGACGAAATCCGCATGGTCGCCGAGCGCATTCCGCACAGGCTGACGGCCGGCGAAGTGCATTTCGGCGGCGGCACCCCGACCATCATCTCGCCGGCCGAATTCCTGGCGCTGACAGCACTGCTGCGCGAACACTACGATTTCTCCGACACGACCGGCATCGCCGTCGAGATCGACCCGCGTGGGCTGACAGCGGAGATGGCCCAGACCTTGGGTGCCGCCGGAGTCAGCCGGGCCAGCCTCGGCGTCCAGAGCTTCGATCCGGTGGTGCAGAAGGCGATCAACCGCATCCAGAGCGAGAAGCAGACGGCGCAGGCGACCGATAGCCTGCGCCGCGCCGGCGTTGCCGGCATCAATTTCGACCTGATCTACGGCCTGCCGCACCAGACGGTGCAGTCCTGCATCGACACGGCAAATGCCGCAATCGCCATGCTGCCCGACCGCTTTGCCGTGTTCGGATATGCCCATATCCCCTCGTTCAAGAAGCACCAGAGGATGATTGACGAGAACGCCTTGCCCGATGGTCAGGCGCGCAACGAGCAGGCCGAGGCGATCAGTGAAACGCTGGTAGCAGCCGGCTACAGGCAGATCGGCCTCGATCATTTCGCGCTTCCCGGCGACGATCTCGTGCAGGTACAGGACGCAGGCAAGCTGAGGCGGAATTTCCAGGGCTACACCACCGACAATTGCGAAACGCTGATCGGTTTCGGGGCATCGGCAATAGGCCGGATGAACGATGGTTATGTTCAAAACGAAGTCGCGCCTGGGCTTTATGCCCAGCACGTCGCATCAGGGCAGCTGGCAACCGCCAAGGGCTATCGCCTGACAGCGGAGGATCGCCTGCGTGCCGAGATCATCGAACGCCTGATGTGCGATTTCGCTGTCGATCTTCCGACGATCTGCAGCGCCCATGGCTTTGACCCGGCACAGCTGCTCGCTGGCAACAACAGACTGGCGGCACTGGAGGAGGACGGTGTGCTCGATGTGAAGGACGGTGTGATCCGCGTCGGCCAGGAACATCGCTTCGTCATCAGGGCGGTCGCGGCTGCGTTCGACGCCTATCTCGACCAGTCGAACCGCACGCACAGCAAGGCGGCGTGAGCCGCGCAAACACCGAAAGCAAAAAGGCCCGGCTCTGGCGCGCCGGGCCTTTCGCTATCGCGACCTTGTCCCCCTATCCTGCAAGGCTGCGATAAATGGCGGGAAGTGCTGCAGGCAGCCGGTTGATGTTGCCGACCAGCGCATAGCCGTTCTGGCCGAACAGCGCCGGAACGTAGGATTTTGCCTCGCGGTCCACCGTCACGCCGAAGACGCCGAGTCCCATTCGGTGCGCCTCGATCACGGCACGGCGGCTGTCTTCGAGCGCGAACCGTCCCTCATAGTGATCGATGTCATTGGGCTTGCCGTCGGTCAGGACCAGAAGCAGCTTCTTTCGGTTGGGCTGCTTGCCGAGTTCGGCGGCCGCATGCCTGATGGCCGCGCCGATCCGCGTGTAATAGCCCGGCTTCAACGCAGCGATGCGAGACTCCACCACCGAACTCATCGGCTCGTCGAAAGCCTTGACCTCCTCGATGCGCACCCAGTCGCGCCGCCTCGACGTGAAGGTCAGGATCGAGTGATTGTCGCCGCAGGCGGAAAGCCCGTTGGCCAGGACCAGCAGAGCCTCCTTCTCGACATCGAGCACCCGGCGATTGTCGAACCAGGCGTCCGTCGACAACGACACGTCGACAAGGATGGTGACGGCGAGATCGTGCACCTGCGGCCGGCTCATGAGGTGGATACGGTCGCTGCCCTGCCCTCCCGCGGCGAGGTCGGTGCGGGCGCGCACGACAGCATCGAGGTCGAGATCGGCGCCGTCGAGCTGTGCCCGCAGGATCTCGTTGCGCGGTCGCAGCACCTCGAACTGACGGCGTACCCGGCGAATGAGGCGTCTGGTCTCGATATCCGGCTCGCCCGCGTCCCCAAGCGCCGAGGCCGGCGCGGCAAGAACCCGGCAGTGGTCCAGAAGATAGGTGCCCGAACGGAAATCCCATTCCGGATAGGTTCGCTCCGCCGTCAGCGGCGTCCGGTCCAGTGCTTCGGGCGGCAGGTCGAGGTCGAAGCGAAAGCGCGTGGCCGGCCGGCCCTTGCGCTCGCCCAGCGTCATGTCGTCGAGGTCCTCGGCAGCCTTGGCATCGTCGTCGGTGTCGTCCGAGGGACGGTCGACATTGACCATCTCGGCCATGGCGAGAATTTTCTCGAAGCGATTGAGGATGAAGGGGCTGCGCTCGTCTTTGCGCGGATCCGCATTTTCGCGAACGGCAACCTGACGCTCGGTTTCGACGCCCTCGGCCTCGCGGCCGCCGGCAATCGGCTCGTCTTCGCCACGGCGCGGTGCTGTCTCCACGCGCAGCAAGGCATCGGGCCAGAGCGGGACGGGCAGCATGGGCAAATATCCCGCCGGCGCGCGATGAGGGAAGATGACCGGCAGCGCATCGTCGGGCTGTTCCGCGCCCTTCCGCAAAAGGCTCGATATCCGGCCCTCGACCTGAAGTTCGACCGATGGCAGAGGGCCGCGCTGGCGCGCTTCCAGCGTCGCCGCCGCGAGGCGTCGGTAGCGCCGTTCGAACCCAGGGAAACTTTTGAGCACGCGGGCTATCGTCTCTTCGGCACGCGCCAGCATGGCCAGATCACGTTGAAGCGGATCCGCGTCCGTCACAGGCTCAAGTGACATAGTCGCCATGTAGGCGACCAGCCAGACATAGAGATCACGGTTGAGATCCTTGTCGGGGAAAAGATCGATCACGCCGGGCAGTATCAACGACGACATATCGCGCCCGGGCTGGGCCAGCTTTTCTTCGCCGAGCCCCATGCGCTGGCGCCATCCAAGCCGGTGGCCGGAGGCTTTCCCACGTGCGGTGGCGATTTGCACCGCGCCTTCACCGCCAAATCCGCGAAAACAAACCGCCAGCACTGGCTGCACATCGGCGAGCCGCACCGCCTTTTCGGGATAGCGGGGCCAGGTTTGTACATTGCCGATGAGACGGTGCCAGGCGCGCCCGACCGTCTCCTCCAGTTCAAGGAAGTCCAGCATCACAGGCGCCTCAGCGAATCAGGGAATCGGCCAGTTCTAGCAATGCCGTCTTGACGTCAGGCTCGTCGGTCAGCGGTTCGATCATCGCGGCAAGCACCGCTTCGCGCACCGGCACGCCGGCGTCGATGAGGCTGGCGCAATAGACGAGCAGCCGGGTCGACGCGCCCTCCTCGAGATCGTGGCCCTTGAGCGCGCGAATGCGTCGGGCGAGTTCGACAAGCGGCGCCACTTGCCCTTCGGCCAGGCCGCTTTCGGCCGAGACCACGGCGATTTCCTCGGCCTTGGGCAGGAAGTCGAATTCAATGGCGATGAAACGCTGGCGCGTGCTCGGCTTCAGGCTCTTCAGCAGGTTCTGATAGCCGGGATTGTAGGACACGACGAGCATGAAGGCGGACGGGGCCAGCAATTGCTCGCCGGTGCGTTCCAGCGGCAGGATGCGACGGTCGTCGGTCAGCGGGTGCAGCACGACGGCAACGTCCTTGCGAGCCTCGACGATCTCGTCGAGATAGCAGATGCCGCCCTCGCGCACGGCGCGGGTGAGCGGTCCGTCGACCCAGACCGTATCGCCGCCCATCAAGAGGTAACGCCCGGTGAGATCGGCCGCCGCCAGGTCGTCATGGCAGGACACGGTCGAAAGCGGCAGGCCGAGCTTGGCTGCCATGTGGCTGACGAACCGGGTCTTGCCGCATCCGGTCGGCCCCTTGAGAAGCAGCGGCAGCCGGCGCGCCCAGGCGCGTTCGAACAGGCTGCATTCATTGCCCGAGGGGCTGTAATAGGCGGGGCTGTCGGCGACAGGGCGGACGTTCGGCAGGGCGATGGTCATAGGGATCTCCACGGGAGGCAAGCTTAGATGCGGACACATGGCCCCGGACTGATCCGGGGCCATGTAATTGGCGTTACTCGGCAGGTTGGACGACGCGGGCCAGCTTTTCGCTGCGTTCGCGGCCTGGAACGAGCACGGCCCACATGAACATCAGCGCTGAGATGACCACGACGACGCCGGAACCGAGACGGATCCAGTAAAACAGCGCCAGCTGGTCCTGCACGTCCATGAAGCTTTCGCCCAGAACGCGCTGGAGATGCACCTGAACAACACCCGCGAAGGTGAGCGCGAAGGTCATCACCGACATGGCCGTGACCATCATCCAGAAGCTGACCATGTTCAGCCACTGCTTATAGGGCGCGCGACCGAGCATCTCGGGGATGGCATAGGCCATCATGGCGAGGTTGAGCATCACATAGGCACCGAAGAAGGCGAGATGCCCGTGGGCTGCGGTCAACTGCGTGCCGTGGGTGTAGTAGTTCACCGAAGACAGCGTGTGCAGGAACCCCCAGACGCCACCGCCGAAGAATGCCATCACCGAGCAGCCGATGGACCACAGAAGCGCGGCCTTGTTGGGATGGTTGCGGCCGGCCTTCCAGGTCATGTGGAAGGTGAACAGCACCATCGCAAAGAAGGGGGCGACTTCGAGCGTGGAAAACAGCGAACCGATCCACTGCCAATAGCCGGGCGCGCCGATCCAGTAGTAGTGGTGACCAGTGCCGAGAATGCCGGAAAACAGCGCCAGGCCGACGATGATGTAGAGCCATTTTTCCACGACCTCGCGGTCGACGCCATTGAGCTTGATCATCAGGAACGCCAGCACCGACGCCATGATCAGCTCCCACACGCCCTCGACCCAGAGATGAATGACGTACCACCAGTACAGCTTGTCGAGTGCGAGGTTGGAGGGGTTGTAGAAGGAGAACAGGAAGAAGATCGCCAACATCCACAGTCCGAAAAGCAGGATGTTCGTGATGGTTGTCTTGCGGCCCTTGAGCGACGTCATAGTGATGTTGAACAGAAACATCAGCACCACGACGACGATGCCGACCTTGATGATGAAGGGCTGCTCGAGAAACTCGCGGCCCTCATGGATGCGGAACAGGTAGCCGACCACGGCGATACCGGCAGCGACGAAGAACATCCAGAACTGGATGATCGCCAGTTTCGGGCTGTACAGCTCGGTCTCCGCCTCCTCGGGCAGCAGGTAATAGGTCGCTCCCATGAAGCCCATGAGCAGCCAGACGATCAGCGCATTGGTGTGGATCATCCGGACGATGTTGAACGGCAGCAGTTCGGAAAGCGTGTTGGGAAGCACGTAGATCATGCCGGCGACCACGCCGAAGGCGACCTGCGCCAGAAATAGGACGAGCGCGCCGTAGAAATAGGTCATTGCGACCTTTTGGGATTGGTATTTCATGTCTGTCTCCTTGGCGCCTCAGCCTGCCTCGTTCGGCGGCCACTTCTGGGTGTCGATGCGGCTC
Organism: Aminobacter sp. 01T433; assembly: GCF_056398585.1. Classification (NCBI taxonomy): domain Bacteria; kingdom Pseudomonadati; phylum Pseudomonadota; class Alphaproteobacteria; order Hyphomicrobiales; family Phyllobacteriaceae; genus Aminobacter; species Aminobacter sp. 01T433. The sequence continues at coordinate 130,265 of NZ_JBFTPR010000009.1, forward strand.
GTCCATTCGAGAAAGTCTGCGAGATCGTTCAACTCCCCTTCGGTGAGATGGAACTGCGGCATCTGGCGGCGGCCCTCGATTCCCGAGGGCTGTGCTGCCATCCACGCCTTGAGCGTTTCGCGTGCCCCTTCTGGGTCGCTTTCGCCGCCATAGCGCTTCCACACATTGCCGACTTCAGGCGCGAAATAGGCACCCTCGCCCAGGATCGTGTGGCAGTTGACGCAGGAATTCTTCTCCCAGACATGCTTGCCGCGCGCGACTGAGTCCGTCAGCGTCTTCTCGTCCGTGGAGGTGGTGCGAATATAATAATGGCTGTGGGCCGTCAGCCCGACGAAGATTGCAAAGAAGAAGATCGAACCGCCGTAAAAGACGTTTCGAGCCCCCGTTTTTGTGAGGCGTTCTGCCATCACGTGATCCTTTCCAGACTGTGACCGCATAAGCGGATCGGCCCAATCGTTTCCCTCCCGACGGGCAATTCCCGGCGGTCTCCGGCTGACCCGGATCGGAACCTTCTATGAGATTGGAAAAGGCGTTCTTTGCGTTTTGGCAAACAAACGCGCCTGGGACTCAGCCGGCAGTCAATGCGACGGCGATGGCCTTTGCCGCGGCTCCAGACATAAGGACCAGGCACCAGGCAAGCAGCGCGCGCCGCATCACCGTTTGGCTGCGTCCGCGCAAACCCAAGAAATCCATCACGACAAAGCGGGCCTTGAGCATGGCAAGGCCGAGAACAAACGTGATTGCCGTCGTCGCGCCTGCGAATCGCACGATCAGAACGCTCATGCCGGTGAGAGCGAGAAGGATAAGCCAGGATCTGGAAAGCCGATGTTCGGGGCTGTCTGTCATGCGACTCACAGGAGGTAGACCAGTGGGAACATGACGATCCAGATCAGATCGAAGACATGCCACAGCGTGGTGATGAGCACGACGTTGGAGCGCTCCATCCTCCAGCTGACGAGCAGCAGCACCAATGCACCAAAGACAACGTGCATCAGGTGGAAGCCGGTGAGGATGAAGTAGAGCTCGAAGAACACGCCATAGGCTTGATCTCCGGCATGGCCGATCTCGGCGCTGTATTCGAACAGCTTGATGGCAACGAACAGCAAGCCGAAAACCGCCGCCCCAATGAGTGCGGCCCTCGCCTGTCGACGCGTCGCGTCAGGCCGAGCCGCCCGCGCGGCCAGCCAGCCGCTGGTGAGAAGAACAGCCGTATTCAACGCCGCGAGCGGCGCGTTCAGATGCAGGCGCGCCGAGGCGAACTGATCCGCCTGCACCACACCGGCCACCATGAATGCGACGAGCAGAATGCCGAACGCGGCAAGCTCGCTCCACACCAATATCCAGAGCAAAAAATCGCCGGCATCCGGATCGTCTCCGGCCCGCGTTGTCGATACGGCCACATCCATGCGGCTTCATATTCATGCGCCCGACCTGCTTCTTTGCGATTGCGCAAGGTGGCGTGCACGAAAATCTGCAGGATCGCGCCGTCAACAGCACCAGCGTTCGGGAACCCGCGCCATGACCAATGCCCAGTTCGGACTTTCCGTAGCCACGCCGATCATCGTCGGCTTCGCGCTGCTGCTCTACAGGATGGGTGTTCTCCAGCGCGGCGGGGCGGCATCAGCCGTCCTGGCGTCAGTCGCCATCGCTGTTGTTCTCTTCTTCAACCAGTAGAAGTGCCAGAGCCAGCGGCGATGATCGAACCTACCCCCACGGCTGGTTTTGTCGAGCTGACCAGACTCTATCGCGCAACGCTGGAGATCTGCGACAGTCTCGAAGACGTCGCGGATTCTCTTCCTCGTCCTGATCGCAAACGCTGCAGGCAGATTGCGGCCACGCTCAAGCCGGCCATCAAAGCTGCGAACATGCTGGAAGAGAAAGTCCTCTTCCCCGCTGCCCTCGATCGCCTGCCGGCCGAGGATATAGAGGCGACAATCAACCGGCTCCGCGAAGAACATGTACAGGATGGCGCAGCGGCCGACGAAATCGTCCGTATCCTCGTAACCCTATCGCGCGGCGGCGGACGACGTTCCTGGGATGCCATAGGCTACATGTTGCGAGCCTATTTTGTGGCTGTTCGCCGCCATGTGGCATGCGAGCAGAGTTTGCTCGCTTCGCTGCGCGCCACCACCAATCCCCACTGAAACGGCAATCAAGCGAGACGATGCTTCGTCCGACTTGGCGAAGCATCCGAGCATCCCGTTGCGCCAACATAAAAACGTCTCGCGATAATATTCAAAAAAATATCGCACCGCAGCATTTGTTTGCGCTGGATCAAAGACTGGTTTTCATGAGGCCCCTATTCTCCTGATCGTAGTAACAGGCAACGTCACGCACTAAGGAGATTTGAAATGTTGACGCGACGCGAAGCACTCTTGGGTACAGCCACTGGTGCGGCTGCCGCAGCGATCTTGGGCTCTATGGCCGCAGCTCCAGCTTTAGCTGAGGTAAGCGCAGCCGATATCGCCACGCTGCCCCGGGTCAAGGTTGACCTTGTCGCGCCCCCCTTCGCACACGCCCATGACCAGATCGCCAAGGGCGGCCCGAAGGTGGTTGAATTCAAGATGACCATCAAGGAGCAGCCGATGGTGATCGACGGCGAAGGTACGACGCTCAGGGCCATGACCTATGAAGGCTCGATGCCCGGCCCATTGATGATCGTGCACGAAGGCGACTATGTCGAACTGACGCTGGTCAATCCCGAAACCAACGAGATGCCGCACAATATCGACTTCCACGCGTCAACGGGCGCGCTCGGTGGTGGTGCACTGACCAACGTCAATCCCGGCGAGCAGGTTGTGCTGCGCTGGAAGGCGACCCGCACCGGCACTTTCGTCTATCACTGCGCACCCAGCGGGATGATCCCCTGGCACGTGGTATCGGGCATGAACGGTGCGGTCATGGTGCTGCCGCGCGACGGGCTGAAGGACGAGGTTGGCAAGCCGCTGAAGTACGACCGGATCTTCTACATCGGCGAACATGACCTCTACATACCGCGCGATGAGAATGGAAAGTACAAGAAGTATGATTCACTTGGCGACAGCTATGATGAAACGCTCAAGGTCATGCGTGGCCTGATCCCGACACATGTCGTGTTCAACGGCAAGGTCGGTGCGCTGACCGGTGACAATGCGCTGAAGGCCAAGGTTGGTGAGACGGTTCTGTTCATCCACGCTCAGGCGAACCGGGACACCCGGCCCCACCTGATCGGCGGCCATGGCGACCATGTCTGGGAGCTGGGCAAGTTCGTCAACCCACCGGCCAAGGACCTCGAAACCTGGTTCATCCGCGGCGGATCGGCGGGAGCGGCGCTCTACACCTTCCTCCAGCCGGGCGTCTACGCCTACGTCAACCATAACCTCATCGAGGCTGCCGAGCTTGGCGCAACCGCGCATGTGGTGGTCGAAGGTGAGTGGAACGACGACCTGATGAAGCAGGTTCAGGCCCCCGGCCCGATCCCGACCAACTGACGGCGGACCTCAACGCTGCTTCTTACGGCCCGCCGGTACCTCCTGCGGGCCGTTTTCTTTGCAAAGGACCAAACCCATGAAGTTCGGCGGCATTCTCGTGACCACTGCCATCGCTGTCCCAGCCATCGCGCTGGCGGTCTTTTACCAGACAAGCGGGCCCGGCACGCCCACTGCTCTATCGGGATTGGCATCGCCGGCGACCGTCACCATAAACGCGGGCACCTTGGCCTATCGGCTTCCAGGCGAATTTCTCAAGGCCGAACGCCCGGTCGATGCTCCAGCGGAGGACGTACGCTTCCGCCGCCCGTTCGAGATCATGGCCTACCAGGTCAGCACCAGCGACTATGCGCTGTGTGTTGCTGACGGCGCCTGCGAGGCAGCCGAAGGCGCAAGTGGCAAAAATGGCAAGCTTCCTGCAACGGGCGTGAGTTTCCGTGACGCGATGGCCTATGCGAAATGGCTGTCGGATCGCACCGGCGAAACATGGCGGCTGCCCACCGACGAAGAATGGGCGTTCGCAGCCGCCGAACGGTTTGCCGACGACACGCTGGGGGTCGAAGACGGCAACAACCCCGCCGCACGCTGGCTCGCGCGCTATCGCAGCGAGGCCGAGTCCGCCAAGGGACGCGATCCCGAGCCCAAGCCCCATGGCCATTTCGGGGCGAATTCGAAGGGCGTCTATGATCTGGCCGGCAACGTCTGGGAATGGACCTCGACCTGCTACCGTCGAGCTTCCGTGAACAAGCAAGGCAACGTCGACAACAGCACCGACAATTGTGGCGTCAGGGTCACCGGCGGCCAGCACCGCGGCTACATGTCATTCTTCATTCGTGACGGCAAAAGCGGCGGTTGTGCTGCAGGCATGGCGCCCGACAATCTCGGCATCCGGCTGGTGAAGGAGCGCCCGTCGCTGTTTGCGGCACTCAAGGCCTTCTGGCGCAACGCTGTCGGTTAAGGCCGCCGTCGCACATCAACGAACCAATCAAGCAAGAGGCCCAGATCTCCTTCGGGAAATCTGGGCCTTTTTCATCTCGCGGTGGCTTACGCGGGCAGTCGCGAGATCAGCTGGGTGCGGGGTTGGGCTGGCGTGCACGCAGTTTCGGACGCACCAGCATACCGCCATAGAGCAATGCGTAGCCGAGAAACGCTACGGTCCATGCCGCCGCCGATCCATGCAGGAGTGCTGGCGCGCCTGGAAGGAAGGCCGCGACTATGCGCAACAGACCCGAAACGACGATTGCTGCGAAGACCAGGCAAGAGCCGGCACCAGCATGCAAGTCGCGTCCGGTGTGCCCAAGCGTTGCCCGCGCCATCACGGCAAGCGTCATTACCCCGATCGCGCCCACGCCGAATGCGTGAAGAGCAGCTGCCGGCGGAACGGCCTCCGGCAACAGGGCAGCCAGACCGGCCAAGGCAAGACCAAGCGGCACGAAGGCGTAGGCGATGTGCAGGATCAGGACCAGCGGGTCGCGCAGCGTCCGGTCGCCCGCCCAGCGCGCGAGCCGAACGGTGTTGAGAAGGGCAGCCACCAGCAGCATCGCACCTGTAACGGATAGCTCCGGGAAGCAGGCCCAGGCGACAAGCGACAAGCTGGAGAGACCGATCGTCACCCCATCGAAACGGTTGAACGGAACGGGCAACCGGCCCGGATTCGCGCGTGCAAGCCAGTTGCGGGTGAAGCTCGGGATGATGCGCCCGCCGATGATCATGATGAGCACGATGCCCGCCCCGATACCGAGCCTGCGGCTGACATCGGATGCGCCCTGATAGTGCGCTTCGACATGGAACGCGACATTGGCGGCGAAGAGCACGACCAGCGGCGCAAGCACCTTGAGGTTGCGCCAGTTGCGCCCGGCGATGATTTCGATGGCCGCGGCAACGGCAACCGCGAGCAGGAACGCACTGTCGATCATGGCTGCCGCAAGCCAGCCGATGTCAGCCGAAAAGAACACGGCGAGGCGTCCAGCTAACCACAGAAGGACCAGTGCGAGCAGCGGCAGCCCCTGGACGGGCAGCCTGCCTGTCCAGTTGGGGATCGCGGTCAGCAGAAATCCGGTGACGATCGCGGCGAGATAACCAAAGAGCATCTCGTGGATATGCCAATCAACTGGCGCCAGCGCGCTCGCGGTTTCGAGCCGGCCGTAAAGCATGGGTAGCCAAAACAGGATGGTAATGCCGGCATAAATCGAGCCGAGCAGGAAAAATGGACGGAAACCATAGGAGAGCACAGCGGGATAGTTGCCCGGCCGAACGCGTGGAATAGCCATGACATCGCTTTCAACGGGAAAAGGCCGGGTAGAGCTGGCGCCCCACCCGGCTGATTTAGAGATGAATTGAGCAGCCTCGCGCCGGCACTCAGTTGCCCGCGGGAACCTGAGCCAGAAGTGCCTCGAACGTCTTCTTGGCCTTGCCGAGTTGCTTGACGGCCTTGGCCTGCTCGAGATTGGTCGGCTTGCCGACCACGATCAGCGCGACCATGCCCATGCCGTAGTGCGGCGTGCACTTGATGCCATAGACGCCTTCCTTGTCGAGGGTGACGGAAATCTTCTCATTCATCTTGCCCTTGAAGGGCGTCGCCCCCTCCGGGATCATGTCCTTGATGCTTTCGGCGTCGTGGGACTTGTCGGTCGGCACGAAGGTGATGGTATCGCCGGGTGCTGCGACGACGTAATCGGGCTGGAACACCATGGAGCCCTTCTCGCCCTTGTTGAGCATCTGGATTTCGATCTCGGCGGCCTGAACGGTGCCGGCCAGCAACACGGCTGCGAATGCGGCTGCAGTAGCAATGGCGTATTTCATGATCTTTTCTTTCCTTTCACGACGGCTCCAGCCGTTGGGCCCTTGCCTAAGGCGCATTTGCCAAGGACACTTTGATCCAGCGCAAACCCAAGCGAGATGATCTGTGGTTTCGGAGATCATGATTGGGCATTCGCAGGAGCAACTGAAATGAGCCGTCTTGACCGCTCGCTAATCGCCGGCTTGCCCGCCTTCCAGGGCATGGCCCCGGAGGACCTCGACCGTCTCCTCCAGCAGGCGCGATCGCTGCGCATCGCAAAGGATCAAACCGTATTCGAGCAGGAAGGCGAGGCGCACTCTTTCTTCTTGCTGCTCGACGGCCATGCCCGCGTCGTCAAGACCACTCCGGACGGCCAACAGGTTATCGTGCGCTACATCAGCCCCGGTGAACTGATGGGCATCGCCCATGCACTGGGGCGCACCACCTATCCCGCCAGTGCCGTCGCTGCCGTGGACTGCGTCGTGCTCGCCTGGCCCGGGCATCTGTGGCCGGAGCTGGCGGAGTCTTTTCCAAGCTTCGGCACCAGCACCTACAAGACCGTTGGCGCCCGGCTCCAGGAGACCCAGGCCCGCGTCGTCGAAATGGCGACCGAACAGGTCGAGCAGCGTGTCGCTCACGCATTGCTGCGGCTGGTCAAGCAGACAGGAAGGAAGACCGACGAAGGCATCCTGATCGACTTCCCGATTTCACGTCAGGACATCGCGGAGATGACGGGGACGACCCTCCACACGGTCAGTCGACTGCTCACGGCATGGGAAGAAAAGGGCCTGGTCAAGAGCGGACGCCAGAAGGTAACGGTGGTCGAGCCGCACCGCCTGTTCGTTCTGGCCGAGGGACGTGCCGAAAAGAGCTGACGCTCTGAGCCCTATTTCATCGCCATCATCAGGTCGCGAAGCAACACGTCCTCGTCCAGGCGGTGCTCCCTCGCCGCATCTGAAACGGTATGGAACGACGCGATCGGGCAACCGATGCAAATAAGACCGTGCCCGAGCATCACCCTTATGGTTCCCGGCCATTGGCGCATGATGGCGTCCATTGTCATGTCGTCATTGAAACGTGGCTTCATCGTCGCTGTCCGCTTCTGAAGCCGCCATGATGGGCGCATCTGGCGGCGCGGTCATTGCGCACCGACAAACAAAACAGCGATGGCTCAGTCCAGTGCCATGACGTCAAGCGGAATACCTGCATGCTGCGACCTGACATAACGATCGAGCTGATCGACGGCCGAGGATTGCGGCAGCTGGTTGCCCTGCAGTTCCGGCGGAACCTGCCAGCCAGGAGCTATGCCCTTCATGTTGGGCAGCTCGTGGGCGATGCCCTTGTGGCAGTCGATGCAGGTCGCCTTTCCAGAAAGCAGATAGCGCGTGTGGATATCGGCGGCGCGTTGGGTCTGGCGCGTCAGATCCATGGCGACTGACGAGTGACAGTTGCGGCATTCGAGGCTGTCATTGGCTTTCAGCCGTGCCCATTCGTGCTGGGCGAGCTCCAGACGCTTGTCCAGGAATTTGCGCCTTGTGTCGATGGTCCCGAAAATCTTGCCCCACACTTCCTTGGACGCCTGCATCTTGCGGGCGATCTTGCGCGTCCATTGGTGCGGCACGTGGCAATCCGGGCAGGACGCACGCACGCCCGAGCGATTGGTAAAATGGATCGTGCGGGTCAATTCTTCGTAGACGTTGTCCTTCATCTCGTGACAAGAGGTGCAAAACGCCTCGGTGTTGGTCACTTCAAGGGCGGTATTGAACGCGCCCCAGAAAATGACGCCGCCGACAAACCCGCCGAGCGTGAGAAAGCCCAGGCCGAGCGTTACAGCCGGCTTGGTCAGGATGCCCCAGCCCCACGCGAACATCCTTTTGACCCAGCCCATCATTGGTCACCAACATGATTGACGCCCATCTCGCTCATGTCGATGAAGCGATTTTCAACAAGCGGGCGAATGTCAGCCTGGGGCACATGGCATGCGGTGCAGAAGTAGCGTCTCGGAGACACGTCGGCCAGCATCTGGCCGTCACGCGTCATATAGTGGGTGACGCTGATCATCGGTGCTCCCGAGCCCAGGGTGAATTCGCGCTTGTGGCAGGTCAGGCAGCGATTTGCATTGACCGACAACTGATAGCCCTCGATCGAATGTGGGATCAGCGGTGGCTGGTCGGGAAAAGCCCGCATCTGGCGCACGTCGTCGACCACCCATTTGGGCAACGGTGCGGCAGGGATCGCCTGCATCGGTGGCTGTGGTCCGATGAGCTGCGGCGGCTGCGAGGCAATCTGCGCCAGTGCTGCCGTTCCCACCAGAAACGCTGCAATGGCAGCGGCTGTGAGCGTCTTGTGCCGCGTCAGGCGGCTGAAATAACCTTGACCGCGCATTTCTTGAAATCCGTCTGCTTGGAGATGGGATCGGTGGCGTCGAGCGTGACCATGTTGATCAACTGGCTGGCGTCGAACCACGGGACGAAGATCACGCCATGCGGCATGCGATTTCGGCCGCGCGTGTCGATGCGCGTGCGGATCTCGCCGCGCCGCGACACGATGCGCACCTCCGCCCCCTGGTTGATGCCGCGCTTGCGGGCGTCGTCTGCGTTCATGAAACAGCGCGCACCCGGGAATGCCCGGAAAAGCTCGGGCACGCGCATCGTCATCGACCCGGAATGCCAGTGCTCCAGCACGCGCCCCGTCACCAGCCAAAGGTCAAACTCCTCGTCGGGAGATTCGGCCGGAGGCTCGTAGGGCACACCGAGGATCACCGCCCGGCCGTCGGGCCGCCCATAGAATTTCACGCCCTCGCCCGGCTTCACATAGGGGTCGAACCCCTCGCGGTAGCGCCACAACGTCTCCTTGCCGTCGACCACCGGCCAACGCAGACCGCGAACCTTATGGTATTCGTCGAACGGCGCGAGGTCGTGGCCATGGCCGCGACCGAATGTTGCGTACTCTTCGAACAGGCCCTTCTGCAAATAGAAGCCGAAATGCTTCGCTTCCTGGTTGTCGTACTCAGGGTCGAGATCTGAAAGTGGGAAGCGGTCGACATTGCCGTTCTTGTAGAGAACCTCGAACAGCGTCTTGCCCCGATAGTCGGGATTGGCGTCGAGCAATTCCTTGGGCCAGACTTCGTCGGTGGTGAAGCGCTTCGAGAATTCCACCAACTGCCAAACGTCGGAACGGCCCTCTCCCGGCGCGTTGACCAGTTGGCGCCAGACATGGGTACGCCTCTCGGCATTGCCGTAAGCGCCTTCCTTTTCCACCCACATGGCCGCCGGCAGGATGACGTCAGCGGCGAGCGCGGTCACCGTCGGATAGGCGTCCGAGACGACGATGAAATTGTCCGGGTTCCGGTAACCGGGATGTGTTTCCTGGCTGGAATTGGGCGCTGCCTGGAGGTTGTTGTTGACCTGGATCCAGTACCAGTTGAGCTTGCCGTCCCGGAGCATGCGATCTTGCTCGACGGCATGGAACCCGGGCTTTTCGGGTATCAACCCGGCCGGCACCTTCCATACCTCCTCGACATGCTTGCGGTGCTCGGGATTGGTCACCACCATGTCTGCAGGCAGGCGGTGGGCGAAAGTGCCCACTTCGCGCGCCGTACCGCAGGCCGAAGGCTGACCTGTCAGCGAGAAGGGACTATTGCCGGGTTCGGAGATTTTCCCCGTCAGCAAATGGATGTTGTAGACCATCTGGTTGGCCCAGACGCCACGGACATGTTGGTTGAAGCCCATGGTCCACAGCGAGGTCACCTTGACCGATGGATCGGCGTAGAGCTCGGCGAGTTCCTCGAGGAAGCCCGCCTCGACGCCAGTCAGCTTGGATACCTTGTCCAGCGTGTATTCGGACACGAGCGCCCGGAAGTCCTCGAAATTGCTCGGGGTCATCTTTGCAGCGTCGGCCGCCCCGCTCGCCGCCACCTCAAGCGGATGCTCCGGCCGCAAGCCATAACCAATGTCAGTCTGCCCCATCATGAAGGTCGTATGGTCGCGCACGAAGGCTTCATTGACGCGGCCGGACTGAATGATGTGGTTGGCGATGTAGTTGAGGATCGCGAGATCAGTCCCCGGCTTGAAGACGATGGGGATATCGGCGAGGTCCATTGAGCGGTGCGTGAAGGTCGACAACACGGCGCAGCGCACATGCTGGTAACCGAGGCGACGGTCGGCGATTCGACTCCACAAGATCGGGTGCATCTCGGCCATGTTCGAGCCCCACAGCACAAAGGCGTCTGCGTGCTCGAAGTCGTCATACACGCCCATCGGCTCGTCCATGCCGAATGTTCGCATGAAGGCGTAGGCGGCCGACGCCATGCAGTGGCGGGCGTTGGGATCGAGATTGTTCGAACGGAAGCCGGCCCGCATCAGCTTTGTCGCGGCGTAGCCCTCGAAGATCGTCCATTGACCGGACCCGAACATGCCGAGCGCGGTTGGGCCCTTGTCTCGCAGTACTTGCTTGGCCTTCTCTGCCATGAGATCGAAGGCCTCGTCCCATGACACCGGCTCGAACTCACCCTCCTTGTCGAAGACGCCATTCTTCTTGCGCACCAAAGGGGTGTTCAAGCGGTCGGCGCCATACATGATCTTGGAAAGGAAGTAGCCCTTGACGCAGTTGAGGCCGCGATTGACTTCGGCTTGCGTGTCGCCATGGGTGGCGACCACCTGCCCGTCCTTGACGCCGACCATCACGCCGCAGCCCGTACCGCAAAAACGGCACGGCGCCTTCGACCACTTGATCTCGAGTGCGCTCACGCCACCGGTGATCGGCTGAGCGGAGGCAGGCAGGGCGATGCCAGCGGTCGCTGCTGCGATCGCCGTCGCCTGCGCCTTGAGCAGCTCGCGTCGGTTCAGTTCAGCTGTCATGGCTCAGTGCCCTCCAGTTCCTCGATATGCTCGAAAACCATGTTTGCAGCGATCACGCCCGCAAGGCCGCCGATTGTCGTCAGCAGCCCGCCGAGCTCGCCGGCGCTCGCTCCTTCGATGACGACGACGATGCGATTGCCGTCATGCGCTCGGATCTCCGGGCCACCCAAACGCGCGATCTTTTCCAGCACCTCCTCCATGCGCCCAGGCATGACGGTGACGACAGCGCTTGAAATGTGGTGATATCGACGTGGGTCAGGCATGGGCTGGCTCCGCGGTCTGCCGCGCGATCGTGATCGCCTGTGCTGGACATGGCGCAATACACGCGCCGCAACCTGTGCAGGCACTTTCCCTCAGTTCTGGAAAAAACGGCCCGCCAATGCGCGGCCGGAACATGATCGCCGCTTGCGGACAGGCGTCGCGACAGGTCATGCAGGAGACCCCGTTGAGTGCCAGGCAGTCGTCGGAAATGGCCACGACATGTGAAAATGTCGGCGGCACGGCACGGTCGAAAACTGGTTCGGGGCAGACCGTCGCGCAGTCTCCGCAAAGCAGGCATTCGCCGGCCATGAAGTCCAGCGACGGCTTGGCCGCGACCATGACGATGATGGCAGTGGGGCAGGCTTGAACACAGGCACCGCAGCCGGTGCATGAGGCCAGTCCGCCATCCATCATCCCCGGCGGCACAATTCTTGGCACCGGCTGTTCGTTGCCGCCTGTCAAAAATGTCCTGCGGCTGATGGAGGCCGGCTTTGCCACTGGCTCAACCTCCGGGAGGTCCGGGCGGCCCGAATATGATCTGCCACATCCAGACGAGGAAGCCATAGCCGCCGACCACGCCTACCGCGACGATAGGCCAGATCCCGAAGGCCAGAACAAGGAATGTGAGGAGTTCTTTACGGCGCGCGGAAGCCGGCGGCTTTGCCGCAACGGGTCCTGCGTGGTCCTGGGTCATGATCACCTCATGTGCCTTGGACGTGAATGGAACGAACAATCTCGTTCATTCTGTCAACAGGTTACCGAAATAGGCTGTCTTTGCAAATCTTCTTTGACAGCCGGGAAGAATTTCACATCTCACATGCTTTCGAGCGAAATGACCTTTGCATTCCCAAGGAACGTGCACCGGTTATCGCCAAACAGCTTGTGGATCGTTATATTTAGCTAGATATAGCGCCATGCCACCGCATTCGCTGCAAGCGCTCGATGGCCATGACCGAGTTCACGTCGACCTTCGGCCGCTTTGGCAGTCTGTTGGCTTCCGCGGACATTTTCCACCTGTTGTGGCGGTAGTCCAGCGAGCACCCCGAGTTGGGCCAATCGCAGACCTTGAGTTGAATTGATTTCGCACGCCCGTCAGTTCTCGACACATACATTAGCGATTCATAAAACAACTTGCACCAGCACAAACGAATCTAGGCATATATTTTCCTAATTTCCCTACATGAGAAAAATATTCTTGCTCATGCAGGCACCTTTGCCCATCATCCAGGTTGCCGCTGCGTCAAGTGGTAGAAATTACTGCCCATGGTCAGCGGCGAATGTCGATCAATGGGAGATTTTCATGAAGCGCAAATTGATTTCGCGAATAGCCCTGGCCACTTTGTTGACAGCGTCAGCCTCGACGTTCGCATTGGCCAACGAACAAAAGGCAGTCAGCGCCGAGCAGGTCACCGAGCTCAAGAAACGCGCGGTCGAAGGCATCGAAGCCCGCGCAAAGCTCGCCCAGGAGATGACGGATTCGATTTTCAGCTTCGGTGAACTGGCCTTCCAGGAAATCGAAACGTCGAAATACATCACCGCCATCCTCGAGAAGAACGGCTTCACCGTCGAACGCGGCGTCGCTGGCCTGCCGACAGGCTGGGTTGCCAAATGGGGTTCTGGCGAGCCGGTCATTGCGCTCGGCAGCGACATCGACGGCCTGCCGAAGACCTCGCAGAAGCCTGGCGTCGCCTATCACGACCCGATGATCGAAGGCGCGCCTGGGCATGGCGAGGGCCACAATTCCGGGCAGGCGGTGAACGTGGTCGCAGCACTGGCGCTCAAGGACATCATGGAGAAGGACAAGTTGCCCGGCACCATCATGCTGTGGCCGGGCGTCGCCGAAGAACTGCTCGCCGGCAAGGCCTACATGGTGCGCGACGGCGTTTTCAAGGATGTCGACGCAGTGCTGTTCACGCATGTCGGCAACAATCTCCAGACCACCTGGGGCCAGCCCAATGGCACCGGCATGGTTTCGGTCGAATACACGTTCAAGGGTGAATCGGCACATTCGGCCGGGGCACCTTGGCGCGGTCGCAGCGCGCTCGACGGCGTCGAACTGATGAATATCGGCTGGAACATGAAGCGAGAGCACCTGCGCCCCGAGCAGCGTTCGCACTATGTCATTCTCGATGGCGGCGACCAGCCCAACGTCGTGCCGTCAGCCGCAACGGTCTGGTACTTCATCCGCGAGCAGGATTTCGACAACATTTCCAAAAACTTCGAGACCGCCAACACCATCGCGGACGCGGCGGCGAAAATGTCGAACACCACCGTCTCGCGACAGATCGTGGGCACCGCTGCACCTCGCCACTTCAACAAGCCTATCGCCGAAGCGGCCTACGCCAATATCCAGCAGGTCGGCCTGCCGACGTGGAGCGACGACGAGCAAGCCTTCGCCAAGGCCGTGCAAAAGACGGTAACCGCCAAGGAGGAAGGGCTCGCGGTCAAGCTCAAGGAGCTTGTGCCGCCGCTGGAAAAACCTGAGAGCGGCGGATCCGACGACATCGGCGACATCTCCTGGGTGGTGCCGACGATCACGCTCAACTATCCCTCGAACATTCCCGGCCTGCCCGGCCACCATTGGTCGAATGCCATGGCCATGGCGACGCCGATTGCCCACAAGGGCGTCGTCGCCGGTTCGAAAGTGGTGGCCATGACGTCGATCGATCTTTTGACCAACCCCGAATTGTTGGCCAAGGCGACGGACTACTTCAACAACGAGCAACAGAAGGGCCAGAAATACGTCCCGATGCTGACTGCCGATGACAAGCCGCAGATCCAGAAGAACGTCGAGATCATGGCAACCTTCCGGCCTGAAATGCAGAAGCTCTACTACGACCCGTCGAAATATCCGACCTATCTCGAACAGTTGGGCATCAAGTTCCCGGTTCTCGAAAAGAAGTAAGGCCGTAGCCTTTTGTGCATCAATCTCGATAGCTTGATGCGCCCCATACGGCAGGCAACAGGGCCTGCTGTATGGGAGGCGTGGAGAATGGAAACAATGCAGCTGTTCGACTGTTGCGCCCGATGCGCCAGGCTACCGGGCAGCGCCTGAGCGATCATTTTTGCGCTGGACGATGCGTGGCAAAAGATGACATTTGCATTGATCGCTGCCGCAACACGAGTTGACATGCACACACGCTATCTGTCCCCCGCCCTGCAGGGCTTTGGTGCCATATCCTTGACTGCCCCGCTGGTCGGTGTCGAAGCCCAGATCTACGATCGCCTGTGGAATGCGATCCTCGATCGCAAGATCCGCCCCGGCACCAAATTGGCCGAAGACGAGATCGGCGAAGCCTTCGACATTAGCCGCACGGTCATCCGCAAGGTCCTGTTCATCATGGAGGAGCAGGGGATTGTTCATTTGCCGCCCAACCGCGGTGCCTATGTCGCCACACCGACGCCGGAAGAGGCGCTGGAAGTATTCGAAGCCAGCCGCATCATCGCCCGCCATGTCGTGGCCGAGCTTGCGGCAGACCCCGATCGCCTCGGTACGGACGAACATGCGCGCCTCGACGCGCATTACGAAATGCAAAAGCAAGCCGCCGCTGCAAACGACTACCACGCCATGCGGCGCCTCGTGGTCGAGTTCCAAGTGCTTTTGGCACTGCTTCACGGCAACAAGACGCTGGCCTCGGCGCAAGAGCGGTTGATGATGCGCGGCGCCATGGCGATCACGCTTTACCAGGAACATCTGGTGCTGTGGCCGCCACATGAGTTTCATCGTCCGCTGGTCGAGCTGATCTATGCCGGCGAAGTCGAACGCGCCGTCGCAGCCGTCGACGAGCTATACCGGATCACCGAAGGCAGCCTGCGGCTGGCTCCGCATGACCAGGAAATCGACCTGCGCACCATCCTCACCGCCGAGGAAGGCCCGACCCTGCGCGCACCTTCGCCAAAGGGCTGACCAGGGTCGTACCAAAGCGTAGCGCGCGACCATCAGCGGTTCTGAAACCGCTCTGATGCAGTCGACAATGCGGCTGTGCCTCAATGCCCGGCGCGCAATTCGTGCACGCACATAAAGTTATGCCTGCTCCCACACCTCGCGCGACAACCAGGTTCGGCTGCGGCTAGTGCCGCGCGAACTCATGAACGCCCCTTTTGACATAGGCAGAGCCGATCTCGCCATATCATGTCCTTGGTGATCTGACCGGCTTCGGATCACTCGCCTGCCGCCCACACCAAGCGGACGCGGCCCAAGGGCGCGCAAATAGCGAAATCGCCCCAGCATGGCAGGCCATTCGCCCACGCAATCGACGGTCAATTTACTTTCGATTGGAAAAGATCAGATTATCAATCGAATCACTATGCAGCACGTCAGTCATACTCTATTAGGTCGCCTGCATATGCTTTCGCACGTGTAGAAACGCAGTATCGGAAGGCATCGGCAATTGACTGGGTGTAATACGGCAGCAAAAGGCCAGCGAACTGGTGTTTCGCGATCCGGCGCATCGGCCGATCGAACGGTCGGCCCGATCCAATGGGTAAAGCACTCCGGCTCGACTAGAGCCGGACTGGCCATTCGAGGCGAAGGATTCGTCTAGCAGTTGTTAGTCAATGCCTAAAAGCAACATCCATCCATAAAACGAATCCCTGACGCCGATTTACTTGCGCGAATTCAGATATACGCGCACCCTAATGTGGGCTGTTGGGCGGCGGAGACGTGACTCGTGAGCCTCAGACTGTTGCAGTTGGACGTTTCTGCATCGCAAATGGGACCGGGTAAGCCGCTTCGAACGAAATCGGCGCTTACGGTGCTCCATTCGTCGGTTTGTCTGCCGATGCGTCCGCTTTCTCTAGGAAGCCTTGGCCTGCTGTTTGCCTTTGCTGCATCCCCGGCGGCGGCCCAGCAGGTCGTCGCCAACGGTACGACGCAGACGGCATCGGGCACGATCGACACCGGCGCAGCACCGCCTACCGCCGGCTATACGTTGTGGGCGCTCAACGGCGGCGTGATCAACGGCACAACAGGGCTGACTTTGCTCAATAACACAGCCGGGGTGCCCATAGTCGTCCGGGCAGAAAGCGGCGGGCAGATTACCCTTGCCAGCGGAACGACCGCGACCGCCGGACCGGCGTCATCAAATTCTTCGCCCGGAACGGTTCTGTCGGCCGATGGCGCCGGCTCGCTGATCACCGCGACGAACACTCATCTCATCGCTCAGGGAAATTCCACCTACGGCGCAACCGCCGGCAACGGCGGCTCGGTCGTCCTCAATGGCGGCGTGATCGACACGTTCGGCACCTTCGCGGTCGGCCACGGCCTGAACGCGCTTGTGGGCGGCACCATCACGTCGACGGGACAGACCATCAACGCCACCGGGTTCGGCGCCTATGCGGCCGGCGGCGTAATCACGATCCGGGACGCCACCATCACCGAACGGCTTGCGACCGGAAACGTCGCTGGCCTCCGCTCAGACCTGCCAAGCGGCCTGATCACGGCGACCAACGTCAACATCACGACCTCGGGCGCAAATTCCTTCGGCGTGGTGACGACCGACGGCGGCACGCTACGCATCAACGATAGCACCATTCATACCTCGGGCGACGGCGCGTATGGTCTGAATTCCTCGCAGTCGAATCTGGCGACCGGGACCCGTTCGCTGGTTGAGGCAACCAACGTCAACGTGACGACGACGGGCGTGGCCGGCTACGGGGCCCTCGTCTACAACGGCGGCTTGATGAACCTCAACACCGTCGACATCCGCACAAGCGGCGACTTCGGCTACGGCATCGACGTGTTGGGATTTAACACAGCTCCCCCTTCGGGGCCGCCGATCTCGACCGTGCTCAATGGCACGAATGTCACGATCCATGCCACCGGCGACTCAGCCTACGGCGCGATCACTGAAGCCGCGGGAACGCTGAATCTCACCGACAGCTTGGTGTCGGCAACGGGGCCGACCGCTGGCGGCGTCTTTGTCGGCGATTCCGGATCCACGGGAACATTGCTGCGCACCCCAGTCACCAGCGCCCAGTATGACGGCGGACGCGCGGCAGACTCAGGGCATTTGTTCATTACCGACAGCAATGTGACCGCAGGGCGTCACGGCATCAGGGCCAATGGCGGCGTTGCCGGCGATCCCAGCATCGTTGTATTCTCTGGCGGCACGCTAACCGCGGCGGCCGACGCCTTCAACGCACATGACACGTTTGCCGAACTCACGCTGAAAAACGGAACCGCTGTCAGCACGGGCAGCGGCAACTTGCTCAACGTGATCAGCAACGACCCTGCCACCTTGATCAGCCACGTGGACTTCACCACGGCAAACATCGTGGCCACAGGCAACATCATCGCCGATGCCACGAGCATCGCCAACGTCAACATCACCTCCAGCTCCAAGATCACCGGCATCGAGCTGAACACCTTCACCACGCTTGATGCCTCCAGCACCTGGATCATGAACGGCAACTCCGACATCTACTTCTTATCGAATGCTGGCCTCGTCGATGTCACCCCGCCAACAGCCGATCCGAACCTGCTTGCAAGCTACAAGACGCTGACGACCAATGACTATGTCGGGGTGAACGGCAGGCTGGCGCTGAACACCTACCTTGGCACTGATGGCGCGCCGTCGGATATCCTGGTCATCGATGGCGGCACGACGACCGGCAGCACCACGCTGATCGTCAGGAACACCATTGGTCCGGGTGCGCTCACGCTCGCCGACGGCATCCTGGTGGTCGACACCATCAATGGCGCGACATCCACGCCAACGGCCTTCACGCTGGCCGGACAATTTGTCACCGCCGACGGCCAGCAGGCGGTGGTCGGCGGGGCCTTTGCCTACACGCTGCACTTCAACGGTGTCGGTGCCGATTCCGGCGACGAGAACTGGTACCTGCGCTCGACAATTATCCCTACCCCCGGCCCGACACCCACTCCGCCGCCGCCACGCTTCCAGCCCGGTGTTCCACTCTACGAGGTCTATCCGCAGCACCTCCTTGCGCTCAACACCGTGCCGACGCTGCAGCAGCGGGTCGGCAACCGCTACTGGAGCGAACCAGCACCGGCACCCGAGACGGTGTTCTGCAAGGACGCGTCGAAGAATTTCCAATGCCCTGTGACCAACGAGCAGTCGCAATATTATGCCGGCTCCGATGGCCACCAGGCGCTGATCGAGGACCAGCGAGCGATCTGGGGCCGCATCGAAGGCAGCCACGCCAGCATCGAACCGGCGGTCAGCACGTCTGGCACCGACTACGACACCAATGTGTGGAAGCTGCAGGCCGGCCTCGACGGGCTGCTGCACGAGGCCGAGGACGGCTCGAAGCTGATCGGCGGCATCACGGTGCATCTCGGCCATGCCTCGAGCGACGTCACCTCGTTTTTCGGCGATGGCGACATCGACACAACAGGTTATGGCTTCGGCGGCACGCTGACCTGGTATGACCAGAACGGCTTTTATGTCGACGGCCAGGCTCAGCTGACCTGGTTCAACAGCGACCTGACCTCAAAGGCGCTTGGCCTTGATACCCCGACCCTTGTCGACGGCAATGGCGGCTTTGGTTATGCGCTGTCGGTCGAAACTGGCAAGAAGATCGACCTCAACGAAGCCTGGACGCTGACCCCGCAAGCCCAGCTCGTCTATGCCAATGTCGATTTCTCCAGCTTCAGGGATGTCTTCGGCGCCAACATCTCGCTCGACAGCGGCGACTCCCTGCTTGGCCGGCTCGGCATTTCCGCCGACCACGACCAGAGCTGGAAGGACGATGAAGGCAAGACCCGGCGCCGCCATCTCTACGGCATCGCCAATCTTTATTATCAGTTCCTCGACGCCACCCGGGTCGAAGTTTCAGGCGTAAGCTTCGAGAGCCGGCCCGACAAGCTGTGGGGCGGGCTTGGCTTCGGCGGTTCCTACAATTGGAACGACGACAAATATTCGGTCTATGGCGAGGTCTCGGTCAACAGCTCACTCGAAAACTTCGGCGACAGCTACGCCCTTGCCGGTACCGCCGGCTTCAGGGTCAAGTGGTAGGGGGCAGATAAAAGGCCTGCCGGGAGGGGATCGCGGCAGGCCCTTTCGGGAGCGCCGTTGTGTGTGTACATCAACGAAGCGCTCTAGGACATTAACGCATAGCTTCGCCTGAAGTTCCCCGCCCGCACCCCTCCAGGCTCCCTTAGCGCATAAAGATCAGCGCCATCCCGGCGACCACCAGTGCCGCACCCGCCCAGGCGCCGCCGGCGGGCCTTTCGCCGGTTCGCGCCCAGAGCATTGGCAGGATGATCACCGGCGAAGTTGCCGAAAGCGTCGACACAATGCCAACCTTGCCGCCTGAAAGCGCAAACAAAAGCAGCGTCATGCCGATGGCGAGCGCGATGAAGCCGGTCAACGACGTCAGCGCTGCGACCTTCCATGTCAGCGGCCCCTTGGGTTTTACCGCCGGTATCGGCAGCTGGATCAGCACGCTGAGGCAAACCGCTGCGATGCCGACACGCAGCATCGAGGCCACGAACGGATCGATGCCTGTCGCCATCACCGGCCTTGCGATAATGGAGCCGATCGCTTGGCCGGTCGCCGCCCCCAGTCCCAGCGCGACACCGATCCACAATGGCCCCTTCACCGTCTCCCAGGCGTGGAGCTGCGCGCGGCGCTTGCCAAACAGGATCGCAAGCAACACGCCGGCGACCGTCAACCCGATGCCCATGGAAGCCTTTGGCGCAAGGTCCTCGCCGAGCATCAGCCAGCCCAGCACGGCGGCGATCGGTGCGTTCAACGCAAACAGGATGCCAGAACGGCGGGGCCCCAGCCGGTTCAGCGTCGCAAACAGCAGCGTATCGCCAACAAAGATACCAACGAGGCCGGACAAGAGGAGAGGCCCGACGCTGCCGGCATCGAGTTCGCGCCATGTGCCGGTGGCCAGGACATAGATCGCCAGCAGCACGGTGACGAAGACCTGTCGCAAGCGGTTGAATGCCGGCGCGCCGAGATAGCCGGCCGGTCCGGCCGAGATCAATCCCGTGACGGCCCAGCATGTCGCTGCCCCCAGTGCTGCAATCTCGTGAACAGGCATTGGCGTACCGACTGGCAAGAGGAGTGAAGAGACGTGGACCGAAGCACCGCTATAAATGCGCTGCGCGTCACGTCCAGTGGCACGGCGGTGCCTGGACAGGGCCACCGCCAAACCATTCTCCCAGACCGAACGATTCAAGCGATATTACGCGTTGGATTGATCAAAAGCCGGCGAATAGCTTGCGCCTGAAATTTGCAGGAACAAAGCCATGAATGCCCTCGTCCGAGCCGAAACCCAAAGTGCTGCGGCCATCAGGTCACAGCAGACGGTGCGCCACCCAGCAAGCGGAAATCATCTGGCGCCCGGCCTGCTGCTTGTCGCGACCATCGCAGGCTTCGCCTTCGCGCTCAGGCTGCTTCCCGGCCTTTTCGCCTTCAGCCCGATGATCATCGCCATTGTCATCGGCATGGCCTTCCACAATCTCGTGGGCACCCCTGCCCGTGCCAAGTCGGGCGTTGCGTTTTCGATGCGCAAGGTGCTGCGTTTCGCCATCATCCTGCTTGGCCTGCAGCTGACCGCCAGCCAGGTCGCCGAGGTAGGCGCCATGGGCATCGCCATCATCGCGACAACACTTGTCGCCACCTTCGCATTCACCTTGTGGCTTGCGAAACTCATCGGCGTCGATCAAAAACTCGCCGAACTGATCGCTGCCGGCACCTCGATTTGCGGTGCGTCCGCTGTCATCGCCACCAACACGGTGACCAATGCGCCCGATGAAGATGTCGCTTATGCGGTTGCGTGTGTGACCGTCTTCGGCTCGGTGGCGATGTTCGCCTATCCGCTATTGCCCGGCCTGCTTCACCTTGATCCCCATGCCTACGGGTTGTGGGCAGGCGCGTCGATCCATGAGATCGCCCAGGTCGTGGCAGCCGCCTTCCAGGGTGGCCAGCAGTCGGGTGAGTTCGGCACAGTGGCAAAACTCACCCGCGTCATGATGCTGGCGCCGGTGGTCATCGCGCTTGGCGTGGCCGCCCGCCAGCGCGCCAAGTCCGCCGGCAAGACGCACAATGGCGCATCGGCCCCCATGCCGTGGTTCGTGCTCGGCTTCGTCGCCATGGTCGGCCTCAACAGCCTCGTCGACATCTCGGCCGAGGCAAAGGCGTGGATCGTCACGCTCACCACCTTCCTGCTCACCATGGCGCTCGCGGCCATGGGGCTTGAAACCGATATCCGCAAACTTCGGGCACGCGGCGCCCGTCCACTTTTTCTTGGGCTAGGCGCGTTCCTTTTCATCGCGACTTTCTCTCTAATGCTGGTCAAACTTCTGGGCTGACGACCGAAAGGAAAGCCGTGACCCTCGAACAGCTCAGGATCTTCGTCGCGGTGGCCGAACGCGAGCACGTCACGCGAGGCGCCCAGGCGCTGAACCTGACGCAATCGGCGACAAGTGCAGCCGTGTCGGCGCTGGAGGCGCGCTACCAGACAAAACTCTTCGACCGCGTCGGCCGCCGCATCGTGCTCACCGACGCCGGGCGCATCTTCCTGTCAGAGGCGCGCGCGGTCCTTGCCCGCGCCAGCTCCGCCGAGATCGTGCTTGCCGACCTCGCCGGCTTGAAGCGCGGCGCGCTCAAGCTCGCCGGCAGCCAGACCGTTGCCAATTATTGGCTGCCCAAGATCGCCCATCGTTTCCAGACGAGCTATCCCGGCATTGCGCTTGGCATCACCATCGGCAACACCGAGACGGTGGCAGCACAGGTCCATGACGGCGCGGCCGATCTCGGCTTTGTCGAAGGCGAAATC
This sequence comes from Aminobacter sp. 01T433, assembly GCF_056398585.1. Taxonomy (NCBI): domain Bacteria; kingdom Pseudomonadati; phylum Pseudomonadota; class Alphaproteobacteria; order Hyphomicrobiales; family Phyllobacteriaceae; genus Aminobacter; species Aminobacter sp. 01T433. Next base: position 152,386 of record NZ_JBFTPR010000009.1, read on the forward strand.
GACGATCCCGCCCTCGCCATCGAACCGGTGGCCGAGGACGAACTGGTGCTGGTTGCGGTATCAGGCCATCCCTGGACCATCACGCCGCCGACCTCGCCGCGCGACCTCAAGACCGGGCGCTGGATCCTGCGCGAGCAAGGTTCGGGCACGCGCTCGAACCTGGAGGCGGTGCTGGCGACCGTTGGCGTGGAAGCGGGCAGCCTTGATGTCGCGCTCGAAATGCCCTCCAACGAATCAATCCGCACGGCTGCCGAGGCCGGTGCCGGCGTTGCCGTCATGTCGCGATTGGTTGCCGAAGGCGCGCTTAAGGCCGGCACTCTGGTCGCCATCGACTTCGCGCTGCCCAAGCGCAGCTTCTTCGTTTTGCGCCACAAGGAGCGTTATGCCACGCGCGCGGCACGCGAGTTCCTCGCCCTTGTCAGCGGCAATTGAACTCCGCTTCAGGCAATTCCGCCTGATGAGAATAATATCCGCCGAGCTGCCGCATTCGCGTCGTCACTTGCTGTCGCCAGCCTGCTTGGTGAAAAGCGCAAGCAGGTCGATCGGCAGCGGAAACACCACGGTCGACGAGCGCTCGCCCGATATGTCGTGCAGCGCCTCGAAATAGCGCAGCTGCATCGCCTGCGGCTCCTTGGCCAGCATCCTGCCTGCCTCGACAAGCTTTTGCGCCGCCTGTTGTTCGCCCTCGGCATTGATCACCTTGGCGCGGCGCAGGCGTTCGGCCTCGGCCTGCTTGGCAATCGCCCGCACCATGCTCTCGTTGAGGTCGACATGCTTGATCTCGACATTGGTCACCTTGATGCCCCAGGCGTCGGTCTGCTGGTCGAGGATCTCCTGGATGGCGGCGTTCAGCTTGTCGCGTTCCGCCAGCATCTCGTCGAGCTCGTGCTTGCCGAGCACCGAGCGCACGGTGGTCTGCGCCAACTGGCTGGTCGCGGCCATGTAGTCCTCGACCTTGATGATCGCGCGCTCGGGATCGACGATGCGGAAATACAGCACCGCATTGACCTTCACCGAAACGTTGTCGCGCGAGATCACGTCCTGCGGCGGCACGTCCTGCACCACCACACGCAAGTCGACCCGTACCATCTGCTGGACGAAGGGGATGAGGATGATCAGCCCCGGCCCCTTGATGCCGGTGAAGCGTCCCAGCGTGAAAACGACGCCGCGCTCATATTCCCTCAGGATACGGATCGCCGCCGACAGGAACATCACCACGACAAGCGCGAGTATCAGATAGACGACATAGCCGACGATCATTGCGGTTCTCCTGGCTTTGAAACGTTCCGACGCCGGACCGTCAGCACGAGGTCCGTGATCCCGGTCACCTCGGCGGCGTCGCCGACAGCGAGCGGCTCGTCCGCCCTCGCCCGCCAGCGTTCGCCTTGGGCGAAGACATGGCCCTCGCCCGCCGACCAGTCGATGATCTCGACCGGCAGACCGTTCATCGCCTTTGCGCCGACACGCGAAGGCCTGTGGCGCGCCGCCCAGACATAACTGCCGGTCAAAAGCGCGAGGCCAAGCGTCAATGCGGCGGCGGTGCCGATCAGCATCCACGATATCTCAAAGCCGGGACCCTGCACCTTGAGCAGCATCGCCGCCCCCAGGAGGAAAGCAGCAACACCGCCAAGTCCCAGCACCACCGTCGGGTTGAATGCCTCCATTCCCAGGAATGCGAGGCCGAGCAGCATCAGCGCCAGGCCGGCATAGTTGATCGGCAGAAGATCGAGCGCGTAGAGCCCAAGCAGCAGCGCCATGGTGCCGATGACGCCCGGCGCCACCATGCCGGGGCTCGAAAACTCGAAGATCAGGCCGTAGATGCCGACCAGCATCAGGATGACAGCGACATTCGGGTCGGTGATGATCGACAAAAGCCTGATCAGCCAGCCGGGCTCCACGACCTCGACCGGCAGGTCCTTGGTTGCCAGAACCTCCTTCTTGCCGGCAATGTCGACAGTGCGCCCATCAACCTGCTGCAGCAGGTCGGCGAGGTCGCGGGCAATGAGGTCGATGACATGCTCTTGCAGCGCCGCGTTCGCCGACAGGCTTGCGGCATCGCGCACCGCCTTTTCGCCCCAGTCGGCATTGCGCCCGCGCAGTTCGGCAAGCGAGCGGATCAGGGCGACCGCGTCATTGGTGACCTTCGCCATCATCGGGTCGCCCTCGGGCTGGGCTGACTTCTGGTCCTTGTTGTCGCCCCCGGGCGACGGCAGGGACGGCATGCCGCCGAGTTCGACAGGTGTTGCAGCACCCAGATTGGTACCCGGCGCCATCGCCGCCACATGAGTGGCATAAAGAATGTAGGTGCCGGCACTCGCCGCATGCCCGCCTGCGGGCGCGACGTAACCGGTGACGGGAATGGGCGACGAAAGGATGTCGGCGATCATCTCGCGCATCGAGGTGACCAGCCCGCCGGGCGTGTTCATCTCGAGGATGACGACTTCGGCGTTGCGCTTGACCGCCGTCTCAAGGCCTTCCTTGAGCTGCCTTGCGCTCGCCGGACCGATGGCGCCATCGATAACGATGGTCAACGCCACCTTCGCCCGGCCGCTGTCTTCTCCGATCGAGGAAGAGGCAGTAAAGGCCGCAGCGGCGACAAGCGCCACGAAGAAAAGGGCCAAACGCGCGAGTTTCACGCTCAAAGCTCCACATCCTAAGATATGGGCACGCTTTGCGCGAAGTCCAATGCGCGTCTGGCCTGCCGTCAGCTGAACTTCAGCACGGCTTCCACTTCGTCGTCATAGGTTTCGCCGGTCGTCACGAAGCCGAGACGCTTGTAGAAACCTTCCGGGCTCGCCTCGCCCAACCCATAGCTGGTGAAGAGTTCGGCAAATCCGCGTGCCTTCATCTCGCGAACGACAATCGCGATCGCCTTCTGGCCGAAGCCCTTGCCCTGGTAAGGCCCTGCGATCATGAAGCGCCACAGGAAAGCCCCCGGGCAGTCGATGACGTCGTAGTCGGAGCCGATATGGAGCATGACGAAGCCAATCGGTGTGTCGTCGGCATAGACGGCACGAAACCAGGCGTTTTCTGAAAAATGCGCTTCGGCGATCGAGGTGCCGTTGTCGGCCACCTTGTTGCGCTGGGCTTCGCTCAGCGTCTCGCTGAGTTCGCAAACATCGCTCACGGTCTGTGCGGAGATGCGGCGCAGCGAGACCTCGGAGGCCGACGAAATCTGTTCGGTCATAAGTGTTTCCACGAGTTTTCAAATTTGTCCCGGCAGTGCCGGCGCGGTTCGTGTCGTCCGCCAACGCGTCGAGCTATCGCTCGCGCCCCGCACATAATTTCGGATTTTTCGCACGTCAAGCAACCGACAGTGCAAATTACGTATTGCATCAGATACGCAAACAACAGTATGAGCCGCGCCCGCGCCAACAAATCTTTATTTGGCTGCGCAGAACAACTTCCGTGACTATATCCACGATGTACTAATTTATTTTCCTGGAATGGAGGGTCGAATGGCGCGTATCGCAAAGCTCATGGTCGAGATCGACACACTACCCATTTCAACAGGATATTTTCTCCGTGAAAACACGCACAGAAAACTACATCGATAACGCCGTCGCCTGGGCGCTCGCCCAGCTCGGCAACGAAGACTATTGCTTCCGCTGCCTCGCCTTTGTCGAGGACGCCTATGAAGAGAGCAACGTCATCGAAATCTTCGGCGGCGACTGCGCCAAGGAATCGGCCGACGAATATGGAGTGGCCGGCACCCCGTCCGGCGAGCCGCCGCGCGGCGCTTTCGTCTTCTTCGACATGACGGGCGAGCTGTCCGAGACCAGGACCAATTACGGCCATGTCGGGCTGTGTCTCGGCGATGGCCGCATCGTCCATGCCTGGGACGAGGTGCGGATCGACGACATCCGCGCCGTCGAGGCTCTGGAAGCCGCCGAAGGCTGGACCCAGCCGCGCTATATCGGCTGGGCACCGGTCGAACGCATCCTGCAAGGTCACCGCGTAGCGTAATCTCGGTATCCGCGGCCATGGCCCCATGGCCGCGGATACTCTGCCCAGACGCTGATTGATAACTCGCCCTGCCGAGACATATGGCGTGGTTTTCGAGAACCGGAGCGCAGCGGACATTTTAGTCCGTGAGCACCGGAAGCGGAGAAAACTGCGTCAGATGGCCGGCAGGGTAGAGTTAGCAACAGCGTCTAGAAGCTGACGGCCAGCTTGGCGTCTACCCCATGGTCGGACGCGCCGTTGCTCACCTGTCCGGTGTAGCTGATGGCAAGCTTCGCCTTCGGCGCGATGTCGAAGTCGATGCCGGCACCCAACACTGCCGCGTCCCTGGCGATCGGCGTGCCCGCCACCTCGAAGCCGCCCGAACCGGCGAAGGCAACCGACGACAGCGGCGTCACATCGCCAAAGGCATGGCGCCAGCCGACGGTGCCGCGCACAGTCGCGTTGACAGCACCCAGCGCTACATCGGTCGAGCCGCGAACGCCAAGCGTCGTGAAGGTGACATCATTGCTCGTCGCTGCGCTGGACAAGGCTGCCGCCCCGCCCGTCTCGGTGAAGGCGTCGGTGCGCAGGTTCACGTAAGACAGGTTGGAAAAGCCCTCGACGGCGAAGCGCCCTGCATCGACCTTGTAGCTCGCCTCACCAAACACCTGCGCCGTGCCGCCGTCATACTTGGCCGACAGCGCGTCGGCGAAGCCCGCGAAAGCGACCGAGCGTGCGGTGTCGAAGCGGTGCCAGCTATAGGTCGCGCCGGCGGTCAGGCCGAACGCACCCACCCGCGTGCCGGCATTGACGCCGAGGTGATAGTTGTCGCTGCTGCCGTTGGAAGCGCCGTCTGCCGCATCGAATGTCGAGCGGCTGTAGCCGGCGAGCACGCCTAAGCGCCAGGTGTCGCCGACCAGCGCATCGGCACCGCCGATCAGGCCGCCGGTGCTGCGATCGAAGCCCATGGCGTTGCTGTCGCCGTCGCTATTGCCCCATGAACCGAAGGCCCGGGTCCACAGCGCGAAACGGTCGGTGTCGGCAGCCGCCAGTTCGAGGCCATCATCGCCATAGGCCATGACAGGCATGCGGGCTGCGGTCGCATCGCCAAACGCCTGGTCGATACGGCTGGTGGCGGCATCGACCAGGACATTGCCGTCCTGGATCATCATGCCTTTGGCCGAGGCATGCACCTCGCCCGACAGCTGGGCAAACGCCTGCTGCGCGCCTGCCTCGTCGAGATTGACGACAGCCGCATAGGCCGCGTTGCCAAAGCCCGTGCTTTCGAGCGCGGCAGCGGTCGCCTTCTGGTTCCGCGTCACCCCAACTTCGGCAAAAGTGACGTCGTTGCGGTTCAGCGTCAGCGTCACGTCCTTGGCGCCGTACGCGAGCGACGGATCGAGGAAGGCAAGGTTCGAGCTGACATCAGCAAACGAACCGGCCACGCCGCCATCGGCGGTGATGATCTTGTAGCTGGTCTGCGGCGCATAATTGTTGCCGCTCGCCAGCGTCAGCACCGAGCCGCCCTTCAAGATCGCCTTGCCTGACGCCGCGACCTTGTCGCTTTCGCCCTTGGCATTGGCTTCGACCTCAAAGGCCGAACCAGCCTCGAAGGTGATGTCACCAGCAACCTTGATGGTGCCGATCGAATTGCCAGGCGCCAGTACACCACTCGAAGCGATCACCGTGTTGCCGAGCGTGCCGATGCCGCCCAGCATGCCGCCGGCACCGACAGTGGTCAGCTTCGACGCAGCGATCGAGCCCTGCACCGAAAGCGCACCAGCCTTGACGATGGTCTCTCCGGTGTAGCTGTGGACACCGTCGAGAACCAGCGCCCCCAGGCCGAGCTTGGTCAGGCTGCCCGTGCCCGAAATCTCCTTGTTGATGCCAACGACATTGCTGGCGTCAGCGATGTCGAGCGATCCGCCGCCGGCCTCCAGAACGACGTTGCGGCCGAGCGCATGCATGTCGGTGCCGGCGATCCTGAGGCTGCCGCCGTCGAGCCTGAGTTTGGCCTGTTCACCGCCTAGTGCTGCATCCTCATCAACGATGACCGTGCCGCCATCAGCGATCTTCAGCTCGCCGATGAAGCTGTGATCGTCGACGCAGTAGTCGCGGATCGCCTGCTGGAAGCGCGCATCGGTGCTCTTGCAGTCGAGCAGCGTCTTTTTCTCGGCATCGGTCAGGCCGATCAGGATCGGCATGCCGTTGTCGTCGGAGATCTGGCCAAGATAGATGTCGTTGCGCATGTTGTTGCGGCTGAGCACGAATTCCGTGCCGCGCTCGGTGAAGGTCGAGGCATCCTTGCCCCAGACCACGCGCGTCTTGGCCGCGCCGTTGTCGTCATAGTTCTCAAGCTGCGGCCCGACCCAGCGCAGCGTGTGCGCCACCGGCTCGTGGTCGGAGAGCGGGGTCTTCGAGCCATCCGGATTGGTGACGTAGGACGTGTCGCGAATGACGCCGAGATACGGATCTTTCGGATCGTCGTTGATCACCCACCATTTGCCGAACGGCCGCGATGCCAGGAAATGGTCGATCTTGACGCGGTGCCAGCTGCCCCAGGTGTTGGTCGCGTCCTCGCCATGCGACGGCCAGGTAACAGAGCCGTCGTTGAGCGCATGCGGCGAAAACTGCTCGCGCTCATTGGGCAGCTGCAGCAACTGGTACTGCTTCTTCAGGATGTTCATGGTCTGCGGCAGGTTGCCGGCCACCGGGTACATCTCGTCGGCAAACAGACCGGCAGGTACCGTTGCCGCGTCAATCTGCGCTGGAGGCTTGCCCTTCCACTGGGCAATGAAGGCATCGAGCTGCGCCTGGTCCTTGGCATATTGCTTCAGCAGCTCGAGATAGAACGGCGTCGTCGGGCTCTTGGTGTAGATCTTGAGCAGCCGTTCCTGCTGGCTGATCGAATGCAGCCCGCGCTCGGACACGTCGCCGGCATTGAAGTCGCCGGTCAGGATCACCGGTCCCTGTCCCTTCGCCCACTGGTTCAGCGCCTTGGCCTGGCCGATGCGGTTGGTCGAGGGATCGTAGTAGTTGAGATGGGTGGTCGCGACGATGGTCTGCGGCTTGCTCACCGTCGCATCGAGCTTGGTGTAGGTGGCGATGACGCCTTGGGTGACGGCACCGAAGGTGCCCGGCAGGCGTGAAAACACGCCGACGTCATTGTCCTGGCGCGTGCCATAGGTGCCGAGGCCGGCAGCCTGCATCAGGCCGGGCAGGTCGCGCGCATAGGTGGAGTTGGCGCGGAATTCCTGGAAGGTCAGGACGTCGTAATTGCCCTTGATGAAGAAGTCGGCCGCGACGCTTGGGTTGGGCTTGAAGCGGTCGAGCCAGGTGTTCAGCGTCAGGATCCTGATCGAATCCTCGGCCGCCTGCGCGGTCATCGCCGACACGGCCAGTGTCGTGCCGCACAACAGTGCCGCGGCGAGCGCGCGCAAGCGTCGTTGATGTTGGCCAGACCTATTGGCAGGCGCTTCGGCCATACCGTTGTGGAACGTCTTCATCGCGTAACTCCGTTTCGTTGCGCGACCGCGCATTGTCGCAAAACCGCCAGGGCCGGCGTGCGAATGACATGTTGCGGTCACTGAAAAGTACGGATTCGGACATTAATGATGGTAGATGTCACTTTTACAACATTTTCGGGGACAGATACGATTTCCCCCGTCGGGCCGACCTGCGGTCCAGATGCCGGGTGAATCCGGCGCTTGGATTTGCTAGCAAGGATCGTGGAGACCAGATCGCAGATGCCCGAAACGAACGGACCTGGCATGGACAAGGACAACAAGAAGTCGGCCCGCCAGGCTGAACTCCTGAGCTATCTCCAGAAGAACCACTACGTCTCGATCGAGGAGATCACCACGCTTTATGGGGTGACGACGCAGACCGCGCGTCGCGACATCATGGCGCTCGAACAGGGCGGCAAGGTGCGCCGCCTGCATGGCGGGGCAACGATTTCAGAGCCCGTTGATCCAGCTGTCTTGCGCCAGCGCCGCGTCGAAAACGCCGCCGCCAAGGAAAGGATCGGCGGCCTCACCGCCGAACTGGTACCCGATGGTGCTGCCGTCTTCATCGACACCGGCACCACTTGCGAGGCCGTGGCGCGCGCTCTGGTCAAGCGCCGCGACCTGCGTGTCGTCACTTATTCGCTGCGGGTCGCAACCACCTTGAGTGAAAGCACCAATTTCGCCATTGCCGTGCCCGGCGGTTTCGTACGCCAGGTCGACGGCGGCGTGTTTCGCGAGGAAACGTCTGAATATATCAGGCGCTTCAAATTCGACATCGCCATCATCTCAGTCAGCGGCGTCGACCATGATGGCGACATCGGCGACGACGACCATGCCGAGGTCGCAGCCGTCTCCGCCGCCATGCGCCAGGCCGAACGCACGATCATGGCCGTCGACAGCTCGAAATTCGGCCGCCGCGCCCTGGTGCGCCTCGGCTCGCTTTGCGACATCCACACGCTCGTTACCGATACGCTGCCGGAAGAGCGCCTGCTCGCCAAGCTGCGCGACAGCGGCGTCGATATCCGCGTCTAGCCAGGTGCTGCCTCGTCAAACTGAGGCAGGCCATCGGCAAGCTTGAGCCAGGGCTGCTTCGACGACATCCAGATGTGCATGGCCGGGCGAAACAGGCTCGGGTCGTCGAGCGAGCCCGACGTCACGGCCAGCACACCGGCGGCCTCGCGGCCGGAAAGCACCGTCGTGCCGCATTCGGCACAGAAACCGCGCTTCACCGCCGGTGACGAATAGGCAATCTTCACCGGCCCAATCAGCCTGACCTCGTCGGCACGAAACATCAGCCGCGCGTTGAACGCCGCCCCCACCGCCTTCTGGCAGCTTCGGCAGTGGCAGATGCGCTCGTTCAGCGGTGCTGCCTCCACGACATAGCGCACGGCCCCGCACATGCAGCCGCCTTCATACAATTGTGCCATGGCTCAAGCCCCTCGCCCGAAGATTTCGGCCTCAGGCATAAGGTGGGCAATGATATGTTGTCGATGGGAAAGTTGCGTGACTGCCTCATCCGGCAGTCACTTCAAAGTCGCGGAAAATTCAGGAGCAAAGCGGAATGCATGCCGACGGGGTCGTCGTGCGGAACATCCGGCTTTGCCGCCGTGCGCTGGCGCGTGACGAAACGCTTTCCCAGACCTGGGTTCCGGCAACGGCATGCCGCGCCAAAAGCCTGATATCGTCGGGGCAATAACCGTCGCGCTCCATGACCTTCAGAATGATCGGGTCTTGCAGCAAGTCCTCAAGTGTCAATTCGTGCTGGTCATCCATAGTCGCCTCCGTTCGTGACCACTTCGACATTACGCACCATAGCCCCGAACCATGACTGCCAAATGGCGGTTCCGTGACAGGAGCTGGGTATTTTCCGAAACAGCGAAAAAGCGTTGCCACCTCGCATGCGGTATTAACCGCACACGTCACCCGCCGCCTCAAATCACATTCCCGCGACGGTAAGCTTCCATCTTGCAATCAATGCGTTGCGCCAACCGCATCAACATTCCAGCTACGCTTGGCGCGCGCCACGACGAGCTGAGCTCGCCATTACCAGCTGATGCGGGCCTGCGGCATGCCATACATCAGGCGGGAGAACTCATCGCCGGAGACATGAACCAGCGTGCGGTGATCGCCGCCTTCGAAATAGATGTCGTTGCCGCGGCGCAACTGCTCGTCGATCACGCAAGCCACCCGATAAGGCACGCCAAGGATCGGCACCGCGCCCTCGTCGCAATCGGGAAACAGCGAGCTTGCCTCGTCTTCGGTCGCCAGCCGCACCTTGTCGCCGATGATCTCGCGCATCCGGGCCAGGTCGACATGGCGCGAAGCCGGCAGCACGACCAGCACATAGCCGTCCTCCCACTTCAACACCACGCCCTTGGCGATCGCATTGCCGGGCACGTGGGTCGCTTGCGCCGTCATCATCGAGCAGCCGGTGCGCGCGTGTTTGGCGGCATCGTAGCGGATGTGATTGTCTTCGAGATATTCCTGCATCGTCAATGAGATAGCCATGACCACTTCCTTTCGCGGTAACATCGCGTCACTGCGGCCGCTATGGTGAAGGCGGGCACTGTCTGCCGCGCGGCGAAGCCTGGCCGCATCATCGCCAGCTCATTTTCGATCAGTCTGCTGGCCGCATCTTCCAACCCCTTGGAGGGGCATTCTCAGCGTGCCAGAACGATACATCCGAAGCCCTTGTCCAGCAAGGATTTTGGCCGCGCGCTGGCCGTTTCCTGCTGCGCGCGGCCGATGCTTCACTGCGCCTCTTTGACCTGCTCGTCCCAGCTCTTCACCTTGGTCTCGCCACTGAGGAAAGGCAGTACGGCGGTCGCCAGTTCGGGAGCGAAGAAGACGTCGTAGTGGGTGCGATTGGGGATGATCGCCAGCCGGTTCTGCGACATAGATTCGCGCATCCAGCCTGCGTCCTTCAGCCCGCCGCCAAGCAGCTGGTAAAACTTCACGATATGCTCGGGGCGATACATGTCGCTGTCACCATAAACGAGCATGACGGGCATCTTCAGCGTCTTGACGTCGTCCGCCCAGTCATAGGGCGTGCGCATCAGCTCGCCCATGCGATCGAGCAGTTTCGGGAAATCCTCGACCTTTGGCGCCACCGCCGCATAGGCCTGGTACATCGGCGTTTGCTTCATCATGTCGGCCATGCCGGCACCGACCTGCGCCTGCATCGGCAGCATTTCGGGATAGAAGCCGTCCTGGGCATAGGCGGCGGACACCAGCGCCAGGCGCCGCACCACATCGGGATGCTGCACGGCAAGGCGGAAAGCCACGCCCGCTCCCATCGAATAGCCCATCACATCGACCTTGTCGTAGCCAAGCTGTTTCACCAGCCCGGCCATATCGTCGCCCATGTCGATCAGGCTCATCTTGCGGTCGGTGAGTGCCGTGCGGCCATGACCATAGAGGTCGACCGCGATCACCTGGCGGTTCTTCGACAGTGCGGGGAGCACCGGCCCGAACATGTCGATCGAGCCCAGCCCGCCATGCAGCAGAAGCAATGGCTCGCCCTTGCCGCTGATCTCGTAATAATAATTCACGCCATTGACCTCGGCATGGCCGGCCTTGACGCCGGTTTGGCTGGTTTTCGTCGTGTCGGCCATTGCCGCTCCTCCTGTGATGACTGTGAATGCGGCTGCCGCCAGCATGGTGATGAAACTGCGCTTGTTCATGTCCTCGTCCCTTCTCTCCAGAACCTTCCGGTTCCTTGCCTCTAGGACGAACGGAAACTTGCCATGCCGACAGTGTGGGAGAACTTTTCTACGGGTTGGGAGAAAATGTCGTCAACTTTCCCCCTCACTTCATCCTGGTGCCAAGGCGATGCCGGCCATGCCGCGATCCTTCGCCCCCCCCTCTGGCCTGCCGGCCTTTCCCCCCACAAGGAGGGAGATTAGTCGCGTCGCCGGCGGCGCCCATCCTGCAACGTCGTAAGGACAAGCCTTACGACGTTAGTGATTGGCCGGGGCGTCGATGACGGCGTGATCTCCCTCCTTGCGGGGGAGATGGCCGGCAGGCCAGAGGGGGGTGCGAAGGATCGCGGTAGATGCGATTTTTCTTAGCCGTCAGCTAGGCTGGACGGTCACGGCATGGATCCCCGGGTCTCCGCGTCGCTGCGCTCCTGCTCCGCCCGAGGATGACGAAGGCGCATAGGCTTTCGGCTAATCTCCAAGGTTGGCTGCTGCAGGCTTATAGGTTGGCACTGGCAGGAAATTCTGGGCAACTTCAAATACGGGAACAACAGCCGGTACTGGAACAAGAGCCGGAAGCTTTCTGCCAATCGCTGACGTCGACGATGAGCTGCGAGCCCCCATGCCTTCGTCATCCTCGGGCGGAGCAGGAGCGAAGCGACGTGCGGAGACCCGGGGATCCATGCCGTGACGTGGCAACTGCCGCAGCGGTCCAGAACCGGCTTGCGGTGCGCTCACTTGTCAGGAACTCTGTCACCAAACACCGTGGATAGCCGCGCCTGTTTCTCCACGCCCTCCCAACCCGCCGTATCATCATCCTCGCGATCTTCCACGGGACCCCGGTGCGCACCGGGCTCGGGGGGAAGCGCCGGTGCCGGGCTGGCAGGAGGTCGGTTCTCCTGCTGGGTGATGAGCCCCCAAGCCCGGGCCTTGCGGCGGCTGGCGGTGAAAGCCGAGGCGACTGAGCGGGGCAAGAACACCGAGCGGGGCGCGAATGTCGCGCCACATAAATACTATCGGAAGGCACGGCCTCGCGCCCCGCTTCCCGAACCACCTCCTGCAAGGGAGTGTTCTTTGACAATGGCCAGACCGGAAACGGGGCGTGGCGGTGAATAAGTGTGCTCCCTTCTCCCCGTCACTATACGGGGAGAAGGTGCCGGCAGGCGGATGAGGGGCGGCGCGAACTTGCAAAGGTTGGCTCTGCCCCTCACCCGGCCCTCCGCGCCACCCTCTCCCCGTAAACGGGGCGAGGGAAAAGCCTCAGATCGTCTTCGCCAGCGCTTCGAGCTGGTCGGCGCATTGGCCCCAGCCCTCCTGAAAACCCATCTTCTCATGGGCATCGCGGTCTTCGATCGACCAGTGCCGGGCAATGGCGGTGTATTTGGTCTTGCCACCCCCCACATCCTCGAAGGTCAGTACCACCGTCATGAACGGCTTTTCGGACGGCGCCCACGCCTCGGTATAGGCGTCGGTGAAGACCAGCTTCTCGTTCGGCACGACTTCGAGATAGATGCCGGAATTGGGATATTCCACGCCCTCGGGGCTGCGCATGGTGATCGAGTTGGTGCCGCCGGCGCGCACGTCGAGCTTGGCGCTTGCCGTCGTCCAGGGCAGCGGCGCGAACCATTTCGGCAAAAGCGTAGCGTCGGTCCAGCAGCGATAGACCTTCTCGCGCGGCGCATCGATGATGCGGCTGAGAACCAGCTCACGGTCCTTGACTGGGATGGCGGTGGCAGTTGCGGTCATTCGTCTTCTCCTTTCGGACCAAGGACGAGCAAGGTGAGGCCGTCCCGACATGCCGAAGCGAAAAAAAGCGGGCTAGTGTTTGCGCGCCTGCACGAGATAGGAATCGATCGACGTCTCGCCCAGCCATCTCACGGCTTCCAGCCGGTGCAGGCCCTCGACCAGCACGTAGCGCTTGCCGTCATGGCGTACCTGGATCGGTGTCTTCATGCCGTTTTCGACGATGTCTTCGGCCAGATGCCGCACGGTTTCGGGATGCAACGTCTTCTTGCGCGCGGCAGGCACATAAATGTCGTCGAGCGGTATCTTCTGAATTCTGAGCATGATGGCTTCCGGCTGTGGAAGTACAGCTTCACCTAGATAGGGTGTTTCCATGAGCCGGCCAAGGCAGCCAGACTTGAACAGAGCTGCGCTGGATCAGATCTTTTTCTTGGCGGCACGCCGCTTGGCGTCGTCGATCATCATGTTGGCGAGCTGCATGCGCACCATGGCGCGCTGGCGCAGATGTGGCGCCACCCGGTCGGGGTGGTTGGCGAGCGCAAAGATGCGGCGCAGTTTGGCCAGATCGGCGGGCTTGACCTCGGCAAGGCCGAGTTCGGCGGCAATCGCGTCCGGATCGATCGACGGTGCTTCAAGTTCTTCGATGGCAGCGGCCTTGGCCTTGACCATGTCGAGCAGCGAAACGAACTCGTCTTCGAGGGCAGCACCAGCCTCGCGATATTCCGCGGCAACGGTCTCGCCGGCAACGCGGATGCGGCCCGAATGCAGCTCATCGGCCACCGCCAGATAGTCGAAAGGGATGGTCGGCGCGGGCGCAATCTCGCCTGGCTCCGAAGCGACGAACAGATCGTCCAGCAACGAAGCGAAGTCGCGATTGGTCTCGGTGCCCATGCAAGCCCCTCCGCACGAAAACGCATGATACGTAAAAACTGCCCGGACCATAATGGGTCCAGGTTAAAAATCGCTTCGAAGCTTCGGCAGTATCTTACAAATTTCCGCTGCCGGAACAAGCCGGGCGACGGACCGACAGCATGGCAGCCATGCTTATGTTGCACTGCACAATAGCGATGGAATCGCCTATATCTGTTGTCGGGAGGAACAACCGGAGCCTGAGTCATGGGTTTCTACACTGAATTGTTCGCCCGCCCCCGCCCCAAGGAGCAAGCCCGCTATCGGGCCGCGCTCGCTTTGCTGAATGCGATGGACAGCGCCGACCGCGCCGATATCGGCATCAAGCCGGCCGATTTCCCCCGCATCGCCCGCGAGATGTCGACGCGCCAGGCCTAAATGTTTGCGCGTCACCGCGCTGCCGCAATCGCTGATGCATGATTGCGGCAGGCAGGAGATTCGCAATGAGGACGTTTTTTACCCCCGCAGCTTCAGTGCTCGTGTTTTCGGGCCTGTCTTGCCTTCAGGCGGTGGCGGCCGAAACGCCCTATCTCGACGACCGGTCTGACGCGGCAGCCGTGGTGCGCTCGCTCTACAATGCGGTGAGCCGGCAGGAATATGCCCGCGCCTGGGATTATTTCGGCGAGACCAAGCCCGCCAAGGATTTTGAGGCCTTCGCCAAGGGCTACGAGGCAACCGAGCGCGTCGAGGTCGAAACCGGCGCTGTCAGCTCCGAAGGTGCCGCAGGCAGCATCTTCTACAACATCCCCGTTGCCATTCGCGCCGTCGACAAGGACGGCACCGAAAAAGTCTTTGCCGGCTGCTACACTGCGCGACAGGTCAACGGCTCGATCCAAGAGCCGCCGTTCAAACCGATCCAGCTCGACAAGGGTACGCTCAATCCGGCCGAAGGCACGCTCACCGACGCATTGCCCAAGCAATGCGGCGACGCTGCGCCAGTCGAAACCGACGCGGTGTTCGATCTCGCCAGGAAGACATTCGCGGCCAGCCACCAGGCCCAATGCGATGTTGCCAAAGAAGGCGATGACGTCGCGCTAAGCTACAAGATTTCCTATCATAACAAGACCGACGCCGCCGACGCAGCGCCCAGCGAAGCCCGGCTGTTTCGTTTCTTCTGCCAGATGGGCGCCTACAACGAGACCCATGTCTACTATCTCTGGAACGAAGCCGACGGCCTCAACGAGCAGCATTTCGCTACGCCCGAGCTCGACATCCGCTACGAGAACGACAATTCCGAAGGCAAGCTCGAAAGCCTCGACGTCATTGGCTACCGCTCCGAAAACGCGCTGGTCAACTCGTCCTTCGACGAAAAGACCCTGACGATCCTGTCGCACAACAAATGGCGCGGCGTCGGCGACGCCTCATCGGACGGCACCTGGATTTTCCGCGACGGGGCGTTTGCGCTGGTCCAATACGACGTCGATGCGACCTATGACGGCGAGATCAATCCCCAGAGCGTGCTCGACTTCAACACTGGGCCGTAAAAACACCGGGCCGTAAATCTCACTTTGCGGCGAGCATCCAGTTGAGCGTGTCGCGCCAGTCGGTCATGCGGATCGGCGTACCGTGCGTACCAGTCTCGAAACGCACGAAGCGCGCGGGATAGCTGGGTTTCTTGGAGAGGATCGAGCGGAAGAACGCCTCCTGCTTGTCGATCGGGAAAACCGGGTCCTTGCTGCCCTGGCCGAAGAACACCGGCACTTTGGCAGCGAAGGCCGGCGAGGTCAGGAACCCCTCGTCCCACAACGAGCCGAGCAGCATCAGCCCGCCCAGTTGTTTGGCCGCCTTGGCATCGTGGGCAAGCCCCCAGCACAGCGCCCCGCCCATCGAACCGCAAGCAACCACCACCTTGGCGCCGGGCGATTGGGCGGCGTAATGATTGATAAGAGCAGCTATCTCGGCAACGCCCTTGTCGCCGAAGTCGGAAAAGTCGGGCGATAGATAGAGCCCGCCATTGGCCACCATCAGATTCTTGATGCGGTTGAAATTGCCACCGAAAGTGAAGTCGTCGACGCCCTGCTTGCGGCTGCCGCCCTGGCCATGAAGGTAAAGGACAATGACCGACGCGCCCTCGGTCTTGCCGACCGCAACATGCTTGATGTTGCCGGCATCGGTCTTCAGCACCAGATCCTGCTGCACCTTGCGCACGCCGGTGTCGACATAATTGGCCTTTGCCCGTCGCTCGGGAATTTGGTCGCGCCCGTTGATGTCGCGCATCTCGCGATAGTCGACGACGCGATAGGTCTCGCCCTCGGACGACAGGATGGCCGGGTAGGCGAAGAGTTCGTCCTTGTAGGGAGCCAGGCTTTGGGCGTGCGCCGGCGAAGCAATGAGCGGGGCAAGGGCGAGCGTCAGAACCAAGCGCCGTAGCATCCGAGTAGGCGTCACGTGTCATCCCCTGTTGTGCGAACCGGTCATGACTGCGTGCTGACACGGCGGTCTGTCAACGCGCGCAATGACAATTCGCGGGCGTCAATCCTGCAACACGCCGCCAGCCGTCTCAAGCGCGTCGGGCGTGTCGACATCGACGCCGGCACCGACGCCGATCTCGACGTCGATGACATCCACGCCTTCGGATTCAACTAGGTGCCGGGCGCCGGTGTCACCTTCCAGATGGGCGACGGCTGGGAACAGCGATCGCGGCAAGATCACCGGGTTGCCGCGCTTGCCGTCATGGGTGGCGCGGACGACGGCGCGGCCATCGGCGCGCTCGAATGCCTCGATCAGGCGATCGAGGTCGGCGGCCAACACCTCGGGCATGTCGCCGAGCACGATCAGCGCGCCGGCCGCATCTTCAGGAAGTGCCGCAACGCCTGCCTTGAGCGAACTGGCAAGGCCAGAGGCGAAGTCGGCATTGTGGGCGACAGGGATGTCGAGACCGGCAAGTGCCTCACGAATGCGGGGAGCCTGATGGCCCGTGACAACGACTGTGCTTTCAGCCTTGGAGGCGAGCACGCGTTCGGCCGTGCGGCGCACCAGCTGCTTGCCCTGGAACAGCGCCATCAGTTTGTTGGGACCACCCATGCGGCTGGAGCGGCCGGCGGCGAGCAGCACGGCATGGACCTTTGGCAGAGGCGGAATGGCGGACAGGTCGCGCGGTTGCGGCCGCGTCGGGATTTCCATCAACAGACCGCCGACGCCCATGCCGCCAATGTCGGCCGCCGTCACCTCGAGCCCAGCGATAAGCCGATCGAGGACCCAGTCAAAACCGTTTTCCTTGGGGCTGCGGGCGCAACCGGGCGCGCCGATCACCGCGGTAGCTCCGATATGGCCGAGCACCAGCAGATTGCCGGGATCGACCGGCATGCCGGAACGGACAACTGTGCCGCCGGCGGCGCGGATCGCTGCGGGGATGACGTCGTCGAAATCGCTCAGCGCCGAGGCGCCGAAAATCACCACCATGTCGTGGTCGCGGGCGAGCGCCTTGGCGGCTTCGGCCACTTCGCCCGTTTCATGCGCCGTGCGCCGCTCGGCGGTCAGCCGGCTACCCGAGCGCGCCAGGCGCTGCTCGGTCAGGCGGGCCGTCTTGTCGAGCACGCTTGGCTTGACGCTGGGCAGCACGGTCTGGATGACACCGACGCGTTTGGGCACGAACGGATTGACGGCGAAGATCTCGCGGGCCGCGCAAAGCTCGGTTGCCTGCCGCACAAGATGGCCGGCGACGGCGAAAGGGATGATCTTCACCGTCGCGACCATCTGGCCTTTTTCGACGGTGGCATGCTGGGCAAGCGTGGCTACGGTGATCGACGGGTCGATGGCGTTGATGGCATCGATGAGGGCCGCGTTGACGGTGAAGACGCCGGCTTTCAGCGCATGCAGATTGACGCGGCCCGTTGCCGCCGGCTTCACCTCGACATGATGGTGGCACATGCTTTGGGCGATTACTTCGGCGGCCTGGTCCTCGCCGAGGTCGCCCGGCTCCAGCACCGCAACGACGATTTCGCTCAGGCCAGCAGCTTCGAGGATCGCGATGTCTTCGGCAGCGAGCAGATGGGCCTTGCGGTAACGATGGTCGCCGGCACTCGTGGCATGTGCGAGGACCGCGCCTTCAGCCTGTCCGACAGGTATCGCGCCGAATTTCACGCCGCCTCGCTTTTCGACTTGCCGACAAGGCCACGCGAACGGAACGCGGCAATGACCTGCGCCAGCACTGCAACCGCAATCTCGGCCGGGTTCGCGGCACCGATGTTAAGACCGATCGGCGCATTGATGCGTTCGATCTGATCAGGCGTGGCACCCATCCCTAAAAGCCGTTCGACACGCTTGGCATGGGTCTTTCGGCTGCCCAAAGCGCCGACATAAAAGCACTCGGCGTCGAGCGCTGCCTTGAGCGCGAAATCGTCGATCTTGGGATCATGGGTCACCGCCGCCAGCGCCGCATAGCGGTCGAGCGGGCTATGTTTCAACACATCCTCGGGCCATTCGGCATGGAGAGTAACTTCAGGAAAACGATCGTCGCTGGCAAAGGCCGTGCGCGGATCGATGATCTCGAGCGGGAAACCTGCAATCTTAGCCATCGGCGCCAATGCCTGGCTGATATGGACGGCACCTATCACCACAAGCCGTGGCTGCGGCAGGTGGACATTGAGGAAGAACTGGCGGCCTTCGGCCTCGGCCGTGCCGGAAAGGCCGGTTCGAAAGGCCTTGGCGAGTGCTTCACCAAGATCGCCTGCGACGACGTCGCCTTCCTTGACCACACGGTCGCGGCCGTCACCCATGTCGGTGACGAGGATTGCGGCCCGGCGCGCACGGCGCTCGGCATTCAGGGTCTTCAGTGCAAAAGGATCCATCGCCTCAACCCAATCGCTCGACATAAACCCGGATGCGGCCGCCGCAGGACAGGCCGACCTGCCAAGCCGTTTCGTCGGCGACGCCGAACTCAAGCATCTTCGGCTTGCCGCTCCCGATCACGTCGAGCGCTTCGGAAATGACCGCGCCCTCGACGCAACCGCCCGAGACAGAGCCATGGAACGTGCCTTCGGCGTCGATTACCAGATGACTGCCGACGGGACGCGGTGCTGAGCCCCAGGTCTCGACCACGGTCGCGATGGCGACATCCTTGCCGTCTTTCATCCAGCCTTCGGCGATGATCAGCGGATCGCGGGCTTCATCGAGAAATTTGCTTGGCATGGAACCTCCTTCACGACCTTACGCCGCGCGGCGCTGTCCGTCGATCATCCACAATCTGGGGTCGCTGCTGCGCGAAGCGGGAGCACCGAGCGAAGCGCAGAGATCGCCGAGCGCGTTGAGATTATGCACCGGGCGGAACTCGTCGACATGCGGCAGCATGGCGCGAACGCCCCGGGCCCGGGCCTCGAAACCGTCGAAACGCAAAAGCGGGTTGAGCCAGATCAGCCGGCGAGAGGACTTCTTGAGCCGCTCCATCTCTTCGGAGAGACCAGCGACATCGTCGCGCTCGAGTCCGTCGGTGATGAGCAGCACCACAGCACCCTGCCCCAAAACCCGGCGCGACCACAGCCGGTTGAACTCACCCAGCGTGTCGCCGATGCGCGTGCCGCCGGACCAATCTTTGACCACCGCAGAACAGTCGGCCAGTGCGGCGTCGGGATCGCGATGGCGCATATGGCGGGTCAGGTTGGTCAGCCGTGTGCCGAAGACGAAGGTATGCACGCGGCGCCGTTTTTCGGTCAGCGCGTGCAGGAAATGCAGGAAAATGCGGGTGTACTGGCTCATCGAGCCGGAAATGTCGGCGAGCACCACCAGAGGCGGATGAACCTCTCGGGTCGAGCGGAATTTTGGCAAGATCAGCTGGCCGCCGGTGCGGGCTGCGGCGCGCATCATGGCACGCGGATCGATCCTGCCGCCATGCGGGTCGGGCTTGAAGCGGCGCGTGCGTACGGTGTCGAACGGCAGCCGCAACGCCGCAATCTCGCGCCGCGCCTCCGAAATTTCGTGCGCCGTCATCTGGGCGAAGTCCTTGCCCCGCAACATCTCGTTGCCCGACACTGTGAAGCGGGCATCGACCTCGATCTCGGGGATCTCGCGCGGCGGCTGGTTCTTCTGATGGCCCTCGAACAACGCCTGGCTGACGCGGTTTTCAGCGGCGCGCGGCTTCTGCTTTTCGCGGTGGTCGGGCGCGACGGGGGAAAACATCGCCAGCAGCTTTTCGATCAGCTCGCGCGATTTCCAAAACAGCCGGAACGCCTCGTCGAAAGTGGCGTGGTCCTCGTGGCGGCTGACCAGCACGGCATGCAGCGTCCAGTAGAAATCGTCGCGCGAGCCGATGCCTGCAGCAAGAACCGCCTCGATGGCATCCTTGACCGAGGCCGGGCCGACGCGCATGCCCGCCTTGCGCAAAGCGCGGGCGAAATAGACGATGTTGTCGCTCATGCGGCCGTCGGGTGCTGCGTTGTTCGGGGTCATGTCGTCGTGCCCCCTGCACCGGTCCCCGTTTCATTGAGGTTACGGCATGGATTCCCGACACTCTCCGCTCGTTTCACTCGCTCACGAGGTCGGGAATGACGAGCGCGAGAAGGCGTCTCCGCAAATCCCAGACCTTTGCGCATAGCTGCGAGGGGCATGCTTTTGCGATTAGCTGCGACGGTCATGAAGGTCGTCATTCCCGACCTCGCGAGCGCGTGAAACGAGCGGAGAGTGTCGGGAACCCATGCCGTGATGTCGAAGCAATCGAAGACGGTCCAGGACGAGCAGATGGCCAGGTTGTGCCAAACCGGCATGCGGACTGAAGCGGTCGTTGAGCCCACGCCTGCAGGTTCAGCCAAATGGCAACCGAATGATGCAGGCGACAGGAACGCCATATCACCTACTCCGCCGCTGCCGAAAGCTCCGCCTTCACCTCGTTGAGGATGCGGCGGCCTTCGCCTTGTTCGATGCGCGCGATGTCGTCCTGGTACTTGAGCAGCACGCCAATAGTATCCGAAATGGTCTCGGGATCGAGTGCGACCTTGTCCAGCTCGGTCAGCGCCGAGGCCCAGTCGATGGTTTCGGCGACGCCGGGAACCTTGAACAGCTCGATCTCGCGCAGCCTCTGGATGAAACTTACGACCTCCTGGGAAAGCCGCTGGTTGGCTTGCGGCACCTTTCGGCGGACGATCTCCAGCTCGCGCTCGGCATTGGGATAATCGACCCAGTGATAGAGGCAGCGGCGCTTGAGGGCGTCGTGGATCTCGCGGGTGCGGTTGGTGGTGATGATGACGATCGGCGGCTCCTCCGCCTTGATCGTGCCAAGCTCGGGCACCGTCACCTGATAGTCGGAGAGGATTTCGAGCAGAAAGGCCTCGAACGCCTCGTCGGTGCGGTCGAGCTCGTCGATCAGGAATACAGGTGCCGCACCGGCCTTGCCGGTCAGCGCGTCGAGCACGGGACGGCGGATCAGGTATTTTTCGGAAAAGACGTTCTTTTCCATGTCGGAGCGGTCAACCTTGCCGACAGCCTCCTCCATGCGGATTTCGATCATCTGCGCCGCATAGTTCCACTCGTAGACCGCAGAGGAGACGTCGAGGCCTTCGTAGCATTGCAGGCGGATCAGCCGGCGTCCGAGCGCGCTTGCCAGCACCTTGGCGATTTCGGTCTTGCCGACACCAGCCTCGCCTTCAAGGAAGAGCGGCCGGTTCATCCGCAAGGACAGAAACAGCACCGTCGCCAGCGCCCGGTCGGCGACATAGTCGGCACCGGTCAACAGATCGAGCGTCTCATCGATCGTTTGTGGGATTGGACGAGGCGTGCGGTCGGTCATGGCGTTTCCGAAAAAAGGCGGCCTACAGCACGTGGTAGCTGCGTCCGTGATAGATCAGCGGGCGAAGGTTATCGCCGATGCGCAGGCCTGTCACCTTGCCAAACATGACGCGATGGGTGGCCAGTTCCTTGCTATCGACCAGTTCGCAGTCGAACACCGCGACCGCGCCGATGAGGGCTGGGGCGCCTGACGCAAGCACCTCCCATTCGCCAAGCGCGAATCGCTGTTCGGGCGCAAGACCGGTGACACCGGAAAAGGCGACGGCGAGCGGCTCATGGCGGGCGGCAAGCGTGTTGAGGGCGAAGTTGCCATTCTCGATGAAGGCGTCGTTCTTGGGGTTCTCGCGGTTGACGCAGACAAGCACCATTGGCGGACTGTCCGAAACCGAGCAGGCGGCGATCACGGTGGCACCACGCTTGCCGGCAACGCCGTCGGTGGTGACCAGATGAACGGCGCCGGCAAAATGGCTCATCGCATCGCGATAGGCCTGGGGCCCGACTTCAAACTTCTTCAGCACCGGATTTTCCTGCAATGAACCATCTGCGCTATATATGGCCGTATAGATCAGGTCACAAGCAAGCGTGAGCCTGGGCAAGTGAGCCACAAGCACATTGCGCTTGTACTGGCCAGGCAGTAGGGCAGTGACATCGCGTTTAATTCCGGCGCGTGGAGGTTTTTCGGACCGAATGCGATCCGCAACTGCAATCACCACCGTACTGGCCGCATCGCTTCTGGCGCTGGCCGCCCATGCCGAGCCGTTGCGGATCGGCGTGGCCGCGCCTTTGTCGGGCCCCTCGGCGATGCTCGGCGAACAGGTCAAGGCAGGCGCGGCGCTGGCGGCTCAACGCATTGGGGTGTCCCTCGAGATCGCCGATGACCGTTGTACCGCCGAAGGCGGAGCAAAAGCAGCGCAAAGCTTCGTCGCCGCCAAGGTGGCGGTTGCCACGGGCTTTCTCTGCACCGATGCGATCGAAGCTGCCCTGCCGGTGCTCAAGGACGCCAATATCCCGGTCATTTCGGTCGGCGTGCGCACCGACAGCCTGACGGACCAGCGTGACAAGTCTGGCTGGCAGATGTTCCGACTCGGGCCGCGTGGCGACAATGAGCGCGAAGCGGCAGCCACGCTGCTGACGCGGCTGTGGAACGACGAGCTCTTCGCCATCGTCGACGACGGCACCATTTATGGCCGCGAGCTGGCCGAAAGCTTCCGGGCTAGCGTCGAACAGGCCGGATTGAAACCAGTGTTCGTCGACACCTACAGGCCGCAACTCGACAACCAGGTGGCGCTTATTGCCCGCCTGCGCAAGGCGGGTGCCACGCATGTATTTGTCGGCGGCGACGGCGAGGACATCGCCGTGATGGCCCGCGACGCCGCCACGCTCAGTGACAGCATGGTGTTTGCCGGGGGCGAAACGCTTCGCGTGGCCGACCGAACCGTGCCACCAGCCACGGGCACGCTGATGGTCGCGCCGCCGGAATGGTCTGATCTCACCAAGGCGGACGTGCTGTCGGCATTCGAAGCACAAAAGCTGATACCCGATGGCTACGCCCTGCCCGCCTATGCGGCGGTGGAGATCGCCCGCGCGGCGGCAGAGCTTGCGGCATCGAGCAAAAAGCCTGTCGCTGACATACTCGCCAGCCAGGACTTCGACACCGCGATCGGCAAGATCCGCTTCGACGCCAAGGGCGACCTTTCCGAAAACCCCTATCGCCTATTCCGTTTCGACGGAGCCAACTACGTGCCTTTAGAGACGCAGTGATGATGCTCAAAGCCGGACCGCTGAACCTGATCACCGACGTTGCCGGCTTGCGGGTCGGGAATGCCGCCGACGACAAGGTGAAGTCGGGCGTGACGGTGGTGGTTTGCGACACGCCTGCGACTGCTGCCGTGCAGGTGCTGGGCGGCGCGCCGGGAACGCGCGAGACCGACCTGCTTGAAGCGCACAACACGGTTGAAACCGTCAATGCAGTGGTACTTTCCGGCGGCTCAGCCTTCGGCCTCGATGCGGCCTCGGGCGTGCAGGCAGCGTTGCGCGAAAAGGGTATCGGCTTTGCCGTGCGCGACCAGATCATCCCGATCGTGCCGGCGGCGATCTTGTTCGACATGCTGAATGGCGGCGACAAGGACTGGGGACGCTATCCGCCCTATCGCGAGCTCGGCTATGACGCCGTGCAGGTTGCCAGCAGCGAATTCGCGCTCGGCACGGCAGGTGCCGGCAGTGGCGCGCTGACAGCGG
The DNA here is from genome assembly GCF_056398585.1 of Aminobacter sp. 01T433. Classification (NCBI taxonomy): domain Bacteria; kingdom Pseudomonadati; phylum Pseudomonadota; class Alphaproteobacteria; order Hyphomicrobiales; family Phyllobacteriaceae; genus Aminobacter; species Aminobacter sp. 01T433. The sequence goes on from NZ_JBFTPR010000009.1 coordinate 176,141, forward strand.
GGCTCAAGGGCGGTCTCGGCTCGGCCTCGACGGTGCTTTCCAATGGCGTGACGGTCGGCGCGCTTGTCGCCGTCAACGCCATGGGAGCTGTGACGGTCGGGCGTTCCAGGCATTTCTGGGCGGCACCATTCGAGCTCGACAGTGAGTTCGGCGGCCTGGGCTACCCCTCGCCTCTGCCTGACGATGCGAGCCACGTGTTCAAGAAATACGAAGAGGAACACAGCTCCGTCGCCAACACCACCATCGCCGTGATCGCCACCGACGCAGTGCTGACCAAGGCTGCCGCCAAGCGGCTGGCGATTTCGGCCCATGACGGATTCACCCGCGCCATCTGGCCGGTGCACACGCCCTTCGATGGCGACCTGGTTTTTGCGTTGGCGACGGGAGCAAGCGGCATCACGGTGGACCAGGGGGACGTCGTCGACTTCTTCGCCGCTGCCGCCTCGACCATGGCGCGGGCGATTGCGCGTGGCGTTCACGCGGCGACCGCTGTACCCGGCGACACGATGCAAGTGTGGTCGGCGCGCAAGGGTTGAGCCAAAATCCTTTATTGACGGTATCTTAGCGCTTTCGCCTGAAAAACTGATTCAACCAGGAACAAGAGGGATTGCCGTGAATTCGATCAAGCTTCTTTGCCTCGCGGGCCTGTCGTTTCTTGCCGCACCGCAGCTCGCACGTGCGGGCGACGCCGCCGAACTCAACGTGCTCGGCTTCAGCGCCGACGGCAAGGTTTTCGCCTTCGAGGAGTACGGCATCCAGGACGGCTCAGGCTTTGCCTATGCGAACCGCTTCTACATCGACACCACAACCGACACGTTCCTGCCCAACACGCCGGTACGCGTGCAGATGGAAGATGAGAATGTCGGCCTGCAGGTGGCGCGCGACGAGGCGCGGGCGCGCGGCGAAAAGGCCATCAAGAATGAGGTGCTGGCCGCCAATCGCGGCCGTCTCGTCGGCTTCAACGCGGTGACCGAGATCAGCGCCGATCCGCACAAGATCGTGGTCAATCCGCGCCCGGTGTTTCCACCGATCGACCCGCAGCTCGAATTCCGGCTCGAAGAGATTTCGCTCGGCGAGATCGAGCGTTGCCCCGGTATCGGCCCGGTCAAGGGATTCAAGCTGGTCCATGTCGGCGACGGCGGCAAAACCGATGTGCTGCAGGAAGACAAGGACGTGCCGCTGAGCCGCGGCTGCCCGACCGGATACCGCATCGGCGGCGTGCAGACCTTCTTCGGTGAAGGCGGCTCCATGGCCTATGCCGTGCTGGTCACCGTCATCCGCCACGGTTTCGAAGGGCCCGACCACCGCTGGCTGGCGGTGACGGGCCGGATGTGAACGACGACGCGTCGATGACCGCCGGCGCAAGCCTGCCCAAGAGTTCGAACACGATGCGTGCAACCGTAAGGCTGCGCCAGTCGTTGCCTTCGCTGCGTCTGGCAATCGCCGGTTCGGCAATCTGGGGCCTTGCGATGGGAGCGAGCGCGCTCGTGACGCTGCTGCTCGGCCGCTGGGAAACACCTGATCTGGTCCGCATAGTTGTGCTGATGTTCGCGCTCGGCGGAGCTTTTGCCTTTCCGTTCGGCTGGACGCTGGCAAGGCTGCTTTCACAAGGGCGCCGACCCGAGACGGCTTTCGCCGCCGCTTTCGTTTCGCTCGCAGTGGCGACTATCAGCCTCACCGCCCTGCTCTACGCGCTACAATATCGCAGCTATTATGCCGAGTGGCACGCAGCGCCCTTCACCATCACCTGGGCGTTCCAGTTCGTCTTCACCGGGCTGGTCGCGCTTTATCAATTTGCCGTTTTGGGCGTCCGGCTCTATTTTCCCGTCGGATTTGTCGTCCTTTTCGCTGCAGCTTTGTGGTTTGCCGCCCGTTCGCGTTGAGCATTGGGCCCACCTCTGTTAGGGGAGCCGCAACGAAACCGAAGCTGGACACCCCGCCATGATCCCTCGCTATTCCCGGCCCGAGATGGTCGACATCTGGTCTCCCGAAACACGGTTCCGCATCTGGTTCGAGATCGAGGCCCATGCCTGCGACGCGCTGGCCGAGATCGGCGTCATCCCCAAGGAAGCGGCAAAGACGATCTGGGAAAAGGGTGGCGCCGCCAAGTTCGACGTCGAGCGCATCGACGAGATCGAGCGCGTCACCAAGCATGACGTCATCGCTTTCCTGACGCATCTGGCTGAATTCGTCGGCCCGGATTCGCGCTTCATCCACCAGGGTATGACCTCGTCCGACGTGCTCGACACCTGCCTTTCCGTGCAGCTGGTACGTGCCAGCGATATCCTGCTTGCCGATATCGACGCGCTTTTGGCCGCGCTCAAGCGCCGCGCCTTCGAGCACAAGGACACCGTCACCATCGGCCGCAGCCATGGCATCCACGCCGAGCCGACGACCTTCGGCGTCAAGCTGGCGCTGGCCTTCGCCGAATTCACCCGCTGCCGCGAGCGTCTTGTGCATGCGCGTGAAGACATCGCTACCTGTGCGATTTCTGGCGCAGTCGGCACCTTCGCCAATATCGACCCGCGCGTCGAAGAGCATGTCGCCGCCAAGCTCGGCCTCAAGCCGGAGCCGGTGTCGACGCAGGTCATCCCGCGCGATCGCCACGCCATGTTCTTCGCCACGCTCGGCGTGATCGCGTCGTCGATCGAGCGCGTCGCCACCGAAATCCGCCATCTGCAGCGCACCGAGGTGCTTGAGGCAGAAGAGTATTTCTCGCCGGGCCAGAAGGGCTCGTCGGCAATGCCGCACAAGCGTAACCCGGTGCTGACCGAAAACCTGACCGGCCTCGCCCGCATGGTCCGCTCCTATACGGCGCCGGCGATGGAGAACGTGGCGTTGTGGCATGAGCGCGACATCTCGCACTCGTCGGTCGAGCGCATGATTGGCCCGGATGCGACCGTCACGCTCGACTTCGCGCTGGCGCGTCTGACCAACGTCATCGACAAGCTCGTCGTCTATCCCGACAACATGCTCAAGAACATGAACAAGTTCCGCGGGCTGGTGCATTCGCAGCGCGTGCTGCTGGCGCTGACGCAGGCTGGCGTTTCGCGTGAGGACGCCTACCGGCTGGTCCAGCGCAACGCCATGAAGGTATGGGAAGAAGGCAAGGATTTCCTTGAGGAACTTCTGGCTGACAAGGAAGTGACCGCTGCCTTGCCGGAAGCCGAAATCCGCGAAAAGTTCGACCTCGGATATCACACCAAGCATGTCGACACGATCTTCAAGCGGGTATTTGGATAAGGTTTGATCCGGGAACCATCGAGGCGAGCCGGCGTTACTGTTCCGATTTGAACAAATTGGAGCGGAAAATGGCAAACCCTGATGTCGTGGTCGTGAATGGCGGAAAAGCCGGCTGGTTCGTTGCTGGCGCCGTGATGATCGCCGCCGTGATAGGCGGCTATCTCTATTACGATGGCTATTTTGACCAGCAGAAGAGCATCGAACTGAAGATCGACGTTCCGAATCTTGAGATCGAAGGCAGGTAGCCGAACGAAGCTTCAATGCAAAAAGGCCCGCGCAGCGCTGCGCGGGCCTTTTTGCATTCACCACAGGCTGAGGCGAACCGTCTTGGGATTGCATCACCCCGGATCCGCCAGCAAGGGTTCCGATCTCAGCCCGCGAATGCATCCATCAGGATGAAGGTTGGGTCTTGCCGCTGATGTTTGTTGATCAACGGGACCAGCCGCGTGAAATGCTCGCTCTCGCAATGGATATCCAGCGCCGCGCGGTCGGGCCATTCCTCGATGAAAATGAAGTGGCCGGGATCCTTTTGATCGACGAACAGGTCATAAGAGATGCAAAGCGGTTCAAGCTTGGTCTGCTCGACGAGCTCGGCATAGAGCGGCAGCACGATTTCGATGAACTCAGGCTTGATGAAATCCTGAGCGATTACTTTCAGCATCTTTTGTCCCGGTCCTGCATTTCCAATAGCCGAACCCGCCAGCACGGCAGGTTCAGGCTTTGGCTTAGCACAGGCCTTGGGCCAGTTGGTGTCAGGATGGTCGTTCAGCCCGGCTGGCCCGGCAGCGCACGAATGACTGTGCCCCAGGGGTCTTCGTAAGTCGAAGCCGCCTTGGTTTCAGCCGAGCGCATTTCGACCCACGCAAGGCCGGTGCGCGAGGCGTCGCGTTTTCCCGCACCCAGGCTCTGCCAGGAATTGGCCCCGATATGGTGGTGGTAGCCGCCAGAAGACAGGAATACGGCGCTGTTGCCGTATTTGGCCACCGTGTCGAAGCCGAACTGCTTGTTCCACCACTCCGCTGCCAAGGCCGGATCGCCGACGCGCAGATGGACGTGGCCGACGATGCTGTTGTCCGGCATGCCCTGCCAGCCGGCATCGCCAGCAGGCACCTCGGCGACGATGGACGGGATGTCGAGCTGTTCGGTCGCCATGTCGACCTGCGAGCCGGTCCATTTCCAGCTGTCATGCGGCCTGTCGCGGTAAATCTCGATGCCGTTGCCTTCGGGGTCGGTCAGATACAGCGCCTCGCTGACCAGATGGTCGGACGCGCCGTCGACCTGAATACGCTTGTCGATGGCATGCTTGATCCAGCGCCCGAGATCTGCACGGGTGGGTAACAAGAAGGCGGTATGGAACAGGCCGGCACTGCGCGGATCGTCCGGCTGGGCTGCCTTGTCGGCCTCGATGTCCAGCAGCGCGCGGCTGCCAGCACCCAGCGTGATGGTCTCGCCGTCGCGGGCGAGCTCCTGCAAACCGACGACGTCGCGATAGAACTTGGCCATCGCTTCAGCGTCACGTGCCTTGAGGCCAACGCGGGACACGCTGATCGGCGTCGTGGCGGCAAAGGGAATCTTGCTCATCTTGGGCTCCGTATGGCCAACGCCTGCTGTTGCTCCCACGGCAAGGAGGGCTGCGCTGCCAATCAGTTTGCGTCGTGTCAGTTCCAAAATCCACTCTCCGGCCAACACGGCTGTTTCTATTCCCGTGTTAGATCGGCCGGCGCAGTCGTTCACACAAGCCAGCAAAGACCGAACACCGCGTTCAACGATTCGATATCAATCGACGAACTGCCGGCTCTGATCGCCTTGGAGCATTCATTGTGCCAGCGGCCATTCGGCAGAGACTTTGCGAATGCCGAACGCTAGCTGTTTGGTTTTCCGAAACTGATCCGAGTGCAATTCATGAACGAACATACATCGCTGAGGCCGGCACGCGCTGGTGACGGGCAAGCGGTATTCGACGTTACGCGCAATTCGGTGCGCGAGCTTGCCAAGGACCACTATTCCGCCGAACAGATCGCGGGATGGATGGGAGAACGGACGGCGGAAACTTACGAAGCCCTGATCGCCAAAGGGCTGATGATCGTCGCCGAGCAGGACGGCAAGATCGTCGCCTTTGTCGATTCGGAGCCCGGCGAGGTAACGCGGCTGTTTCTTCTGGCCGACGCCGCAGGCTCAGGCCTCGGCAAGAGGCTGCTTGAAATCGGCATCCAGAATGCGCAGCGGGACCATGAAGGGCCGATCAGGGTCGAATCGACAGTCAATGCCGAGGGCTTTTATCGCCGCCACGGCTTTCGCACGGTTGAGCGGGGCTTTTTCTCGCATGGCGTCGGCGGCGACCCGATCGAGATCGTGCATATGGAACTGTGAACCGCACCGGCTTGCACCGGCGAGATCGGATCGCTACATCCCCGACATGAAGGTAAAAGACGCCGATATCATCATCGTGCCCGGATACACCAATTCGGGGCCATCCCACTGGCAGAGCCGCTGGGAGGAAAAACTGTCGACCGCGCGCCGCGTCGAGCAGGACGAATGGTCAAAGCCTGTGCGCGAAGACTGGACAGCCAAGGTCATCGACGCGGTCAACGCGGCCGAACGGCCGGTCGTTCTGGTTGCGCACTCGCTTGGCATCCCGACGGCCATCCACGCCATTCCCGGCTTCAAGAAATATGTGGCGGGCGGCTTCTTCGTGGCCCCGCCAGATGTCTCCAATCCGACGATCCGGCCGAAGCACCTGATGACCTTCGGCCCCTACCCGCGCGATCCGCTGCCGTTTCCCTCGGTGGTGGTCGCCAGCAGCAACGACCCCTATTGCAAACTCGACGTCGCCGAAGACATCGCCGCCGCATGGGGTTCGCTGTTCATCGATGCAGGTGAAGCCGGCCACATCAATGCCGATTCGGGCTTCGGGCCGTGGCCCGAAGGATCGATGGTGTTCGCGCAGTTCCTGTCGCGGCTCGAAGGTTAAGCCAGCGATTTCTTGAGCTCGGAGAGCAGGCTCGCGGCACCGCTTGATATCAGCTGGTGTTCCGAGCCTGTGGCGAGCAGCTGGAAGCCCATCTCGACAAAGCGCCCAGCGATCTTGGGATCAGTGACATAGATGCCGGCATGCTTTCCGGCGGCGCGCGTGCGCCTGGCGACATCGGCGACCGTTTCCATCATGCCTTCGAGCGTTCCGTTGACCGCATCCCCCTTGGTCCAGGCGATCGAAAAGTCGCCAGGCCCGAGAAAAATGCCGTCGATGCCGGGTGTCGCCAGAATGCCATCGAGGGCGGCGACCGCAGCGTGCGTCTCGACCATGGCAAAGGAGACGGTGCGGACATTGCTCTCCTTCAGCCACTTGACCGGGTCCTTGCTGCCGTGGCGGGGGGCAGCGTAGGTCGGCCCCCAGGAACGCTCGCCCAGCGGCGGGTATTTCATCGCAGCGGCAAAGCGTTGCGCATCCTCGACCGAATTGACCATAGGGGCGATGACAGCCTCGGCACCGAAGTCGAGCGCGCGGCTCGCCATGTCGAAGCGCCCGACAGGAACGCGCACGAGCGCATGTTTGCCCGCCCGGAGCACGGGCGCAAGCGATCGCAGCACGGAGTCTTCATTGTGGCCGCCATGCTGCATGTCGAGAGTGACGGCATCGAAGCCCTGCCCGGCAAGAATTTCGACGGTCAGTGCATCCGGCACGCCGGACCAGGCGGTGATGATGGTCTCGTTGGCGTGCAGTCTCTCGGCAAGCGACATCTTGGTTCTCCTTGTGGCGGCGCCATTTCATCCGGAAGCGAGCTGAGGCGCAAACAAAAACCGCCCGGAATCCGGGCGGTTCGTTAGTCCAGCAGTGTGGCCTGGTCAGGTGTTTTTGATCTGCTCGACCGCCTGCGCCATCAGTTCGTCCATGGTACGGCGAATCTGATGATCGGACTGGTCGACGCCGGCGGCGTCGAAATCGGCGCGAATCTTGCGGAACACGTCATGATCGCCGGCTTCTTCGATGTCTGAAACAACGACTTCCTTGGCGTAGGCATCGGCGTCAGCGCCTGACTTGCCGAGCTTTTCGGCAGCCCAGAGGCCGAGCGCCCTGTTGCGCCGCGCATTCGCCTTGAAACGCAGCTCTTCGTCGAAGACGAACTTGCGCTCAAAACCTTCTTCGCGGTCCTTCATGTTGCTCATGGCAATCCTCCAGGGAGTGGGAAATCGATTCGACTTCCGGTGTATATGTTATCGGGTTCCTCAAACCAAAAGGCCGACGCCCGGTCAATATCTCACTTTATCTCTCTTTTGCTCTGTTTGTGTGTGCGGTGCGGCAATTCCGTACCAAAAGGCGTTGATTGGAAGGAAATGATGATTGAGCAATGGGCCTGATTAAGATAGAGACCGGCCTTGAAACCCACAGCCGCCGCGGCTTTGCGGCGTGAGAAAGGGACCGGTAACTTGCCGTCCACCCTTCCAACCAGAGAATCAGTCAAATGAAGAATCGCCGCCGCATTTACGAAGGCAAGGCCAAGATCCTTTATGAAGGCCCCGAGCCGGGCACCCTGATCCAGTTTTTCAAGGACGACGCCACCGCCTTCAACAAGAAGAAACATGAAGTCGTCGACGGCAAGGGCGTGCTCAACAACCGTATTTCCGAGCACATCTTCAACCACCTGAACCGCATGGGCATTCCGACCCACTTCATCCGCCGGCTCAACATGCGCGAGCAGCTGATCAAGGAAGTCGAGATCATCCCGCTCGAGGTTGTGGTGCGCAACGTCGCCGCTGGCTCGCTGGCCAAGCGCCTGGGCATCGAGGAAGGCACCGTGCTGCCGCGCTCGATCATCGAATTCTACTATAAGGCCGATGCGCTCGACGATCCGATGGTCTCGGAAGAGCACATCACGGCATTCGGCTGGGCAAGCCCGCAGGAAATCGACGACATCATGGCGCTTGCCATCCGCGTCAACGACTTCCTCTCCGGCCTGTTCATGGGCGTCGGCATCCAGCTCGTCGATTTCAAGATCGAATGCGGCCGGCTGTATGAGGGCGACATGATGCGCATCGTCGTCGCCGACGAGATTTCGCCCGACAGCTGCCGCCTGTGGGACGTCGCCACCCAGGACAAGCTCGACAAGGACCGCTTCCGCCGCGACATGGGCGGGCTGGTCGAGGCCTACCAGGAAGTGGCACGCCGCCTCGGCATCATGAATGAAAACGAGACCCCGCGCCCGACCGGCCCGGTTCTCGTCAAGCACTAAGCTAAGCAGCAGGGCGCGGATCGACCGCGCCCTTCCCTTTTATCGCCGAATAGCCGGAGAATTCCGCCCGTGATCAAGGCCCGCGTCACCGTCACCCTCAAGAACGGCGTTCTCGACCCGCAAGGCAAGGCGATCGAGCATGCGCTCGACGGCCTGGGATTCGGCGGCGTCGGTTCCGTGCGCCAGGGCAAGGTGTTCGACGTCGAGCTTTCCCAGACCGACCGGGCCAAGGCCGAGGCCGATCTGACCGCCATGTGCGAGAAGCTTCTGGCGAACACGGTGATTGAGAATTATAGTGTGACGCTTATCTGAGGTTGTACCGGAGGGTGAAGTGGCGGAAGTCACCAACGACCTGATGTACGAACTGCTCAAACGTGTGCACGGCGATCTCTCGGAGATGAAATTCGACCTCCAGGAGATCAAGCGAAGAATGACTGGTGCGGAAGAAGCGCTAGCTGGCGTGAACCGCCGACTTGACCGCCACGACGAACGGCTCGAGCACATCGAGCGTCGTTTGGAACTGCGTGAACTCGCCGAATCTCAGAGGCCTTACGAACCGAAATGAAATCAGCAGTCGTTCTCCTCCCCGGCCTCAACCGCGACCGCGACATGATCGCGGCGCTGACCAAGATTTCGGGCAAGGCCCCGATCACCGTCTGGCAGACCGACACGGAAATCCCCGATGTCGACCTGATCGCCATTCCAGGTGGCTTTTCCTTCGGCGACTATCTGCGCTGCGGCGCGATCGCTGCCCGCATGCCGGTGCTGCGCGCGGTCGCTGAAAAAGCCGCCAAGGGCGTGCAGGTCGTGGGCGTTTGCAACGGCTTCCAGATCCTGGTCGAGGCAGGCCTCCTGCCCGGGGCTTTGATGCGCAACACCTCGCTCAAATTCGTCTGCCGCGAGGTCAAGCTGGAAATTGCCAACGCCAACACCGCATTTACCCGCAACTATTCGGCCGGCCAGATCATCCGCTGCCCTGTGGCGCATCACGACGGCAATTATTTCGCCGATCCCGAGACGCTCAACCAGCTCGAAGGCAACGGCCAGGTGGTGTTCCGCTACGCCGGCACCAATCCGAACGGCTCGATCAACGACATCGCCGGCATCATCAACAAATCGGGCAACGTGCTTGGGCTGATGCCGCACCCGGAAAACCTGATTGAGGCTGCACATGGCGGCAATGATGGCCGCGCCCTGTTTGAAAGCGCGCTCGGCCTGGCCAAGGCAGCGTAAGGCCGGGAATTCTCTTCATTTCATCCAATTGATAAAGGGCGGGCATCGGCGAATGAAGTCACTGCGGATTCTGGCGGCAGCGGCCGCAGTCATTGCCCTTGCCGCCTGCAATTCCGGCCCGAGAACGCCAGCGCCGTCAGCGTCGGGCAAGAGTGCATCGCTTCGTTCGATGGAACAGGTGGCGATCGCCGCGCACAAATGCTGGTTCGCCAGCAAGGACCCGGCCTTCAAGGCCTACCAGATGGCCAACGAACTCAATAATTTCGGCGGCACGCCGCGCTTCCTTTTGGTGCCGGCCAAGCAATATGGCGCAAGGCCGCTGCTGGTGGTGCAAGCGCAAGGCAATTCGAGCCAGGTTCAGGCGTTCGGTCCGCTGATGGACCAGACGCTCGGCGCACGCATCGGCTCCGACATCACCCGCTGGAGCTCCGGCAACCCGTCCTGCACCGGCACCGCTTGAGGCACAGTCGACAGGCTTGTCTAATCAGCTTCGGCTGAAAAAGAGGTGGAGGCACAGGGGCGCCTCCACCAATGTCGAACTGCCCGTGGGTCGGGACAATCCGAAAACCTTCAGTCGTAAAACGAGCGGATTCCTTCGCGATAGGCATCGCAACGCGAGATGCCGATATCGGCCAGTTGTTCGTCCGTGAGGTCCAGCAGGCTCAATCGGGTGCGCCGCCGCTCGATGCAGCGCGACAGCCATCGCATGAGATTGAGTGGAACCTTCGCCAGATTGCGGAATGAGCTGTGCTTGTCCGCTGGAGATGTAGCTGTGACGTCCCCTTCAATTGCACCTATTGTACTCATAGCAATGATCCAGATTGTGTCTATTCTCGACGAACAATGCTATGAATTGACTCAATGATGATCGCAATATAGGAATTGTCACCATGACAATTTGGCTTCCCGATCTCTCATCCGGCTCCGGCCCGCTCTATCTGCGCCTGGCCGAACGCATCGAAAGCGACATCGACAGCGGCGTTCTGGCTTCCGGAACCAAGTTGCCGCCGCAGCGCAACCTCGCTTACGACATCGGCGTGACTATCGGGACTGTCGGGCGCGCCTACTCGCTGTTGCGCGAACGCGGCCTGGTGAGCGGCGAAGTCGGTCGCGGCACTTACATCCTTGCGCGCCATAGCGAGCAGCCTGCGCCCAGCGCGCCGCCTGCCCTGCCCCATGAGGGCTCACGCCCCGTCGAGGCTCCGGCTGGCAAGCTGCGCTTCGACAGCACGGCGGCACCCAATGTCGGCCAGAGCAGCGAAATCGAGACAATCCTGGCCGCGATAAGCCGGGACAATCCCGACGACATGACGAGCTATACAAGGACCTTTCCAGAACATTGGTCCGAGGCAGGCAGCGCATGGCTGTCGCGCAACGGATTTGTGGCCGCACCCGACAGCATCGTTCCGACACTCGGCGCGCATGCCGCTGTTGTCGCCATCATTGCCGCGGCAAGTTCGCCCGGCGATCACATCCTGTTCGAGCATGTGACCTATACCCAGATCGCGCGCAGTGCCGGCCTGATCGGCCGGCGCATGGCATTGGTCAATTCGGACGAACACGGCGTCGACCCCGACGATTTCGAACGCGTCTGCGCCCAAAAGCACCCGAAACTGGCGTTCCTGATGCCCACGGCACAGAACCCGACCGGCGTGATCATGCCACGCGAGCGCCGGCAGGCGATTGCCGAGATCGCGCGCAAGCATAATGTGCTGCTGATCGAGGACGATCTCTACGGCGCGCTCACCGACGACCGCACCCCGCTTCTGGCCGAATTCGCGCCTGAACGCGTGTTCGTGGTCGGCGGCCTGTCCAAGTCGGTGGCGGCTGGCGTGCGCGGCGGCTGGCTGTCATGCCCCGCGCATTTCCGCCACAGCATCCGGGTTGCGCACAAGATGGTCACCGGCGGCATGCCGTTCCTTTTGGCGGAACTGTGCGCCCAGCTGGTGCTTTCGGGCACGGCTGCGGCGATCCGTGCCCGCTCGATCGCCGAGATCAACGCCCGTCTCGACATTGTGCGCAAGGCGCTGGACGGTTGCGACTTCAACACCACGCCCAACATCCCCTTCATCTGGCTGGCCCTGCCGGAACCGTGGAATTCCGGCACCTTCAAGAACGCCGCCTATGAGCAAGGCGTGCTGATCGACGACGAAGACGAGTTCAAGGCCGGGCGTTCGGACCAGGTGTTCCACCGCGTCAGGATCGGCATTTCATCGGCGCGGACCCAGGCCGAGGTGAGCCAGGGGCTGGCAAAGCTGCGTCGCCTGCTCGACGAGGGGCGCGCCGGCTACGACAGTTTCGGCTGAGCCCATCCACATCCCGCTGCCAGCAGTCCCGTTTCCTTGCCATAAGGGCGATTTTCTGGCCTTTGGCGGTATATCCTGACCCAATGATGCGCTATTGAGCCACCAACGGTTCCCCCAACGGATTCTGCGATCTACGATGACTATTCAGAACGACGTGAAGATCACCGGCGAGCTCATTGCCGCGCACGGGCTCAAGCCAGACGAATACCAGCGTATCCTCGACCTTGTCGGACGCGAGCCCACTTTCACCGAACTCGGCATCTTCTCGGCGATGTGGAACGAGCACTGCTCGTACAAATCGTCGAAGAAGTGGCTGCGCACGCTGCCGACCAAGGGCGAGCGGGTCATCCAGGGTCCGGGCGAGAATGCCGGCGTGGTCGACATCGGTGACGGCGATTGCGTCGTCTTCAAGATGGAGAGCCACAACCACCCCTCCTTCATCGAGCCCTATCAGGGTGCGGCAACCGGCGTCGGCGGCATTTTGCGCGACGTCTTCACCATGGGCGCGCGCCCGGTGGCATCGATGAACGCACTGCGCTTCGGTGCGCCCGATCATCCCAAGACGCGCCACCTGGTTTCGGGCGTCGTTGCCGGGGTCGGCGGCTATGGCAATGCTTTCGGCGTGCCGACCGTTGGCGGCGAGGTCAATTTCGACGCCCGCTACAATGGCAACATCCTGGTCAACGCCTTTGCCGCGGGTCTCGCCAAGACGGACGGGATCTTCCTGTCACAGGCCAAGGGCGTCGGCTTGCCGGTCGTCTATCTCGGCGCCAAGACCGGCCGCGACGGTGTCGGCGGCGCGACCATGGCGTCTGCCGAATTCGATGACAAAATCGACGAGAAGCGCCCGACCGTGCAGGTTGGCGATCCCTTCACCGAAAAGTGCCTGCTGGAAGCCTGCCTCGAACTGATGGCTTCGGGCGCGGTCATCGCCATCCAGGATATGGGTGCCGCTGGCCTGACCTGCTCGGCTGTCGAAATGGGCGCCAAGGGCGACCTCGGCATCGAGCTCGACCTGGACAAGGTGCCGGTGCGCGAAGAGCGCATGAGCGCTTATGAGATGATGCTGTCGGAGAGCCAGGAGCGCATGCTCATGGTGCTGCGCCCCGAGAAGGAAGAAGAAGCCGAGGCGATCTTCGTCAAATGGGGTCTCGACTTCGCCATCGTCGGCAAGACCACCGACGATTTGCGCTTCCGCGTCCTGCATCAGGGCAAGGAAGTCGCCAACCTGCCGATCAAGGAACTTGGCGACGAAGCGCCCGAATATGATCGCCCGTGGGTCGAGCCGGCCAAGCACGCGCCGCTGGCGGCCGACGATGCTCCGCAGGCCGATGTCGCCGATGCGCTGCTCAAGATGCTCGACGGGCCGGACCTGTCTTCGCGCCGCTGGGTGTGGGAGCAGTATGACACGATGATCCAGGGCAACTCGCTGCAGCGCCCCGGTGGTGACGCAGGCGTCGTGCGCGTCGAGGGCCATGCCACCAAGGCGCTGGCGTTTTCGTCCGACGTGACCCCACGCTATTGCGAGGCCGATCCCTATGAGGGCGGCAAGCAGGCCGTGGCCGAATGCTGGCGCAACCTGACTGCGACCGGTGCCGAGCCCCTGGCTGCGACCGACAATCTCAACTTCGGCAATCCCGAGCGGCCCGAGATCATGGGGCAGCTGGTCGGGGCGGTGAAAGGCATCGGCGAGGCCTGCCGTGCGCTTGGTTTCCCGATCGTTTCGGGCAACGTGTCGCTGTACAACGAGACCAACGGCCAAGGCATCCTGCCGACGCCGACAATTGGCGGCGTGGGCCTGATCGACGACTGGTCGAAGATGGCCAAGGCCTGTTTTGCCAGCGACGGCGAAGTGATCCTGCTTGTCGGCGGGCCGGCCCAGTGGGGCAGCCACCTTGCCCAGTCGATCTACATGCGCGACGTGCATGGCCGCACCGACGGCCCGCCGCCGGCGGTCAACCTAGAGCACGAAAAGAAAGTCGGCGACTTCGTGCGCAAGCTGATCCGCAACGGCCAGGCTACCGCCGTACACGACCTGTCCGATGGCGGTCTTGCAGTTGCGCTCGCGGAGATGGCGATGGCCTCCGGCATCGGCGCCACTGTTCCCGGCCTCAGCGGCACCAACCCGATCCCGGTGTTCTTCGGCGAAGACCAGGGGCGCTATCTGGTGACCGTCAAGCTTGACCCCAAGTCGGCCGAGATGCAGGAATTGTGGAACGAAGCCAAGGCGCTCGGGATTCATGCTCCGTGGATCGGCACGACCGGCGGCAAGGAATTGAAACTGGGCGAGGCGCGCGCCATATCAATTGACGAGTTGACCACGGCTCACGAATCCTGGTTCCCTCGGTTCATGAACAACTGATCGGGGAATACGGCATGGCAATGGACGCACACGACATCGAGCGGATGATCAAGGACGGCATTCCGGATGCCCGGGTGACTATCCGCGATCTCGCCGGCGACGGCGACCACTACGCCGCCGAGGTCGTGTCGGAAAGCTTCCGTGGCAAGACCCGCGTGCAACAGCACCAGATGGTCTACGACGCACTGAAGGGGAACATGGGCGGCGTGCTGCATGCGCTCGCCCTGCAGACCAGCATTCCGGAATAACGTCGCTCGCCTGCGCGCGATCAAAAGGCCAGCAAAGCACGACCTCGACGAGTCGTCGACGCTGCGCCAGATCGAGAAGCTTTTGAGGCCAGCCGGGAAGAAAACGAGCCGCAATCGCATGGAACGCGCCCGTTGGAGCGCCGGTATCCCTGGCAACCGGAACTGCGGCGGGCGTCAGGTCTGGACCTGAGGTCCGATTGTGTTATTGCGTTTTTCAGTTTTCGGGTCGACGCGTCGCTTGGAAAGCTCGACTGTTGCAACCACATAGTAGCTAGTGCTAGCAGTCTAGTGGATATTGCCGACTACACGAGTTCGGCCAGATTGAGGTTTAGGCGCCATGAGCGGAATCAACGAGTACATCGACAGCGAAGTGAAGAGCCAGGACGTCGTGGTGTTCATGAAGGGCACGCCCGGCTTTCCGCAGTGCGGCTTTTCGGGCCAGGTCGTCCAGATCCTCGATTACCTCGGGGTCGACTACAAGGGCGTCAACGTGCTGACCTCGAACGACCTTCGCCAAGGCATCAAGGACTACTCCAACTGGCCGACGATCCCGCAGCTCTACGTCAAGGGCGAGTTCGTGGGCGGCTGCGACATCATCCGTGAGATGTTCCAGGCCGGCGAGTTGCAGTCGTTCCTTCAAGAGAAGGGCGTGAGCGTCAAGGGCGCCGCCTGATTTAGAAGTACCGGCTCCGGCCTGTTCCGGGGTCCATTTGTGGCAAATGCGCCGGCTTTCCGGCGCATTTCCGTTTGAATTGGATTCCTGATGGAACAGAAAGTCTCTCCGAGCGCCCAACCGGGCGTGTTTCCGATTCCGCGATGGGAATTCATCGCGCTGGCCGCAGCCCTGATGGCAGTCAATGCGCTCGCCGTCGACATCATGTTGCCCGCGCTGCAGCAGATCGGCGCCAGTCTCAACGTTGAGAGCGAAAACCATCGTCAATATGTGATAACCGCCTATTTCGCCGGCCTCGCACTGGCGCTGCTTGCCTATGGCCCAGCCTCCGACCGGTTCGGCCGGCGCAAGCCGCTGCTGTTTGGCCTCGGCATCTATATCATTGCGGCCTTCGCGGCAGCTTTCGCGCCAAGCTTCGAAACCCTTCTATTGCTGCGCTTCGTCCAGGGAATCGGTGCGGCCTCGACGCGCGTGATCGCGGTCTCGGTGGTGCGCGACCGCTTCGGCGGACGGCAGATGGCCGAGATCATGTCGCTGATCTTCATGGTGTTCATGATCGTGCCGGTGCTTGCCCCCGGCATCGGCCAGGTCGTCATGCTGTTTTCGGAATGGCACATGATCTTCATCGTCATGGCCGTGTCGGCGCTTGCCATCACCATGTGGGCGGCGATCCGCCTGCCCGAGACGATGCACCCCGAGGACCGGCGGCCGTTGTCGATCCTGTCCATCGCCAAAGGTTTCCGCACCGTTCTGACCACGCGCATGTCGCTGTGGTACACGCTTGCGTCGATGACCATCTTCGGCGCGCTGTTTGGTTTCATCAACTCGGCGCAGCAGGTCTATGTCGGCCTCTACGGGCTCGGCGTGTGGTTCCCGCTGGTCTTTGCGGCGATCGCCGGCATGATGTCGGTGTCGTCGTTCCTCAACTCGCGCCTCGTCGTCAAGCTCGGCATGCGCAAGCTGTCGCATGGCGCGCTGCTCGGCTTCCTCTTGGTGAGCGCGATCTGGCTCATCTGGTCGCTGACCGGGCCGGTGCCGTTTGGTGCCTTCATCGTACTGTTTGCGCTGGCGATGTTCCAGTTCGGCTGGATCGGCTCGAACTTCAACTCCATCGCCATGGAGCCGCTCGGCCATATCGCAGGTACGGCCTCATCGGTGCAGGGCTTCATGCAGACGCTCGGTGGCGGACTGATCGGGGCGGCGATCGGCCAGTCCTTCGACGGCACGACCGTGCCGTTGGCGATCGGTTTCTGCGGCGTTGCCGCCGTCGGCCTGGTGATGGTGCTGATTGCCGAGAAGGGCAAACTGTTCCACGGCCAGCATGACACGACACCGGTGCTGACAGACGCCCACTGAGCGCAGTCAGGCCCGAAAGCCGATTCTGGTTTTCGGGCCGCTCTGCAGGTGGCTACAGACTCGTAAAATCGAACAGCTTGCGGTCGAGCAAGTGCGAGGGTCGCGTGTTGGCAAGCGCCCGCAGCATCGTGTCCTTGCGGCCCGGCATGCGCTTTTCGATGTCGTCCAGCATCGCCTTCATGGCGTTGCGCTGGAGCCCTTCCTGGCTGCCGCACAGGTCGCACGGGATGATTGGAAACTTCATGCCATCGGCGAATTTCGCGAGGTCGGTCTCGGCGCACAAGGCTAGCGGCCTGAGCACCATGACGTCGCCCTCGTCATTCATCAGCTTGGGCGGCATGGCGGCAAGGCGGCCGCCATGGAACATGTTCATGAAGAAGGTTTCGAGGATGTCCTCGCGGTGGTGGCCGAGCACCAGCGCCGAGCAGCCCTCCTCGCGCGCGATGCGGTAGAGGTGCCCTCGCCTCAGCCGCGAGCACAATGAACAATAGGTATTGCCCTCTGATATCTTGTCGGTGACCACCGAATAGGTGTCGCGATACTCGATGCGGTGGGCGATGCCATTGGCATTGAGGTAGTCGGGCAGCACGTTCTTGGGAAAGTTCGGCTGGCCCTGGTCGAGATTGCAGGCAAGCAGCTCGACCGGCAGCAGGCCGCGCCATTTGAGATCCATAAGCACCGCAAGCAGGCCGTAGGAATCCTTGCCGCCGGACAGTGCCACCAGCCAGCGTTCGCCTGGCTTGGCCATGGCGTAGTCCTCGATCGCCTGGCGGGTGAGCCGCAACAGCCGCTTGCGCAGCTTGTTGAACTCCACCGAGGACGGCGCGTCGCGATAGAGCGGGAACGCGCCCTCGCCAGGCTCGGCCAGCGCATCTGCTTCGTGAATACCCATGGGGCCTTCCTTACACTCGGCATCGGCCGGGCCAGCGCCCGACTTGACCACTTGGAGTGCATATTTCGCATTATGGGCTGCGGTGCAAGGCGCTGAGGAGCGTACAGCACCACGCACAAACGAAAAGAGCGGCCGTTTCCGGCCGCTCTCTGCAATTCGATGCTGATCCGGAGGGATTAGCGCGAATAGAATTCGACGACGAGGTTCGGTTCCATCTGCACTGCGTACGGAACGTCCGACAGGCCGGGAACCCGAGCGAAGGTCGCGACCATCTTGTTGTGATCGACTTCGATGTAGTCAGGAACGTCGCGCTCGGCGAGACCAACGGCCTCAAGCACGATGACCAGCTGCTTCGACTTCTCGCGGACCTCGATCACGTCGCCAGCCTTGCAGCGGTACGACGAGATGTTGGTGCGGACGCCGTTGACGTTGACGTGGCCGTGGTTGACGAACTGACGGGCAGCGAAAATGGTCGGCACGAACTTGGCGCGGTAAACGACCGCATCCAGACGCGACTCGAGCAGGCCGATCAGGTTCTCGGAGGTGTCGCCCTTGCGGCGGTTAGCCTCTTCGTAGGTCTTGCGGAACTGCTTTTCCGAAACGTCGCCGTAGTGACCCTTCAGCTTCTGCTTGGCGCGCAGCTGCAGACCGAAGTCCGAGAGCTTGCCCTTGCGGCGCTGGCCGTGCTGGCCGGGGCCGTATTCACGCTTGTTGACCGGGGACTTTGGGCGACCCCAAATGTTCTCGCCAAGACGGCGGTCAATCTTGTATTTCGCGGATTCGCGCTTGCTCATCGCATTCCCTTTCAAAACAATACACCCGAAACCTCATGTTTCGAGTGAAGGAAACGCGCCCTCCTCTGGCCTCCGTTTTCGAAGCCTGACAGGATCTTCCACGCACGCTTTGCGGAAAAGGTCCACGGGACACGTCAAATAAAACACCGGGCGTTCGGCCCGGCGTTGGCGGCTAACTAGGCGAAACATCCTGGAATGTCAACGCTGCGGCTGGCAGCCGGCTCATTTGGCGTCATGGAAGATGAGCCCAAGCGTGAAGCGCTCGCCTTGACGGATCCGGCTGACGCCGTGGCGCATCTTGACGCGATAGTCACCGCGCGTGCCGGCCTTCGGGCGGTCGTTGACGGCAAACAGTGCGCCCTGCCCGATGCCAAGCGATACCACTTCGGCGCGCGACTGCATACGAGGACGCTGCTCCGTCATCACAAACTCGCCGCCTTCGAACTCGGATTGCGGATCGGAGAGCAGAATCACCAGCTGTACCGGAAACAAGTGCGCGCCATAGACATCCTGATGCAGGCAATTGTAGTCGCCCGCGCCATATTTCAGCAAAAGCGGGGTCGGCTTGGTCTGGCCGTCGGCATGGCATTTGGCAAGGCAGGCGTCGAGTTCATCGGGATAGCGCCGGTCGAGCCCCATACGCTCGTTCCAGCCATTGGCCAGAGGTGCCAGCCGTCCGTAAAAGGCGTGGCGCAGGCCCGATATCGTGTCGGGCAGCGGATTGCCGAAATATTTGTACTCGCCCGATCCAAAGCCGTGGCGCTGCATGACGATCCGGCTGCGAAAGTGTTTGTCCTGTCCGTAGAGCGCCCTCAGGTCGAGGCAGGTTTGCCGGTCGAGCAAAGAACCGGTCGGCGCAACCCCGAATTCGTCGAGGTCGCTGGCGATTCGCCCCCAATCCAGGCTCGAAACAATGTTGTCGGCATTCATAACGGCGCTCCATCTCAAGATGGCGCCGAGGCTAGGCCGTCATGATGGCCGCCGCATTCCGATTCCTGCGCGACTTCACGAATCGAGGTCGAACGCTTGTCTGGCCTGGCGCATGTGGTCACGATTGCTTGCCGCCCAACTGCCTAGCGCTGCGATCGGCACCGCGATCGACTGGCCGAGTTCGGTCAGTCCGTATTCGACCTCCGGCGGCGTCGTCGGCCGCACAGTGCGCGTGACCAGCCCGTCGCGCTCGAGCGAACGCAAGGTGACCGTCAGCATGCGCTGCGAAATGCCTTCGATGGAGCGTTTCAGCGCATTGAAGCGCACCGGCTGCTCCTGAAGGTTGATGATGACCAGGATGCTCCAGGTGTCGCCGACCCGGTCGAGCACCTCGCGGATAGGACAGGCGCCACGGCCGTCGCTCTCGAAGCCGGGCGTGGTGTGCAGCAGCGGTGCCGCGGCGGCTGCCTTCACAGATGCGTTCATGCGGTTCTCCTGAGGTAACCTGGGCACGAAATCATGCGTTCTTTTCGAGCCCGTTCGTTCGCTCTATATGGTTATCGTTGGTAACCTGATTACAAATCATACCTGCTTCTGCACCCAAAGGCAAAGCAGGCCGAACAGGAGAACAGTCATGAAAATCGCTCTCATCGGCGCATCCGGCTTTGTCGGCACCACGGTACTCAAGGAAGCGGCCTCACGCGGCCACAAGGTCACCGCTATTGTCCGCAGCCCGGCGAAGGTCGCCCAGATCGACGGCGTCACTGCCGTACAGGCTGACGCCAACGACGTGGAGGCGCTGAAGGCTGCGATTTCGGGTAGCGATGTCGTCATCTCCGCCTTCAATGGCGGTTGGGGCGATCCCGACATCTATGCCAAGCATCTCGCCGGCTCGAAGGCGATCGTTGCCGCCGCCAAGGCCGCCGGCAAGCGCCTGATCGTGGTCGGCGGTGCGGGCAGTCTCGAAATCGACGGCAAGCAACTTGTCGACGGGCCGAACTTCCCCGATGCCTACAAGGACGGCGCACGCGCGGCACGCGATGCACTCGCGGCACTACGTACGGAGACCGGCCTGGAATGGTCGTTCATCTCGCCCGCCATCATGATGGCGCCCGGCGAACGCACCGCAAAGTTCCGCATCGGCTCCGACCAGCCGGTGTTCGATGCCAAGGGCGAAAGCCACATCTCGGTGCAGGATCTGGCAGTGGCCATTGTCGACGAGGCCGAAACGCCCAAGCACACCGGCAAGCGCTTCACTGTAGGCTACTGATCGGATTGCCGGGGCTCAGTGCTTTGTCTTGTGCTCCGGCAAGCCCTTGCGCTTCGTCTCGGCGAACTCCTCAAGCTGCTTTTCAGTCATCGACTCGTACATTTCCTTCGATGCGCCGAACAGTTTGCTCTTCTTGATCTCGCCGCGCTTGGCGGCAAGGGCCGCTCCGGCGGCCTTTTGCTGGGCCTTTGACATGGCAGGCATGGCTTCGCATCCTGTTGTTGAACATGAGCCAAACGCGCTCCGCACCGCAGGGTTCCACGCCCCCTCCTCAAACCGCATTCAATTCTCTAACATGTTGTAATCATTGTATTTAGAGCAATTCCAAACTACGCAATTAACTTGACAGCGCCCATCACCTTTCTATTCTGACCCGATCCTCGCCCGCCCAGGCGGACGATGGCGAGGACTATGAGGTCATCACCATGTTCGCTCGCTCCACGTCGATCGCATCTCTTGCAGCCGGGCTTTTCCTTGGCTTGAGCCTGGCTTCGCAAGCCGCCGAGAGCCAAGACGCCATCACCATCAAGGATCACCACTTCAAGCCGCAGGCCCTGACAGTGCCGGCTGGCAAGGAATTCGACCTCGTCGTCGTCAACGACGATCCGACTGCCGAGGAATTCGAAAGCAACGACTTCCATGTCGAAAAGGTCGTGGCGGGCGGCAAGCAGATCAAACTGCATGTCGGACCCTTGGCCGCAGGCAGCTATGGTTTCTTCGGCGATCGGCACAAGGAAACGGCGCTGGGCAACCTGTTTGCGGAGTGAGCCGATGCTTTCGACATTCGTCATCGTCTTTCGCGAGACTCTAGAAGCGGCGCTGATCGTTTCCATCGTGCTGGCATCGAGCAAGGGCATAAGCGGCCGCACCGGCTGGGTTGCAGGCGGTGTTTTGGCCGGTCTCGCTGGGGCTGCCATCGTTGCCTTTTTCGCCAGTGGCCTATCGGATCTGTTCGACGGCAACGGCACCGAGCTGTTCAACGCGGTGGTGCTGTTGATCGCCGTGGCGATGCTCGCCTGGCACCAGATCTGGATGAGCGCTCATGCTGCCGAACTGGTCGGCGAAAGCCGCGCCGTCGGCAAGGCGGTGAAGGAAGGGGCAAAGCCACTGTCTGCCTTGGCAATCATCTGCGCGATCGCCGTGCTGCGCGAGGGATCGGAGACGGTGCTGTTTCTCTATGGCATCGCCATCGAAGGCAAACTCGGCGTGGCGACCATGCTGCAAGGCGGCGCGCTCGGCGTGATTGCAGCGGCACTGGTCGGCGGACTGTTTTATGCGGGGCTGTTGAGCGTACCACTCAAGCAGATATTCCGCGTCACCGGCGTCATCATCATCCTGCTCGCTGCCGGCCTTGCCGCGCAAGCTGCCGCATTCCTGGTCCAGGCAGGCTACCTGCCGGCATTGGGCTACGATATCTGGAACACGTCGGAAATCCTGCCCCAAACCAATCCAGTCGGCTTCCTGCTTCATATCCTCGTTGGGTATGTCGCGCGGCCAGAGGGCATCCAGATAGCAGCCTATGTCGCAACCGTCGTGCTCATCGTGACGGCTTCGGCAATGGTACGCCGCTCGCAGGCTTCGGGCGGCATCAAGCCAGGCTAAGACCGAATCCCTGCATCAACCGCGCCGTGGCGAAATGCGGCTTGCCGGACGTGAAGATCGCAAGATCGCGTCCGAATGCCAGCTCGTCTGAACGTTTTGCCGCTGCGTCGCCATTGAGCAGCGATAGAGCACGCCGCGCAATCGCCTCGGCCGGATCGATCCAGTCGACCGGCCATGGAGCCGTCTTGCGCATGCGGTTGACCAGGAACGGATAGTGCGTGCAGGCAAGCACGACGATGTCGGTGCGCCGGCCGTCCTGTTCGATGAAGCAGGGTGCAATCTCGTCCTTGACCGCCTGCTCGTCGACGAAGCCGTCGCGCATATAGATCTCAGCCATCTGCGCCAGCTTGTCGCTGCCGACCAGCCTGACATGGCATTTTGTCGCCCACTGGGTGATCAGGTCGCGCGTGTATTGCCGCTTGACCGTGCCTGGCGTTGCCAGCACCGACACCAGGCCCGACCGGGTGCGCTCGGCTGCCGGCTTGATCGCCGGCACGGTGCCGACAAAGGGATGGCCAGGAAATGCCTGGCGCAGCGCGTCGATGACCAGCGTGGAAGCCGTATTGCAGGGAACGACCGAAATCTCGGGATCGAAACGCTCGAGCAAGCCCCCAAACAGATCGAGGATACGCGCCTTGAGCGCCGGTTCTTCCCACGCACCATAGGGAAATGCCGCATCGTCGGCGACATAGACGAAACGGCGCTCAGGCATCAGCACGCGCGCCTCGCGCAGCACGGTCAGCCCGCCGATACCTGAATCAAACATCAGGATCGGGCGATCAGTCATTGTCGAGCCCCCTGCCGCCGACTGGCGGTGTGTCGTCCTCATCGGCACCGGCGCCGCCGGAATGGGCGGCGTGGTCGACCTTGGCCTTGCGATCAGGGTAGCCCGCGCCGCGTGGCTCCTTGGGCGAGAAATAGTCGAGCGAGGCAACCACGCCGCGCAGAACCTTGAGCTCGGGCGCGAAAAAGCCAGGCCGCGTCAGCACCGAACGCAGATTGTCGACCATCTTGGGTTTCTTGGCCGCCGGGCGGAAATAGCCGCGGGCATCGAGGGCGGCTTCAAGATGATTGAGAAACCCCTGCAATTGATCCTTGGTCGCCGGCACCATTTCAGGACCGGCAAAATTGGTCTGCGTTTCGTCTTCCAGGCCAGACTTCATCCACTCATAGGACATCAACAGCACCGCCTGGGCGATGTTGAGCGAGGCAAAGGCCGGGTCTACCGGGAAGGTGACGATCTCGTCGGCGAGGCTCACTTCCTCATTATAGAGGCCGAAACGCTCGCGGCCGAACAGAATGCCGGTGCGAAGTCCCGACAGGGCGTGGCCGCGCAGCGTCCGCCCCGCTTCAACCGGGCCAGCGACTCGCTTGAAACCGTCGCGCTGGCGCGCCGTGGTGGCAAAGACAAAATTGAGATCGACAATGGCGGAGGCGAGATCGGGGAATACGACAACGCCGTCGATGACATGGTCGGCACTGCTGGCGGCCGCCCTCGCCTTTTCGCTCGGCCAGCCGTCACGCGGATTGACCAGGCGCAATTCGCGGAGACCGAAATTGGCCATGGCGCGCGCCACCATGCCGATATTCTCGCCGAGCTGAGGCTCGACAAGAACGATCACCGGTGCGGTGGGCAGTGCGGAGGATGAAATGTCTGACATTGCTGCGATTGAACCGAGAATTGCGCCTTTTGCGCGTCCCTGCCACATTCGGCGCTGAAAATGAAGTTCTGGTGAGCAAAAGCAGGGCGGCCGCTCAAGAATGGCGACCTGCCGCGAAAGAAGTGTCGAAAACGCCCGACAAGCTTCGATTCATACATTGTCAGCAAAAGGTCTGGGGTGAGCAGTGGCAATCATTTGCGCGGCCCGATGCGCTTTGGTATAGGGGCCGCACTCCCAATCGTGAACCTCCGGGACCGGCTGGTTCCAGGCAAAAAGAGGCATTTTCTTATGGCGAAGATCAAGGTGGCCAACCCCGTCGTCGAGCTCGACGGCGATGAGATGACCCGCATCATCTGGCAGTTCATCAAGGACAAGTTGATCCACCCCTATCTCGACCTCAACATCGAATATTATGACCTCGGCATCGAGCACCGCGACGCCACCAACGACCAGGTGACGATCGACGCGGCCAACGCCATCAACAAGCACGGCGTCGGCGTGAAATGCGCCACCATCACGCCGGACGAGCAGCGCGTCGAAGAGTTCAAGCTCAAGAAGATGTGGAAGTCGCCCAACGGCACGATCCGCAACATCCTGGGCGGCACCATCTTCCGCGAGCCGATCATCATGAAGAACGTGCCGCGCCTGGTTCCGGGCTGGACCAAGCCGATCATCGTTGGCCGTCATGCCTTCGGCGACCAGTACAAGGCGACCGATTTCAAATTCCCCGGCAAGGGCAAGCTGTCGATCAAGTTCGTCGGCGACGACGGTCAGGTGATCGAGCACGAAGTGTTCGACGCGCCGGGCGCAGGTGTCGCCATGGCGATGTACAACCTCGACGAGTCGATCCGCGAATTCGCCCGCGCCTCGCTCAACTATGGCCTGCTGCGCAACTATCCGGTCTATCTGTCGACCAAGAACACCATCCTCAAGGCCTATGACGGCCGCTTCAAGGACATCTTCCAGGACGTCTACGAGAAGGAGTTCGAAGCCGCGTTCAAGGCGCGCAAGCTCTGGTACGAACACCGCCTGATCGATGACATGGTGGCTTCGAGCCTGAAGTGGTCGGGCGGCTATGTCTGGGCCTGCAAGAACTATGACGGCGACGTGCAGTCCGACACGGTTGCCCAGGGTTTTGGTTCGCTCGGCCTGATGACCTCGGTGCTGATGACGCCGGATGGCAAGACGGTGGAAGCGGAAGCCGCACACGGCACCGTGACGCGCCACTATCGTCAGCACCAGAAGGGCGAAGAGACCTCCACCAACTCGATCGCCTCGATCTTTGCCTGGACGCGCGGCCTCGCCCATCGCGCCAAGCTCGACGACAATGCCGAACTGAAGCGCTTTGCGGAGACGCTTGAGCGCGTCTGCATCCAGACGGTCGAGAGCGGCTACATGACCAAGGACCTGTCGCTGCTGATCGGTCCCGACCAGCCCTGGCTGTCGACCACCGGCTTCCTCGACAAGATCGACGAGAACCTGCAGAAGGCCATGGCCTGATCTGTTTGGCCCGAATAAAAAAGCCCCGGAGTGATCCGGGGCTTTTTTTGTGGTCGATCAGGACGGCCTGTCGGCAGTCAGTCCCGCCGCGATCTTGAACGCAACTTTGCCAACGACCAGCGACAGGCAAAACGCCAGTGGCCAGGCGATGATGAAGCTTCGAGTCCAGGCATGGAGCCATTCTACTGTCGCGCCGAGCGCGAGGAAGGCGAAGAAGCCCGTCATCATCAGGGCCATTGCAAAAGAAATCATCGCCTGGGCGAGAATGAGCGTCTTGGGGTTGTGCATTTCGTTCTCCGGTTTCGGGACGGAGAATGACGGAACGCTGGCGAATCCATCACAGCACCACCCCTCATGAGGTTGCTGCCCTGGGTTCGCGCGACGCGACGTCTGCCCGACGTGTCGGGGACCGGAATAACCAACCGGCTCGTTCTTTTTCGGCCCGCGAGCCCTATGGCCGTGGCCCGTTTCTGTCAAGTTCACGCAGCGCCTGGACCAGCTCAACGAGGCTGTCGGGGTCTCGTTGGTTGAAGCGTCACAAGCTCCGCTGGGGTACGGTGCCCGGAAACAAAAAAGCCCGCCGAAGCGAGCCTTTTCATATGTGTTGTCGGGCCGAGGCGGTTAGGCAGCGGCCATCGCCGCCCTGACGGCTGCGACCGCGTCGTCCGCCTTGGTGGCATCGGGGCCGCCGGCCTGGGCCATGTCGGCACGGCCGCCACCGCCCTGCCCGCCGAGGGCAGCGGATGCCACACGTACCAGGTCGACCGCGCTGAAACGCTTGGTCAGGTCTTCAGTGACGGCAACAACAACGCTCGCCTTGCCGTCGTCGCCCGCACCGACGAACACCACGACGCCCGAACCGAGCGACGCCTTGCCGGAATCGGCGAGCGGCTTGAGGTCCTTGGGCGACACGCCTGAAACCACCTTGCCGAGGAAGCTGACGCCAGCAACCGTTTCGCTCTCATCGGTGGCGGCGCCGCCATTGGAGCCGCCAAGCGCCAGCTTCTTGCGCGCTTCGGTGAGCTCGCGCTCGAGCTTCTTGCGTTCCTCGACAAGTGCTTCGACCCGCGCCAGCACGTCAGCAGGTGCGACCTTGAGCGATGCTGCAACAGCCTTCAGGCGACGCTCCTGCTCGTCGAGGTGGCGACGGGCGGCTTCGCCTGTCAGCGCCTCGATGCGGCGCACGCCGGCGGCAACAGCACTGTCGGAGATGATGCGCACCAGGCCGATGTCGCCCGTGGCAGTGACATGCGTGCCGCCGCAGAGCTCGACCGAATAAGGCCGGTTGGCCTTGGCGCCGTGGATACCGGTGCCCATCGAGACGACGCGGACCTCGTCGCCATATTTCTCGCCGAACAGCGCCATCGCACCCTCGGCGATGGCGTCGTCGACGCTCATAAGGCGCGTGGTAACCGGGCTGTTCTGGACCACGATCTCGTTCGACATGCGCTCGACTTGCTCGAGCTCGTCGGCCGAAATCGGCTTGTTGTGCGAAATGTCGAAACGCAGCCGTTCGGGCGCTACCAGCGACCCCTTTTGCGCCACATGGGAGCCGAGCACCTCGCGCAGCGCCTCGTGGATGAGGTGGGTCGCCGAGTGGTTCGAACGCAGGCGCGTCCGCCTGTTATGGTCGACCTTCAGCTCGACGACAGCACCAGTCTTGAGCTTGCCGCTGGTTACCTTGCCATAGTGAACGAACAGGCCGTCCGCCTTCTTTTGCGTGTCGGTCACCTCGATGGTGAAGCCCTCGCCCGACATCGTGCCGGTGTCGCCCATCTGGCCGCCCGATTCACCATAGAAGGGCGTCTGGTTGACGATGATGGCAACGGTCTCCCCTGCCGCAGCGCTTTCAACCTCGGCACCATCCTTGATGAGCGTCAGAACCACGCCTTCGGCCTGCTCAGTCTCGTAGCCGAGGAATTCGGTGGCGCCGTTCCTGTCCTTGACGCCAAACCAGACGGTCTCGGTCGCGGCTTCGCCGGAACCGGCCCAATTGGCGCGGGCTTCGGCCTTCTGGCGCGCCATGGCATCGGTGAAGCCGGCGAGATCGACCGAAATGCTGCGTTGGCGCAGCGCGTCCTGCGTCAGGTCGAGCGGGAAGCCATAGGTGTCGTAGAGCTTGAAGGCGGTCTCGCCGTCGAGCATGTCACCAGCACCGAGCGTCTCGGTGGCATCGGCGAGCAGGCCGAGGCCCCGCACCAGCGTCTTGCGGAAACGGGTCTCCTCCAGCTTCAGCGTCTCGGTGATGAGTGCCTCGCCACGGCCGAGCTCCGGATAGGCCTGGGCCATCTCGCGCACAAGTGCTGGCACCAGCTTCCACATCAACGGTTCGTTGGCGCCGAGCAGCTGCGCGTGGCGCATGGCGCGGCGCATGATGCGACGGAGCACATAGCCGCGTCCTTCGTTCGACGGCAGCACGCCGTCGGCGACGAGGAAGCAGGACGAGCGCAAATGATCCGCAATCACGCGGTACGAACCGACATTGCTTGCGTCCGGCCCACGGCCGATCGCCGAGGATGCAGCGTCGATGAGATGGCGGAACAGATCGGTCTCGAAGACTGTCTCCACGCCCTGCAGGATCGAGGCCATGCGCTCGAGGCCCATGCCGGTGTCGATCGACGGCCGCGGCAGGTCGATGCGCTGCTCCTTCGTCACCTGCTCATATTGCATGAAGACGAGGTTCCAGAATTCAAGGAAGCGGTCGCCATCCTCCTCCGGGCTGCCGGGAGGGCCGCCCCAGATATGATCGCCGCGATCGATGAAGATCTCAGAGCAAGGACCGCAAGGGCCGGTGTCGCCCATTGCCCAGAAATTGTCCGACGTGGCGATGCGGATGATGCGGTCGTCGGAGAAACCGGCGATCTTCTTCCAATAGCCGGCCGCCTCGTCGTCGGTGTGGTAGACGGTGACGAGCAGCTTGTCCTTGTTCAGCCCGTATTCCTTGGTGATCAGATTCCAGGCGAGCTCGATGGCGTGCTCCTTGAAATAGTCGCCAAACGAGAAATTGCCGAGCATCTCGAAGAAGGTGAGATGGCGGGCGGTATAGCCGACATTGTCGAGATCGTTGTGCTTGCCGCCGGCACGCACGCTCTTCTGGGCGGTCGCGGCGCGCGAATAGGAACGTTTTTCAAGACCGGTGAAGACGTTCTTGAACTGCACCATGCCGGCATTGGTGAACATCAAGGTCGGGTCGTTGCGCGGCACGAGCGGACTGGAGGCCACCACCTCGTGCCCGTTCTTCTTGAAGTAGTCGAGAAATGTCGACCGGATCTCGTTCACGCCACTCATATCGCTGCCTTTGATCGCCGCCCTGAACAGATGCACCCCGCCCTTTTCAGACGGAAATTGGAACTGCCTTTTAGCCGTCCACTTTATCCCTGTCCAGAAACACCGGATCGCCAAAAAATCCGCAATTCCGCCGCCCAGATCAGCAAACCACCTTCACAAACGCAAACCGCCGGCACGATGGCCGGCGGTTGCTCAGATCGTCTGTCTTG
Source organism: Aminobacter sp. 01T433 (assembly GCF_056398585.1). Lineage (NCBI taxonomy): Bacteria > Pseudomonadati > Pseudomonadota > Alphaproteobacteria > Hyphomicrobiales > Phyllobacteriaceae > Aminobacter > Aminobacter sp. 01T433. The sequence continues at coordinate 204,936 of NZ_JBFTPR010000009.1, forward strand.
AAGCAGGTCAGCGCCTGGCCGACCGGCCGCCAGCGCGCTTACATCGCGCCGGCTTCGTCGTCGCTATCGTCCTCACGCGAACCGTTCTCAAGGAACTTTTCGGCGATCAGACCGGCATTCTGCCTGAGCAGTTGTTCGATTTCGCGCGCCGCTTCGGGATTGTTGCGCAAGAACAGCTTGGCGTTCTCGCGGCCTTGGCCGAGACGCTGCGAATTGTAGGAGAACCAGGCACCCGACTTCTCGACCACGCCAGCCTTGACACCGAGATCGACGAGCTCGCCGGTCTTGGAAACGCCTTCGCCATACATGATGTCGAACTCGACCTGCTTGAAGGGCGGAGCCAGCTTGTTCTTGACCACCTTGACGCGGGTCTGGTTGCCGACGACCTCGTCGCGATCCTTGACCGAGCCAATGCGGCGGATGTCGAGACGGACCGAAGCATAGAACTTGAGCGCGTTGCCGCCCGTCGTCGTCTCGGGCGAACCATACATGACGCCGATCTTCATGCGGATCTGGTTGATGAAGATGACCATGGTGTTGGAGCGCGAGATCGATGCGGTCAGCTTGCGCAGCGCCTGGCTCATCAAACGAGCCTGCAGGCCAGGCAGCGACTCGCCCATCTCGCCTTCGATTTCGGCACGCGGCGTCAAAGCCGCCACCGAGTCGACGACCAGAACGTCGATTGCGCCGGAGCGCACCAGAGTGTCGCAGATTTCCAGCGCCTGCTCACCGGTGTCAGGCTGCGAGATCAGCAGATTTTCCAGGTCGACGCCAAGCTTGCGGGCATAGACCGGATCGAGCGCGTGTTCGGCATCAACGAAAGCGCAGATGCCGCCCTTCTTCTGAGCTTCGGCAATCGTGTGAAGAGCAAGCGTCGTCTTGCCCGAGCTTTCCGGCCCATAGATTTCAACGATACGCCCGCGCGGCAGGCCGCCGACGCCGAGCGCGATGTCGAGACCGAGCGAACCGGTGGAGACGGTCGCGATCTCGACAACCTGCTCATTGGCGCCGAGGCGCATGATCGAGCCCTTGCCGAAGGCGCGTTCGATCTGCGACAGCGCCGCGTCCAGAGCCTTAGATTTGTCCACCGAATTTTCCTCTACAAGCCGCAATGAATTTTGAGCCATGATACATCACCCCGTGGTCATCAATGAAGGCCGGTCTATCCGATGCCGATATAAATTTGTACCGGTTTTGTTCACATTTGGCAAGAGCATTCAAACTATTGATATTGAACAGTATTTCATGTGATGTTCTTTTTTTGTTTCAACGCCGCACGTGATCCGATGTCGCATGGAGGTCGCGACTTCCCTTGCGGTGCCTTGCCAAATGGCGATTCGGCAGCGGTTGCCGCCTTTCGCCCGGAACACTAAGTTTGCCGCCTCAAACGCCAACGGACAGCCTCAGCATGAAGTCACCCAGAATCCTCGCCGTCGGCGGCGCCCATGTCGACCGGCGCGGGCGCATGACCGCTCCGTTCGTTCCGGGCGCCTCGATCCCAGGCGCCATGAGCGAGGAGGTCGGCGGCGGGGCGTTCAATGCGCTGCGCGGCGCTGTTCGGCGAGGTGCCGTGGGTTCGCTGATGTCGGTGCGTGGCGGCGATGCGGCCGGTGAAGCGGTTGCCGCTGAAATCCTGGCCAACGGCATCGCCGACCTGTCGGCGGTGTTCCTCGACCGCGCGACCCCAAGCTATACCGCATTGCTCGACCGCGACGGCGACGTGGTGGCCGCCCTTGCCGACATGGGGCTCTACGAACTCGCCTTCCCCAAGCAGATGCGCCGCGCCAAGCTGCGCGAGGCGATCAGCGCGGTCGATGCGGTGCTTTGCGATGCCAACCTGCCCGAGGCAGCCCTTTGGCGCCTGGCGGAGGTTGTGGGTACGACCCCGCTGTTTGCCATCGCCATTTCGCCGGCAAAGGCTGTGCGGCTGAGGCCGATCCTCGACGGGCTGTCGTGCCTGTTCATGAACCGTCGCGAGGCGGCCGTTCTCGCCGGCACCGATACGGATGCCGATCCGGCCGAGATCGCACGCGGGCTCATGGCAGCGGGGTTGCGGCGTGGCGTCGTGACCGCAGGCGGCAGCTCGGTCTTTGCCTATGACACGCAAGGGCTTTTGGTCGTTTCGCCCCCCGCACCTCGGCGGGTGGTCGACGTCACCGGCGCGGGCGATGCACTGGCGGGTGCGACAACAGTGGCGCTGCTGCGTGGCCTGCCACTTGATGATGCACTCAGGCATGGCATTGCCGCAGCTGTATTGGCCATAGAGAGCGCTTCGGCTGTGCCCGAACTCGACCAAACAGCCTTCGACGCGGTGCTGGCCCTTGTGCCGCAAGCCTCGGAAATGGCATGACGCGGCCCAAGGAGATCAACATGACGCCAGAGACCGCCCGCCCCTTCATCGACATCCACGCCCCTGTTGCCGCAGCACTCGCGGCAGGCAAGCCGGTCGTCGCGCTCGAAAGCACCATCATCACGCATGGCATGCCTTATCCCGACAACAGCGCGATGGCGGCCAATGTCGAAAAGATCATCGCCGACGGCGGTGCGGTGCCGGCGACCATTGCCGTCATCAACGGCCGCATCAAGATCGGCCTGTCCGACGGCGAGCGCGAGTCGCTGGCCATGACCGGCGGGGCCATGAAGCTGTCGCGCGCCGACATGGCCTTTGCCGTTGCCGAAGGCCGCACCGGCGGCACAACTGTCGCCGCAACGATGATTGCGGCTCATCTCGTCGGCATCAAGGTTTTTGCAACTGGCGGCATCGGCGGCGTGCACAAGGGAGCTGAAAAGAGCTTCGACATCTCGGCCGACCTGGATGAGCTGGCGCGCACGCCCGTCATCGTGGTTTCGGCCGGCGCCAAGGCTATTCTCGACATCGAAAAGACGCTGGAGGTGCTGGAAACGCGCGGCGTTCCGGTTGTGGCCTACGGCTCCGACATCGTGCCGGCCTTCTGGTCGCGCAAGTCGCCCTACGCGGCACCGCTCAGGCTAGATGCGGCGGAAAAGATCGCCCGTCTCTATGAGACGCGCGCGGCTCTGGGGCTCGATGGCGGCATGCTGGTTGCGAACCCGGTGCCTGAAAGCGACGAGATCCCGACCGAAAAGATGGCCGGCTATATCGAGGCAGCACAGAAGGCAGCCGAAGCCCAGAACATCTCAGGCAAGGCGGTGACGCCGTTCCTGCTGGCCAAGATCCTGGAACTGACCAACGGCGCGAGCCTCAAGACCAATATCGCTCTGGTCGAAAACAATGCGCGGTTGGCGGCAAAGGTCGCAATTTCGCTGGCCAAGGCGTGAACTACCTTCGCTGGAAGCACTCATATTAGCATTGTATAATATACATTTCGGACGGATAGGCTTAAGCTCTAGCGCGGCAAGCCTGCCGTCCGGGGTTGCTCGGCGGCATCACCGGAGTTGAATGATGTCCGGCGTTGGCAGACGTTGCCGATACGCGAGGGTTCAGCCATTCATACGCTGTTGCGCGACTGCCGTGCTCGCACTGTCGGCATTTTTCGTCACTCCTCCGGCCTGGGCGCATGAGACAGCGTCAGGCTGGACATATCCGCCCGCCTGCTGCCATGGCGACCTCGAACGTGGCGAGTGCCAGGCGATTCCTGAAAGCGCGGTGAATGAGCATGGCGGCGGCTGGTCGATCGTTCTGGAGCCTGGCGATCACCGCAAGGTAACGCATCGCAACCGCTACTTCGTACCTTACGGTTCGGAAATCCCCTCGGGCGACAGCGACTATCATATCTGCCTGCATCCGACCGAAGAGCATGAGAACTGCTTCTTCGTGCCGCCCGGCGCGATGTAAGGGCTACTTCTTGCTGCGCAGTGCCGCCTCGAAGGCCTTGCGCGTCCAGATCGCCAGTTCATCAGGATCGTCTATGGCGCTGTCAGGGATCGACCAATAGGGCATGTGGACCGGACGGCCCTTGCCATCATAGGCCCAACGCTTTGCGCCCGCCGCCTCGAATTCCGGCGCGCTGACGTCATCGGCCTTCAGCAAAACCTCGTCGCGGACTTCAACGCCGACGATCAGGCCGTCGTGATGGATACCCTTTCCGCCGAACATTTTTCGGATCGTGACTTCGCCAAGAGCGGCAAAAAGATCGGCAATATCGGCTTCGGTCATCGCGCGGGGTCCATGGAGTTGTTGCAGCTGGAGGATGACCTTTCCCGAACATTTCTAGATGATGCTCCAATTCCAGGTGTCATCGCAAGCCGCGACAGGGAGGAAAGCACCTATGCCGATGCTGCTCAAGGGATCATGCCGCTGCCGGACGATCCGCTTCGAGGTGCAGAGCCACACGCCAGTGCCCTATCAACTCTGCTATTGCTCAATTTGCCGCAAGCAGCAGGGCGGATGCGGTTATGCCATCAATCTGGGCGCCGACTCCGCCACTCTGAAAGTGGAGGGCACGAGCCACCTCGGGCTGTACCGGGCGACGGTCCACGATGACGAGCGGCCGCAGCCCGAAGTCTCTACCGCCGAACGACGCTTTTGCCTGAAATGCGGCGCGGCGATGTGGCTCTACGACCCGACATGGCCGGAACTGGTGCATCCCTTCGCCTCGGCCGTTGACACCGACCTCCCCGAGGCGCCGCAACGCGTGCACCTGATGCTGAAATACAAGGCGTCTTGGGTGGAACCGGCCATAAGACCCGGCGACACGGCTTTCGAGCTTTACCCGCCGGATTCTATCGCCGACTGGCACAAGCGCCATGGATTGTGGGTGGACTGAGTGTCAGGCAGCGCCTTGGGCGCGGGCTTCGGCCAAGGCCTTGAGGTCGGCTGGCTTCAGCTCGACCGATTCGCCGCAGCCGCAGGCCGAGCTCTGGTTCGGGTTGGTGAAGGTGAAGCCGGTGCGCAGCGTGGTGGTCTCGAAATCCATCTGGGTGCCGAACAGGAACAATGCCGCCTCGGGCGCGACATAGACATGGGCGCCGTCGCGCTCGATGTGGTCGTCCTTGGGGTTCGGCTCGGTCACCAGATCGACCGTGTATTCCATGCCGGCACAGCCGCCCTTCTTGATGCCGAGACGGATGCCCTGCGCGTTCTCACGCGTGGCCATGATCTCGCGCACGCGCTCGGCGGCCTTTTCGGTCATGCTGATGACGGCGAAGCGTCCCATTCCAGTCTCCATTCGTCGCCGGGTTCAAGGCCCGCGGAATGTTTCATCTCAAACCAAGATGGTGAAGATCGCATCCGCATGCAAGCCTCACCGCAGCAATGGCTCAGTACCAGCCGACCGCAACCTGGGCTTCTTCCGACATGCGGTCGGGCGTCCAGGGCGGATCGAAGGTCATGGTGACCTCGACGCCCGACACACCTTCGACGGCACCGACGGCGTTCTGCACCCAACCAGGCATCTCGCCGGCAACAGGGCAGCCAGGCGCTGTCAGCGTCATGTCGATCTTGACGGTGCGATCGTTTTCGATGTCGATCTTGTAGATCAGGCCGAGCTCGTAGATGTCGGCGGGGATTTCTGGGTCATAGACCGTCTTCAGCGCCGAGACGATGTCGTCGGTCAGCCGCGCCAGTTCGTCGGCGGGAAGGGCAGAAGCCGACATGACGCCGTTGCCGGCGGCATCGGGCAATGTCTCTTCAGTGGTCGTGGCGGTCGCGTTTTCCATGGTGCTCACCCGAAGAATTTCCGCGCTTTTTCAAGCGCTTCGGCCAGAACGTCAATCTCGGCCTTGGTATTGTACATGCCGAACGAGGCCCTGCATGTGGAGGTTACGCCGAAGCGTTTCAACAGCGGCTGGGCGCAATGGGTGCCGGCGCGCACCGCAACGCCCTGGCGGTCGATGACCATCGACACGTCATGGGCGTGAATGCCCTGCAGCTCGAAGGAAACGATGGCACCCTTGCCAGGCGCATCGCCGAAGATGCGCAGCGAATTGATCGCGCGCAGGCGCTCGTGGGCATAGTCACGCAGCGTGGCTTCATGCGCCGCAATGCGCTCGCGGCCGATGCTGTCCATATAGTCGAGTGCCGCACCCAGGCCGATAGCCTGGACAATCGGCGGCGTGCCGGCCTCGAAGCGGTGCGGCGGCTCGTTGTAGGTGACGTTGTCTTCGGTCACCTCGACGATCATCTCGCCGCCGCCCTGGAACGGACGCATGCGCTCCAGCATCTCGCGCTTGCCATAGAGCACGCCGATGCCGCTCGGACCGTAGACCTTGTGACCAGTGAAAACGTAGAAATCAGCGTCGAGGTCGCGGACGTCGACCGGCATGTGCACGGCAGCCTGGCTGCCGTCGACCAGCACCGGAATGCCGCGCGCATGCGCGATCCGGCAGATCTCCTTGATCGGCGTCACAGTGCCGAGCGCATTCGACATATGCGTGATGGCGACCAGCTTGGTGCGGTCGGTCAGGCGCTTTTCGAATTCCTCGATGTGGAAGGCGCCAAGGTCATCGACCGGCACCCAGACCAGCTTGGCGCCCTGGCGCTCGCGGATGAAGTGCCACGGCACGATGTTGGAGTGATGCTCCATGATCGACAGCACGATCTCGTCGCCTTCACCGATATTCGGCATGCCGAAACCGTAGGCGACCGTGTTCATCGCCTCGGTGGCCGATTTGGTGAAGACGATTTCCTCTGCGCTACCGGCATTGAGGAAGCGGCGAACGCTTTCGCGTGCCTTTTCATAGGCTTCGGTGGCGGCATTCGACAGGAAATGCAGGCCGCGATGCACATTCGCATATTCGTTGGAATAGGCGTGGCTGACCGTGTCGACGACGATCTGCGGCTTCTGTGCCGAAGCGCCATTGTCGAGATAGACGAGCGGCTTGCCGTAGACCTCGCGCGACAGAATGGGGAAGTCGCGACGGATTGCCTCGACATCGTAGGTGCTGTCTTCGACCTTCTGATCCATCAATCAATTCCCATGCCTTCATACGCGCCGTAGCTTCTCCCCGCGCGCGGGGAGAAGGATCTGGTCAGGCGTGCGTCGCAAACCAGTTGGTCAGCATCTCTTCCAATGGCTCGACGACGCTTTCGTCTTCGAGTTCCTCGATGACCTCGGCCAGGAACGCCCGCACCAGGAGTCCGCGAGCGGTCTTTTCGTCGACACCGCGCGCCATCAGATAGAACAGATGGTTGCGGTCGATCTCGGTGACGGTCGCGCCGTGGCCGCAAGCCACGTCGTCGGCGAAGATCTCAAGCTCGGGCTTGGTCGAGAACTCGCCATCATCGGACAGCAACAGCGTGTTGCAGGCCATGCGGGCGTCGGTTTTCTGCGCCACCTGGTGAACGTTGATGCGGCCCTGGAACACGCCCTTGGCGCGGCCGGTAACAACGTTGCGCACCACTTCCGTCGAGGACGTATGCGGCACCGCGTGGTCGAGCACCATGGTGACGTCGACATGAGTGTCGCCGGCAAGCAGGTTGACGCCGCGCAGCTTGAAATCAGCGCCTTCGCCTGAAGCCTTGACGATGACTTCCTGGCGCACAAGCTTGCCGCCGGCATTCATCACAAACAGCGTGAGCTTGGAATTCTTGCCGAGCTCGGCCTTGAACTGGGCGAGATGGGTCGCGGTTTCAGGCTGGTCCTGAACGATCAGCCACAACACCTCTGAGTCGTCGCCAAGCAGAAGCTGGCTGACCGAGCTTACGAGCCCAGCACCCTCGCCCGTCTGGCGCTCGACGATGGTAGCCTTGACGCCCGCGCCGACACGTACCGGCAGGCGGACATGGACCTGGCCACCGGCCTGGATGTTCTGCAATTCGATCGGCTTTTCGACCTGAGCACCGTCTTCGATGTCGATGAAATAGCCGTCGGCGACAAAGGCGGTGTTGAGAGCGCCCACCGCATCGTCACTGCCATAGGTGACAAGGGCGGGTGCGTAGCTGCCGTCGACGAGCTTGTCGCCGAGACGCTGGAACGAAACGCCATCAACATCAGGCGTGGCGGACGAAACGCCGTTGACGATCGAAAGCACGGTCGAGCCTTCGAGCAGTGGTGCGATTGCCTTGGCCGCGGCACTGGCGTCGAAGGCCGGTACGGTGGTCAGAAGGCGACGCAGGTCGGTGTAGTGCCAGGATTCGACACGACGGGTCGGCAGGCCGGCCTTGATCTGCTCGATCGCATTGTCGCGCTTGACCATGACCGCGCCGTCGCCGGGCAGAAGCGAAAGCCGCTCGCCGAAGGCATCGATGATCGCCGCCTCCGCCGGGGTTCGCTGGATTGTTGCAAGCATGTTCATGACTGACACCTCACGCCGCCTCTTCGATGATCCCGGCGTAGCCGTTTTCCTCGAGTTCGAGTGCCAGCGACTTGTCGCCCGACTTGATGACCTGGCCCTTGTAGAGCACGTGGACCGTATCCGGCACGATGTGGTCGAGCAGGCGCTGGTAGTGGGTGATGACGATGATGGCGCGGTCGGGCGAACGCAGGGCGTTGACGCCGTCCGAAACGATCTTGAGCGCATCGATGTCGAGGCCGGAATCGGTCTCGTCGAGCACGCACAGCTTCGGCTCGAGAAGCTTCATCTGCAGGATCTCGGCGCGCTTCTTTTCGCCGCCGGAGAATCCGACATTGACCGGACGCTTGAGCATGTTGAAGTCCATCTCCAGCGTGCCAGCGGCGTCCTTCACGCGCTTGATGAACTCAGGCACCTTGAGCGGCTCTTCGCCACGCGCCTTGCGCTGCGAATTCATCGCGACTTTGAGGAACTCCATGGTGGCGACACCAGGTATCTCCATCGGATACTGGAACGCCAGGAACAGGCCCTTGGCGGCGCGCTCGGCCGGATCCATCTCCAGGATCGACTCGCCGTTGTAGAGAATGTCGCCCTCGGTCACCTCGTAGTCGTCGCGACCGGCGAGGATGTAAGACAGCGTCGATTTTCCCGAGCCGTTGGGACCCATGATGGCGGCGACTTCGCCAGCCTTCACCGTCAGGTTCAGGCCGCGGATGATCTCGGTGCCGCTCTCGGCGATACGGGCATGCAGGTTCTTGATCTCAAGCATCTTTTTTCTTTCTAAATCTCTATCGCCGGTCAGCCGACCGAGCCCTCAAGGCTGATGCCGATCAGCTTCTGCGCCTCGACGGCGAACTCCATCGGCAGTTCCTGGATCACTTCCTTGACGAAGCCGTTGACGATCAGCGCGATGGCTTCCTCCTCGGGAATACCGCGCTGCATGACGTAGAACTTCTGGTCGTCGGAGATCTTGGAGGTGGTCGCCTCGTGCTCGAACTGGGCCGTTGCGTTCTTGGCTTCGATGTAGGGCACCGTATGGGCGCCGCACTGGTTGCCGATCAGCAAGCTGTCGCACTGGGTGAAGTTGCGGGCATTGGTCGCCTTGCGGTGCGCCGAGACCTGGCCACGATAGGTGTTCTGCGAGAAGCCGGCAGCAATACCCTTGGAGATGATGCGGCTCGACGTGTTCTTGCCGAGATGGATCATCTTGGTGCCGGAGTCGACCTGCTGGTAGCCGTTCGAAACCGCGATCGAATAGAACTCGCCACGAGAATCGTCGCCGCGCAGGATGCAGCTCGGATACTTCCAGGTGATCGCCGAGCCGGTTTCGACCTGGGTCCACGAGATCTTCGACCGGTCGCCACGGCAGTCGCCGCGCTTGGTGACGAAGTTGTAGATGCCGCCCTTGCCCTGGGCATCGCCCGGGTACCAGTTCTGGACGGTCGAATACTTGATTTCGGCGTCATCAAGCGCGACCAGCTCGACCACGGCGGCATGAAGCTGGTTCTCGTCGCGCTGGGGTGCCGTGCAGCCTTCGAGATAAGAGACATAAGCCCCCTCCTCGGCGATGATCAGCGTGCGTTCGAACTGGCCGGTGTTCTTTTCGTTGATGCGGAAATAGGTCGACAGCTCCATCGGGCAGCGAACGCCCTTGGGCACAAACACGAACGACCCGTCGGTGAAGACAGCCGAGTTCAGCGTCGCATAATAATTGTCCGTCGTCGGCACCACGGAGCCGAGGTACTTCTTCACCAGCTCGGGGTGCTCGCGGATGGCTTCCGAGATCGAGCAGAAGATGACGCCGGCCTTGGCCAGCTCATCCTTGAAGGTGGTGACGACCGAAACCGAATCGAACACGGCGTCGACAGCGACGCGGCCCGACTTGTAGACATTGTCGCCAAGCTCTTCGAGGTCGGGATCAACCGCCTTTTCCACGCCGGCAAGGATTTCCTGCTCGCGCAGCGGGATGCCGAGCTTTTCGTAGACCTTCAGGATCTCGGGATCGACTTCGTCGAGCGAGGTCGGTCCGGGCGTGCTCTTGGGAGCGGCGTAAAAGTAGATGTCCTGGAAGTCGATCTTGGGATAGTCGACGCGCGCCCAGTTCGGCTCGTCAAGCGTGAGCCAGCGGCGATAGGCCCCGAGACGCCATTCGAGCATCCATTCCGGTTCGCCCTTCTTGGCCGAGATGAAGCGGACAATGTCTTCGCTCAGGCCCTTGGGGGCTTTGTCCATCTCGATGAACGATTCGAAACCGTATTTGTATTGATCGACGTCGATCTTGCGGACCTGCTCGATCGTTTCCTGCACAGCAGGCATAGGCGTTCTCCATCCACGCCGGGGTCAAGGCCCGGCAGTTTTCAAACTATGGCACCGCTGGCGCGGCGTAAGTTTCATATAGTGCATTCTTTCCGGGAATTCACCCGGAAGGCCGCCTTGCAGCGCCCTGACACACCCGTTCACTGGCCCTTGGGCCAAATTTCCCGCCTATCAGGCGGCTTTCGTACGGTCCGTGCGCCGCGCCAGAAGCGCTGCGAGAGCCGTTTCGAATTTTTCCACGTCCGCTTCGGTCGTGCTCCGGCCAATCGACACGCGTAGCGCGCCAAGATTGTCGGCAAAGCCCATCGCCTTCAGCACATGGCTGGGACCGACCTTGCCCGACGAACACGCGGAACCGGCAGAGAGCGCTACGCCCGCCAGATCGAAGGCGATCTGCGCCGTCTCGGCCTTGATGCCCGGAATAGCGAAGAATGTCGTATTGGCAAGCCGCTCGGTGCCCTTTCCGAAGATTTCCGCATCGGGAACAAGCCTCACAACCGCATCTTCGATGCGATCGCGCATGGCGCGCACCTTGTCCATCTCGGCAAGCCCAGCCAGGGCGTCTCGTGCCGCCGCGCCAAATCCAGCGATAGCTGGCAGGTTTTCGGTGCCGCCGCGGTGGCCTTTCTCCTGCCCGCCGCCTGATACCAGAGGTGCCGGCATCATCAGATCGGCTTGGGCGACGATAGCGCCAGCGCCCTTGGGCCCACCGATCTTGTGCGAGGATAGAATCAGGTAATCTGCATAAGCCTCTGACATATCGAGAGGAACGCGCCCTGCCGCCTGGACGGCGTCGGCGACCAGAACCCCACCCGCAGCCTTCACCAGCCTGGCGATATCGCCGAAGGGCTGAATGACACCGGTCTCGTTGTTGGCGGAATGGATCGCCACAAGCGGCAAGCCTTCCGACTTGTCGTGTGCAGCGAGTGCTGCCTCCAAAGCAGGGAGGTCGACGACACCGTTGCTGTCGACGCCAAGACGCGTGACGCGATCACTAGGGAAACGCCCGCCGTTCAGCACGCAAGGATGATCCGCTTCGGTGACGTAGAGGCGCGACATGCGCACAGCGCCCCGGCCCATGCGCCAATCCGGCGAAAGCAGCGTGGCCGCAGCCTCGGTCGCGCCTGAGGTGAACACCACATGCTCTGCCTTGGCGCCGACGAGGGCGGCGACATGGCGCCTGGCGTCCTCGATGATCTTGCGGGCGGCCCTGCCTTCATTGTGCACTGACGACGGATTGGCCACGACATCGAGCGCGCCGACCACGGCCGCACGCGCTGCGGGCAGCAGCGGCGCACTGGCATTGTGGTCAAGATAGGCGCGAGGTCCGGCCATTTCGCTTCAATCTGCCCTGTCAAATCACGTTTGGGTGTAGGGACGCGCAATTTCCTTGAAATTCCAAGGCGAGCCGTCCTATCTACCCGCTTTGCCAAACGAGCGGTTTCGCCGCCCAGTTTTGAACAGTTCTAAACTAGCTTCTATGAAGACGCGTCGCTCGCGTCAAGGCTGGCCACAGGATTGTTTGATCGGCTTTGCGTCAAGTGGAGTATTCTATGCCAGAGGTCATTTTCACCGGTCCGGCGGGTCGCCTGGAAGGTCGTTATCAGCCGTCCAAGGAAAAGAACGCGCCGATCGCCATCATACTGCACCCTCACCCGCAGTTTGGCGGCACGATGAACAACAAGATCGTGTACGACCTCTTTTACATGTTCCAGAAGCGCGACTTCACCACGCTGCGCTTCAATTTCCGCGGCATCGGCCGCAGCCAGGGCGAGTTCGACCACGGCACCGGCGAGTTGTCGGACGCGGCAGCGGCACTCGACTGGGTGCAGTCGCTGCATCCCGATTCCAAGAGCTGCTGGGTTGCGGGTTATTCCTTCGGGTCATGGATCGGCATGCAGCTTTTGATGCGCCGTCCCGAAATCGAAGGCTTCATTTCGGTGGCGCCGCAGCCCAACACCTATGACTTCTCGTTCCTGGCGCCCTGCCCGTCGTCGGGCCTGATCATCCATGGCGATGCCGACAAGGTGGCGCCGCCCAAGGACGTGCAGGGCCTGGTCGACAAGCTGCACACGCAAAAGGGCATCACCATCACCCAGAAGACGCTGGCCGGTGCCAACCACTTCTTCGGCAACGATCCGGAGCTGGTGATCGAAGAATGCGCCGACTATCTCGACCGTCGTCTGGCCGGCGAGCTTTCGGACCCGCGTCCAAAGCGCCTGCGCTAAGAGGAGTTCCGCGCATGTACCAGCCTCCGCTGTTTCGCGAGACGCGGCCGGAGGTTTTGCATGCGCTGATCCGCAACCATCCGCTCGGCCTTCTGATCTGCAATGGATCGGAAGGCCCGGTTGCCAACCTGCTGCCTTTCCTGCTGGACGCCGAAATCGGGCAAAACGGCAGGCTGCGCGCCCATCTCGCGCGGGCCAATCCGCAATGGCGGCTGTTGGCCGATAGGCCCGATATGCCGGTGCTGGTGGTTTTCCAGGGCGCCGACCACTACATCACCCCATCCTGGTATGAGACCAAGCGCGAGACCGGCAAGGTCGTTCCAACCTGGAACTATGCGACCGTGCAGGTGCGTGGCACGGCACGGGTGATCGACGACAAGGACTGGCTCACCGGGCAGATCGCCGAGCTCACCGACAGCCAGGAAGCCCGGCGGACGGAGCCATGGCAGGTGACCGACGCGCCGGACGCCTACGTCCAGGCTCAGATCAAGGGCATTATCGGCCTTGAGATCGACATCGCCAGCATCGACGGCAAGTGGAAGGTCAGCCAGAACCGGCCGGCTGGCGACCGCATCGGCGTTGCCGAAGGCCTTGAGGCGGAAGATAACGCCGCCGACGGCATGGCGCAGCTTGTCCGGCAATATGGCGGGCTGACGGGCGAATAGCTCTCGCCGTTTCTGCATTTCGCGTGGATGCCTGACTGTGACGACACCATCTGCTGCCAACTCGGTTGCCTTCCGTCCGTTCCACCACAACGACCTAACCGCCTATGCGCGGTGGTTCGACGATGAGGACGTGGCGCGGCGCGTCAGTTTCCCCGACCAAGATTGGCTCGACTATGTCACGATGCCCAACGGCATCGCGCACGCGGTCGTGGCTTTGCACGACAGGGCACCAATCGCGGTGCTGCAATGTGACGAAGAGCCTGACCGGGGCATCAATCTTCTGATCGCCCTCGATCCGGCACGGCGCGGCCAGGGTTTCGGCAAGCTGGTGCTGGCGGCCTTCGTCGATCATGTCGGGCGCCGCTACACGCATATAGACGGCCATATCGAGGACGACAATTTCGCCTCGATCGCCTGTGTCGAGCGCTGCGGTTTCGTCCGCCACACCGAGGATGCGGACGAAGGATTCTTGTTTTATCGCAAACTACTTAGCTCCGAGACTTGAGCAAAGGAGCCGCGGCGCCCTAGCCGCAGGCTGTCGTCATTGCCACGCTCGTCAAGCCATTGCCGGCACCTTTGCCATGCGGCTCTTTTCATAGGTCTTGTACGCCAAAACCAATGAGAAGAAGAACACGGATACGACAGCGGCGGCGACAGGCAATTGCGGCACGAACTCAGCCGGAAAGACAAAGGGCAAGAACGGAAACGCGTAGGCCGCCGGGATGCGCGCCTTGAAAAGATGCAGCAAGCCATAGATCAGCGCCAGATCGAGCGCAGCGATGAGAAGCCAGTTTTCAAGGGCGAGAAACAGCACCGTGCCGATCAGCGCCGACAAGGTAAGCACTGCTCCCTGCTTGAGCGCCATCTTGCGCATGTACATCGGCATCTGCAGGGATTCGTAGACGACAACCGTGATCGGCGGAATGATCGCCATGTGCGGGTAGCCGGCCAGAACGGTGATGGCGATCCATGCGAGATGCATCACCAGATAGACCAGCATGTATTTGTATTTCACCGGCGCTTCGCGCGGGACACCGCGATTGAGCTTGAACAGCATGACGCCCAGCATCAATGCAAAGGTGGTGACGAAGATGGCGATCAGGAAGGAATAATGCGTGGCATTGGTCACGACTGGCAGGAAGCCGGTCGCAAGGGCCGGCGCCAGATTGGTGCGGATAGCACGCATGGCAACCAGCATCAGGCACAACACCAGCAGGATTTTCACGACAAAGGACTGGTCGAGAAGGTTGACCGCGAAGCCGATGATGGCCGTGATGGACGGTACGATGAAGATCTTTTCGGGCTGCCTGAGCCAACCCTTCTCCCGCCAGGCCCAGAGCGCCACCGCCATTGCGGCGATTTCGGGCAATACGATCTCTGAATCCGCGAAGAACACAGCCGCGAACACCATCAGCAGGATGAACCCGAACGCGGCGGCGTAGGCGGCAAGCGGTCTTGTATGGTCGGTCTTGGTATTGAGCATGCTTCAGTCACTTCCAGCGCGTTGGTGATCTGCTCGCCTTCGCAAGCCAGACTGGCGTGCTACGGGTTCCACTTACTGGAAGGTCAAAGGCGCGTTTTGTCGCTACCCGGACGAAACGACTACATCCTCATGGAAAAAAGGCTCCAGCCAAGCCGGAGCCTTTCTTCTTGCTTCGATTGCGGACGGCTAGCAGCGGCCCGCTGCGTTGAGAGTGGTTTACTTCGCCTTCAGGAGATCGCCGACTTCGAGCAGCACGAACTCGTTGTCATCGGCCTTGTCGATGGCGCGGCCAGCCGAGAACGGCAGGTTGTTGTCGTTGCCGACGATGATGTGGCTTTCGTCGACGAGATCGACATTCTCGATGGTGACGAAGGGCATGTCGTAAAAGCCCTCGCCGCCACCCTGGCGCTTCTTGTTGTCGGGATCGGCGATCTTCATCAGATCGACATAGCCAACCTTGCGCACGGCCTTGCCGGCGTTGTCGTCTGATATCTCGATCTTGTAGATGCGCTTGAGCTTGGCGGGCTTGGCGAAGCAATCGGGCTTGGGATCGTTGGCATCGGCGCAGGCCTTGTCAGCCGTTCCAGCACCATTGTCGCGCTCGATGACCAGCGCTTCGGTTTCGCTGATCATGTTGAAATCGCCAATGGCCTCGCCGCCATCGGCCAGCGGATAGAGCCAGCTGCGGCCGGTCCACTCCTTCTTGGCCGCGTCGAATTCGATGACGCGGAGCGCGGTCTTGCCATCGATCTTCTCGACCGAACCGTCGGCCATGTAGCGCGGGCCTTCGAGCAGGCCGTAGAGCTTGGTGCCGTCCTTCGACATCGCCAGACCTTCATAGCCGCCTGAGCGCTTGAGGTTGAAGGCCGGGTTCTTGGCGGTTGGGTTGCCCGGAAGCGTCAGCGTCGGATGATCGGGCGAAAGTACCGGTTCGCCTTCGACAGTGGTCGCAAAGACGTCGGTCAGTTTGCCGTCGAGGTCGAACTTGAGCAGATAGGGCCCGAACTCCTCGCCAACCCAGAAGCCGTCTGCCACCGGCTGGATCGATTCGACGTCGAAATCGGCGCCGGTGAGAAGGCGCGTGTCGGAACCTTCGAGCACGATGGGGAACGGCGCCTTGCGCTCAGGATCGCTGAGGAAAACCGTCTTCTTGCGGTCGACGGTGCCCTTGTCCCAGTCGAACGACAGGTGGTGCAGCATCAGGGCGGCGTCGGAGGAGTTCAGCTTCGCACCGAAACCGTTGTCGGAGAGCGACCAGAAGGTGCCGTCGCCCATCGACTTGATGCCGGAGAAGCCCTGTACGGGCTGGCCGTCGAAAGGCAGCGAAAGGCCGGAGGGACGAACGCCATCCTTGCCCGGAACGGTGCCGAGACCTTCGGCGCGCTTGCGGTCGGGGGTCGTGAACTTGCCCGACGTACGCAGGTGCTCGGGCGCATTTTCGGGTGCTGCGATGATGGTGTTGGCCGGCAGGATCGCATGGCCGGTGAGCGTTGCCTTGAATTCCGTCTCATCCGCAAGAGCGGAAGCGGTGGAAAGCGCGAGGATGGCCGCAGCCAGGTGGAGAGAGCGTCGCATGGTGGACCCCGAATGATTTGACTTACGGGGCCTCTGCTAGGTCCACGCCATGTCGGGCGGGTGACGCCTCGATGAAACTTTGATGAAGTCCCCGGATCAGGGTTCGGCGCGCAGGCCAGCCATTGGCACATCCGCACTGCTCATCGTGTAGATTCGGGCCAGGAGCCCATTCATCGGGCCGGTATGCTGATAGCTCATCCCGATCTTTTCCAGCACCTTCAGCGAAGCGGCATTGTCGACATGGGCAAAGGCGATGAAGTGGTCGCGGACCTTACGGTCGAGGAAGTAGTCTGCCAGGGCTTGGGCGACCTCGGTGGCGTAGCCCTGCCCCCAGAACTCCGGTGCGATGGCATAGCCAAGTTCGAACTGGCCGGTGGCGGCAAACAGCGAAAAACCGGCACGGCCGATGAAGCGCCCATCATCGCGGCGCAGCAGCCTGAACTTGGTCAGGCCGTGCTGGCTGTACTCCTCGGTCCAACCGGCCATGCGGCTGGCTGCTTGTTCGCGCGTCCAGGGCTTGCCATCGCGTGACAGATAACGCGAGGCGTCCACTTGCGAATGCAGCCAAACGAGATCGTCCAGATCCTCGTCGCGCCAGGTACGAAGCTGCAAACGCTGCGTTTCCAGTACGGTTTCTTCGACCATCTTGTTTTCCGTTTCGAACTCAGCCGGGTTCGGCGCGCAGGCCGCCGGTGACAGGCTCGCGACAACCAGTGGTGGTTGGGAAGGTCAGCGGCAGGCCGAGCGCCGACCTGACCGCGAGATAAGCCCAGGCCTCGGCCTCGGTGGCGTCACCATTGAGGCCGGCATCTTCGGCAACGATCACTTGGGCTCCCGCCTTTTTTGCCCCTGTCCTTAGGTCGCCGACGATATGCGGGTTCTTGCGCCCACCGCCACAGACGATCCAGAGTTTTGGCGGCTCAGGCAAGTGCTCGACCGATTTCAGGATCGCCTCGGCCGAGACGCCGGCCAGCGTGCGGGCGCCGTCGGAAAGCTCCAGCCCTTCGGCCAAAGCGAGGGTGAAGTCGTTGCGGTCGAGCGATTTCGGACCGGGTTTTTCAAAGAACGGATTGTCGAGGAAGCGTTCGACCACCTCGGTCACCACGCCGCCCTCGCTGGCAATGGCACCGCCGGCATCGTAGGGCACGCCGCCCTCGCGGCTGACCCACTGGTCGATCAGCGTGTTGCCGGGGCCGGTGTCGAAGGCGATGGGATCGCCCCTTTCAGGCACGTAGGTGATGTTGGAGATGCCGCCGACATTGACGAAGACCGCAGGCTTCATTGCGGCGTATGGCTCAGGCAGCGAGCGAGCGAGTGCCGCGTGATAGGCCGGCACCAGCGGTGCGCCCTGCCCGCTATGAGCCATGTCGTTGGCGCGCATGTCGTAGATCACTGGGATGCCGGTCTGGCGGGCAAGCAAGGCGCCATCGCCAAGCTGCACCGTCACGCCAAGCTGCGGGCGATGCAGCACTGTCTGGCCATGGAAGCCTATCAAATCGGGCCTTTGCCATTCGGTGGGCAAGCTGCGCAGGAAGTCGCTGACGGCGGCGGCATGGCGCAAGGTGATGTCGCGCTCCAGATCGGCGAGATCGCCTGGCCTGTCTTCGCGTCGGACAATCGACTTGGCCGTCTCAAGCGAAGCCTCGATGCGGCGGCGAAAAGCTGCGTCGTAGGCAACCGCCATGGACGGACCCAACGTGATCTCGTTGACCCCGTCGGTGCGCAGGATGGCGAGGTCGATGCCATCCATCGAGGTTCCGCTCATCAGTCCGATCGCAGTCAAAACCGCCATGAAGTCCGCCGTCCTTGTGATTCCGGGCCTGCAGATGCTAAAGCCCCAGCATCGCCGATCCAATGCCGGATCGACCGAACCACACGTCCGCCAAGAGAAAGAACCATGTCCGGCTTCAAATCCGATTTCCTGCGCACCCTTTCCGAGCGTGGCTTCATCCACCAGACCTCCGATGACGCCGGCCTCGACGACCTCTTTTGCAAGGAAACCGTGTCGGCCTATATCGGCTTCGATCCGACGGCATCGAGCCTGCATGCCGGCGGCCTGATCCAGATCATGATGCTGTACTGGATGCAGAAGACCGGCCATCGCCCCGTCCCGCTGATGGGCGGCGGCACCGGCATGGTCGGCGACCCGTCCTTCAAGGACGAGGCGCGCAAGCTGATGACACCGGAAATCATCCAGTCCAACATCGACGGCATCAAGCAGGTGTTTTCCAACTACCTGACCTTCGGCGACGGCCCTCAAGATGCGATGATGGTCAACAACGCCGAGTGGCTCTTGCCGCTCAACTATCTCGAATTCCTGCGCGACGTCGGCCAGCATTTTTCGGTCAACCGCATGCTGAGCTTTGATTCCGTCAAGCAGCGTCTCGACCGCGAGCAATCGCTGTCGTTCCTCGAATTCAACTACATGATCCTGCAGGCCTATGACTTCGTCGAACTCAACAAGCGCTACGGCCTGCGCCTGCAGATGGGCGGCTCGGACCAGTGGGGCAACATCATCAACGGCATCGACCTTGGCCATCGCCTTGGCACGCCGCAGCTTTACGCGCTGACTTCGCCGCTGCTGACCACCTCGTCGGGTGCCAAGATGGGCAAGTCGATGAATGGCGCTGTCTGGCTCAATGCCGACATGCTGTCGCCCTATGACTTCTGGCAGTACTGGCGCAACACCGAGGATGCCGACGTCGAGCGCTTCCTCAAGCTCTACACCGCGATGCCGCTCGACGAGATCGCGCGCCTGGCCGCCCTTGGCGGGTCGGAAATCAATGACGCCAAGAAGGTGTTGGCGACCGAAGTGACGGCCATGCTGCACGGCCGCGCTGCCGCAGAGCAATCGGCGGAAACTGCACGCAAGACGTTCGAAGAAGGTGCTTTGGCCGAGTCGCTGCCGACGGTCGAGATTGCCGGAGACGAGCTGAAAGCCGGCATCGGTCTTTTGTCGCTGGTGGTGCGCGCCGGGCTTGCGGCCTCGAACGGCGAAGCCCGCCGGCACGTCCAGGGCGGTGCCGTGCGCATCAACGACCAGTCGGTCAATGACGAACGCCGTGCAGTCACCACGGCTGATCTCACGCCGGAGGGCGTGATCAAGCTGTCGCTTGGCAAGAAGAAGCACATTCTGGTGCGCCCGGCCTGACCAGGGCCATCGCGCGAAGCTGGAAAGGCTGAACTGCGGCAGAGGATGTGCGTCGGGTACTGCGCGTCTGTGCAGCCCCCGCCGCGCCGTCCCAAGAATTTTGGACAGAGCAATGAGTCGTTTCTGGAGCCGCTTGACGCATGATTTGAAACCCTATGTGCCGGGCGAACAGCCCCGCATGGCGGGACTGGTCAAGCTCAACACCAACGAAAGTCCCTTTGGCCCCTCCCCTCGCGCGCTGGAAGCGGTTCGTGGCGAGGCGGCGGACACGCTGCGTCTTTATCCAGACCCGCAAGCCACCGAGCTGCGGGCTGCGTTGGCCACCTATCACCAGGTGCGCCCCGAACAGGTGTTTGTCGGTAACGGATCCGACGAGGTGCTGGCGCATGTCTTCGCCGCTCTGTTGAAGCATGATGCCCCGTTGCTGTTCCCTGACATCACCTACAGCTTCTACACGGTCTATTGCCGCCTTTTTGGCATCGACTACGAGGCCGTGCCGCTTGATCAGGCCATGCAAATCCGTGTTGCCGATTACCGGCGCCCGGCCGGCGCGATCATCCTACCCAATCCAAATGCGCCGACAGGGAGTGCGCTGTCACTGGCCGATATCGCCACTTTGCTTGAGGAACATCCTGACGCCTCGGTGGTGATCGACGAGGCCTATGTTGATTTCGGCGCCGAAACTGCGATTCCACTGGTCGCCTCCCACCCGAACCTTCTAGTCGTTCAAACAATGTCCAAGTCCAGGGCCCTGGCCGGCTTGCGGGTTGGCTATGCGATCGGCGACGCCGAGTTGATCGAGGCGCTCAGCCGAGTGAAGGACAGCTTCAACTCCTATCCTCTTGGCCGGCCCGCCATGGCCGGCGCCATCGCCTCGCTTGAGGACGAAGACTATTTCCAGCAGAGCCGAGCGCGCGTGATCGAGGGCCGAGAGCGGCTGAACCTTGGACTGGCTCGGCTCGGCTTTGAGGTGCTGCCGTCCTGCGCCAACTTCGTTTTCGCGCGTCATCCAGCCCATGAGGGCGCGGCACTGGCCGCCGCGCTGCGTCAACGAGCCGTCATCGTGCGCCATTTTCCAGCTCCCCGCATCTCTGACTATCTCAGGATAACCGTGGGCACTGATGGGCAAATCGACCGGCTCTTGTCGGCCCTCTCGGACATCTTGGGCAGCGAGGCAGCGCCTGCCTGATCGCGCCTTCGGGGGCCATCTGGTTAGGCCCCATTGGGTAGACTCAATATTCGAAGATCGTCCGGAAAATGCCGGGCGCGATCACCGACAGCGGATTGACGTGCAGCTTGGGCGCATTGGCGTCGCCCGAGAGCTTGTAGGTGACGCCGATCAGGCCTCGGTCGCGGCCATTGCCCAAGATGACGCCGACCAGCGGCAGTTCGCCGAAGATGCGGTTGAGGCCATAGGCCGGCATGAAGGTGCCGGTCATGTTCATCTGGCCTTGCTGGTCATAAAGCACGCCCTGGAAAGTGGTGCCGATCAACGGCCCGCGCAAAACGCCATTTTCCAAAGCCAGGTATTTTTCGCGCTTGTCGATCTGGGCGAAGCCGCGTTCGAACTTGACCCTGGACACGTCGATGTCCTTGCGCACCGCCTGGTTGAGGCTGCGGTCGTCGCCAGCGGGCTTGCTGGAGACGATCGAGGCGAGCCGTGGCTCGTCGACCACAACGAAGTCGCGCACGTCGACCTGGCCCTTGAGCGGCCCGTCGCCTGTCGATTCCAGCGCAAGCGCCAGGCTGCCGCCCTGCATGCGGGCATAGACATCGAGGAAACGCAGGATGGCACCGGCGTCGGCGGAACGGACATCGAGACGCCGCCCCCCGCCTTGCAGCGCGTTGCTAACGGTGATCAGTCCGCCGGAACTCGCCGTCGCGTTGACTTTCAGGCTGCCGACCTTCGATCCGGCGCCTGAATATTCAAGCGTGACGTTGGACAGTTGTTCGCCGCTGAAGCCGATCAGCGTTGCGACATTGGCGCTGACGGAGACCGAAGATCCACCCGTCGATTTGCCTGCCTTGTCAGTATCCGACATGAATTGCTTGATCAGTGCCCGGGCATCGAGCGAATTGCCATTTACCTGAACCGCATAACCTTTGCCCGACCGCTTGATCTTGACCGAGACGTCGTCGTCGCGATTCAACTTCACGTCGGTGAAATTGGCTGACGCTAGGTTCGTATCGGCGAGCGAAATGTCGCCCTTGATGCTGAAAGTCTTTCCGCTCAGGTTGAAATCGGACAAGGTCGAGCGCGAACCGTCGCGGTTCATCACGAACGAGACCGTGGCCGGAATGCCGGGGCCCTTGCTCCAGCCTACCCACGGAAGATCGAGCCGGGCCGCGGTCAGGTCGGCAACGATGTTGCGCTTGCCTTCGTCCAGTTGTTCGACGTCGACCTTGATGGTGCCCGACAACAAGTCGGACAGGCCGGGAAGCATTGCATTGCGCGTCTTGTCGTCGAGCACGAGTTGGACATTGCGCTGCTTGTCGATGCCTTCGTCGTGCAACGGCTCGACGATATCGAGCTCGGCGGGGACGCCATTGAGCTTGCCGTTGGCCACGATGACAGCTTTTTCAGGGGTAACGGTGATCGTGCCTTTGGCCTCCGACAGTTGCTGTCCATCAAAAGGCTTGGCGACCGCCAGGCCGTCATAGTCGAGCGCTACGGTCCAATCGAGCTTGTCGGTGTCGATGCCCTTGGTCAGGGGAATGTCCGCCTTGACGTTGCCGGTGACATCGCCCGTCAACTCCTCGGGCAGGATGCCGACATGGCGCATGGCGTTGATCGGCTCGTAGGAGGCGAGTTCGGCAACCGCGTCGGCGCTACCGGCGACGTCGATGTCGAGCGCGCCGACAACCGGCATGATGTTGGCCTTGACGACTTTGAGCGTGCCGTTGCTCGCCGCAACCGTTCGCCCGCTGGGCATGAAAACGGTGCCTTGCGACAGCGAGACATCGACATCGTTGCCGTGGAACTCGACGATACCCTTGGCGTCGCGGATGGGCGGGATGCGGCCCGCCGTGTCAAAACGTGAACCATCAATCTCGAACTTGCCGAAGACCTCTTGCGAGGTGAGCGGCACGCCGTTGCCGAGCCGGTCCGGCTTGACGTCGAACGTCACATTGCCATCGACGACGCGCCCGCCAAAAAGGTTTTGCAGCACCCACAGCCGGGCGTTGCGGGCCGAAAACCACGGCCATAGCTGCTTCACATGCGCAACCGACATGTCGTGAACGTTGAAGGTCACTGATATGCCCGGGGCCTTGCCGTCGACGAACTGCACCGACGCCTTGCCAAGCGCCTCTCCGCCCGGTCCGGACTTCACGCCGATCTGTTCGGCGGACAGCGTCTTGGTGACCACGTCATAGGTTCCAGCGACGCGCGCGAGGAAGCTGAGCGCCGGCTCTGGCGACTCGCTGGGTGCCAGGCGCGACTCGCGGCTCATCAACTCGAAACGGTAGGCTGGATTGTCGCTAGCCACGCCGGTCGCCGGGCGCGGGCCGACAGCACCGCTGAAATCGAAGGTCGAGCGATCGGTGGTGACCAGGAGTTGGCGGACGTCGAGCTTGTTTTCCCCATCCGCAAGCCTGAGGTCGAGCATCACGTCGCCGACAAGCTGACCGCGCTCCTTGAGATCGAGCGTCGACTTGCCGATCGATCCCTTGGCAATCAGCTCCGAACCACCGGCTCCGGTGCCCTCGCTGCCAGTGATGACAAGGGCGGCCGAACCGATGCGACTGGCCTTGGCCGCCGGGATGTCGGTCATGCCGGCGAACGGATCGGTCATCGACACGGTTGCGTCGAGCGATGCGATACGATCGGCACCGGCTTCACGTTCGGCCGAGGCCGCAAGCTTGACATCGCGGCCATCGACGTCGAAGTTGGCCCCTATCCGCAGCTTGCCCGATCGCGTCTTGGACAAAGACGACTGGACGACGCGAACGACCTTGACCTCGCCGCCGGAGGGCAGGACGAAATCGACATTGGACAGCGCGATCTCGCGCATGGCGTCGTACTGGACCGCATCGAAGCCGCGACGAATACCGTGGAACGTCTCGCTCAGGAGCTTCTGCGGATCGATCAGGCCATCTGGGCTGCGCAGCACCGCACTCCAGTCCGAACCGCCACTTTCGGGCATGGCATCGACGACGATGCGGGCGTCGGAAATCTTGGCGTCGCCGAGGCGCACGTCACCTCTCAGCAATGGCAGCAGCCGAATGCCGAATCGCATCATTCCGGCTTCAGCCATGGCGGTGCCGTCGGCGCGCTTGAGCTTGACGTCGGGAACCTCGACAGCAATCAGCCGGAGGCCATCGAGCGTCAGCCGAGCCTGTCCCATGGAAACATCGACATCGACTCCGGCAAGGCCTTCGATGGCGTGCTCGGCCTCGGTGCGCAACCTGTCCTGGCCGATACCGGTATAGCTCAGGGCCTCGATGGCGATGATGACCAGCAAGATCAGCGAGCCCATCACGGCCACAGCCGCAAGGACGCAATGGCCTGCGCGCCGACGCACCGACGTGCGTGGACGTGGCACTTCCTGGCCCGCAGCCGACGGCATGGCGCCGAGATCGGTGATCTCGTTGCGCCTGAACCGGATTTTCTCGTGCCGGGGCACTTCCTGATCCACGCGATGTCCCGTAGTCGTTTCGGCCGTGGACGAATCCAAGTCCGACATTATCTAACCTGATATCCTTGCAAGCTCACCTGTAACTTCCAACAAGGGCATCGATGTGTCTGAACTCGAGACTGGCCAACCCGCCCCGCAATTCGAACTACCGCGCGACGGCGGGGGCATTCTGACGCTTTCCGACTTTGCCGGCAAACCGGTAGTCCTCTATTTCTATCCCAAGGACGATACGACCGGCTGTACTGCCCAGGCGATCGACTTTACCCAGCTCAAGCCTCAATTCGAAAAGGCTGGGGCAGTGGTTATCGGCGTTTCGCCCGACAGCGCCAAGAAACACGACAAATTCAAGGCCAAGCATCAAATTGGCATCGATCTTGTAGCCGACGAAGAGCGAAAAGCGCTCGAGGCCTATGGCGTGTGGACCGAAAAATCGATGTATGGCCGCAAATATATGGGGGTCGAACGTTCGACCTTCCTGATCGGCGCCGACGGCAGAATTGCGCGGATCTGGCGCAAGGTGAAGGTCCCAGGCCATGCCGCAGAGGTGCTGGAAGCGGTAAAGGCCCTCTAGCAAAATCGCACATTGCGGAACCTATCCCCCTCTCCCGACGTTTCTAATGCGACGATCTCAACGGGAGAATGAAGATGTTCCGCAGCCTCATCCTTTGGATGATTGGTATTCCAATCCCCATCATCATCCTGCTTTGGTTTTTTCTGCACTGACGTAAGCGATTCGCCAGCGCCATGATGTGATACTTTCGGGCTAATTCGTCCGCCAATCTGGCAACAGGTCCAAACGTACTTCATCAACATTTCGACAGACGAGAAAATCCCGCTGCGTTCTTGCGTGGCGGGATTTCTTTTTTCAGCCCTGGGAGGAAGGCCTAACGTCCGGGCTGGGGCGCAAAGCTTTGTTAACCCTAATAATGTGTAATCGGATCGTCGCTGTCTCGTCATGAGAGTTCGGTCCGGTGAAAGCTGCAAATCAGGCTCCTGTTTTCGGCAGGCGCAAAGAACCCCATACCGTCATCATCGCGCGCGGCAACGAGATCCGGCATTTCACCGTGCGCCCCTGGGTCGCGGCCGCCGCAGGCTCCGCCCTTGCCGCTGTCGCTGTCGGCTATCTCCTGGCGACATCTTATCTAGTGCTGCGCGACGACCTGATCGGCGCCTCAACGGCGCGCCAGGCACGCATGCAACACGCATATGAAGACCGCATTTCCGCCCTTCGCGCGCAGGTCGATCGCATCACAAGCCGGCAGTTGCTCGACCAGCAATTGATGGAAACCAAGGTCACGGAACTTTTGGCGCGACAATCACAGCTTAGCCAGCGCCACGGCAGGCTCGGGCCGATTCTCGACCGGGCTGCTTCGAATGCGGCCACCCCCTCCGCCCCTGCCAAGGCAACCGACGAGCGTGCGGAACTTTTGGACAAGCCGATCAAACAGACCGGCGCCCTGGCCTACGCCTCGGCGGATTCGGCGGCGGCGCGCCCGTTTTCGTTCTGGTCGACAAGATCAGCCGCGGCCGACAGCGAAAGCAGCGCTGACCGCGCAGACAAGCTGTTTGTGACCATCAACAAATCGCTGCGCAGCATCGAGGACGACCAGGTCCAGCGCATCGGCACGCTCGCCGACAACGCCTACCAGACAGCGGGTGCCATCACCGACGCGCTCGAAGATGCAGGACTGCCTGTTGCCGCCGATTTCGGCAAATCGGGCGTAGGCGGCCCGCTGGTGCCACTCGACAATCCAATGGCGTTCGAAAGCAAGGTCAAGGAACTCGACGAAGCGCTCGACACGCTCGACCGCCTCAAGAAGGAAGCGCGCCGGCTGCCGCTCGCCAATCCAGCGGCCGGGCGCTCGATCTCGAGCACGTTCGGGGTTCGCACCGATCCGCTGATTGGCTCGCCCGCACTGCATTCAGGCATGGATTTCCGCGCGCCTTACGGCTCGCCGGCGCGCGCCACCGCCGCTGGCATCGTCACCAAGGCCGGCTGGAACGGTGGTTATGGCCGCATGGTCGAGATCGACCATGGCGGCGGCTTCACCACACGCTATGCGCATCTGAGCAAGGTTCTGGTAGCACCCGACCAAAAGGTAATGGTCGGCGACGAGGTCGGCGAAGTCGGCACTAGCGGCCGTTCGACCGGCCCGCATCTGCACTATGAAGTGCGCCGCGACGGTGATGCCGTCGACCCGTTGCGCTTCATCAAGGCCGGCAAGAAGCTCGGGCAGTACCTTTAGGCCACCCTTCCAAAGCATGGATTTGGGAAACGTCATCCACAGACTCAAAGAGCTGTGATGCGCATTCTGTGCCCAAGGCGCACAGCGCTGGCGCGAATCTACCTGTAAGCCAGAATCACCAGACACGAGCGGTGCGCAAATTAGAAACTGGCGCACCAAACCGTGCGTCATTCACCGACTCGATTCGCCACCGGCAGGCTTTTTCCGCGCGCGCGATTCGCGTTCGCGCGCTGCACGAAAAAGCAGCACCAACATGTTCGCATAATGAAGGGTAAGGCACCGTCCGGCGCCATGGGCGCTTCTGGACAACTTAATCTAGAGGTTCAGTCGGCAAGGGCTAAGCCCTTGGAAAGACTGGCGCGAGTGACGGGGCTCGAACCCGCGACCTCCGGCGTGACAGGCCGGCACTCTAACCGACTGAGCTACACCCGCGCTCTGGACGTTGGCGCTGGGCGCCGCGTCGTTGGCGGTGAATTACGGCGTTCGAGGGTAGGTGTCAAGCGACATCGAAAAGATAATCGACAATCTTCGTCGTCTATTTTTCGAAGCGCCCAGAACCCGGCTTTTGCACGCACTTACCTGCCCTTGCGGCATGCATTTGAACTTGCAGATCGAAGACGAACCGCTTATTGCTCCGCGCGGTTGGGGCGATTAGCTCAGTTGGTAGAGCGCTTCGTTTACACCGAAGATGTCGGCGGTTCGAGCCCGTCATCGCCCACCATCCATATTCTTGATTTTATTGCAAATTCCGCTCTGCTTACGAAGCGCCCGACGGGTTCGATGAACCTAGGGCGGGGATTTCTGCCTTGTTTTGCAGGTCCGCGACTCGCGAATCTATCGACCATTCGAGTTCTTCGCCAACGGATTGACGTCCTTCTTCCCATCGTGCGCAAGGATGAGGCCGATGTTCTTCCCGCCGCATTTCTCACACCGCAGCTTTGGCGTCAGATCGTCGTGTAGGGTGGAATGATCGAAGCCCAGCCGCTCGCCCAATTTCTGGAGGTCGAGCACCTTGTGATGCCGGCAGCGATTGCACCACGCTGTCAGCTTGTAGGGATGATTAATCAGGGCTTGGATATGGTCGATGACGATTTCGGACATGAGAACGGAATAGGAACGCCGCTCTCCCCTGTCAATTGCTGAAAGGATGGATCGATTTTGGCCGGTCGTGCGTTTTAGTCGCCTCTAAATTGGGAGGCCCAAATGCCAGACGATCCGATGAAAACCAAGGAAGACAGAAAGCTCGTATCCCAACAGGATTATGAGATCGAAGAGCTCGCGTATAAATATGACCTCTCGCGAGGTGAAGCCGCAGCTTTGATACGGCGCTACGGACCGTCTCGAAGCAAGCTTGACGCCATTGTTGCTCAGCGCCTCTATGGGTGATGACGCCGTTCGTGCCGCCTTGCATCCCCACTTTGGTCGACAAGCCGCCTGAAGGGGACGCATGGGCGCATGAAATCAAATACGACGGCTACCGGACGCAAATCCACCTCACCGGCGGCCAGGCGGTCGCCTACACGCGCAATGGCCATGACTGGTCGAAGAAGTACGCGCCTGTCCTTGCCGCCGCGCGTGACCTCATCAAGCGCGATGCGATCCTCGACGGCGAGATGGTGGTGCAGGACGAGACGGGCCGCTCCGACTTCAAGAAGCTTGCAACGGCAATCCGATGGGAAAGCGCTAGCCTGGTGTTCTATGCCTTCGACCTGCTGGGTTTAAATGGGAACGATTTACGTCGCGAGCGCTGCGAGGATCGACGGGCCCGGCTAGAAGACTTGGTCGGGGTCCATCGCCCGGATAGACCGATCCAGTTCAGCGAGGCAATCAACGGCCCAGGCGCCGAACTATTCGACGTAGCCGAACGGATGGGCCTTGAGGGGATAGTCTCGAAGCGCAAGGCGAGCATCTACCGCGGCGGCCCGTCCAAGGATTGGCTGAAGACAAAGGCTTACATCACGCGCGAATACGTCGTCATCGGCTACGAACACAAGCGCGGCGGCGCGCCCTCCCTATTGCTTGCAGACACGGCCGACGGTGAACTTCGCTATGTGGGCCGAGCCATTCCAGCAATCGGCGGCAAGCAACGAAGCGAGCTTTGGGAGGCGTTGGACTATCTGGGCGATGCCAAATTCGCGGTACCAATCGGCGCCGGAAACAAGGGAGCACTGCCGGTGCAGCCGGTCTTACGCGTCATGGCCAAGCACCTACGAGGCGAGGACAAGCTTCGTCATGCGACCGTGACGGAAATTCTGGTGCCTTGAAAAATGGAAGGCCTGCCGAACGGGGAGTCACGGCAGGCCCCCTATCAGAAGCGCGGTCAGTGTGCATCAAACACCGGCGCTTCGAAAAGAGAACGCTGGAAATCCGCTTAACGTTCCAATGATCCATAAACGCAAAAAAAGACCCGCCGGCCGGAGCCAGCGGGTCGATTGTTGTCTGAGGATATGGGGAGCGGTCAGCCGGGCCACGGCCTGACATAGGTTCGAGCAGTGATGACCGTATCAGGCGGGATGTGTCGCAGATGGATCATGGTTGCTCCTTCTATACCGGGGGCCGCCGGCTCGGATCGGGGAAGCTACGAATGGTCAGGGCGGCGGTCGGCCTGTCAGCCAAGTGTAGAGCCCAAGCAGCCATCCCGCCGCGCTAATGATGGCAACCCCTGCCCTGAGCAGCACCCGCCCCGCAGTGCCCGCGCCTTGGGCTTGGGTGCGAAGGTTGACCACATCGTCTGTCACCGCCTGCATGCTTGTCTGGCTATGCTTTACCGCGATCACATCAGACTCGACGCGGATCAGGCGATGTGTGAACTCGTCGAGCCGACGGTGAACGCCTGCCCTGCTTTCGTCGGCGCGGTCCATACGATCAAGGATCGCTTCAAGCTGACCCTCCATGCGCCCCAACATCATGTCCATGCTGCGTTCGCTCAATTCCCCAGCCCTT
>NZ_JBFTPR010000010.1:0-219769 GCF_056398585.1 Aminobacter sp. 01T433
GGCCCTGATGGTAGATGCTCGGCTGCATCCAGCCGATGTCATCACCCATGATGAACAGAATGTTCGGCTTGGTTTGTTCCTGCGCCTGGACCATCGAGGTGCTGCTTAAAAGCGCGGCGGCCATGGCCGTTGCCGCTGCAACACAGGCTGCTGCTGCTTTCATATCACATATCCTCCTCTGTCAGGGACAGCCCAAGCCGGTACGGCTCAGGCCTGTTTCAAACGGCTCAAAGGCCCGGTGAAACGTTGGCCCGACCACGGTGCGCGAATGCGGGTCGGGGCAGTCAAAGACTCCATTCCCCTTGCATGCGACTGGTCTTGATCGTCAGATGATGATGATGCGGCACGACAGTGCAACCTACGTGACGTAACGTCAACCTATTTCGCGCAGCGCAGTCGCGGCGCTGCTTATTGGGTGCTCGGGCCGCTGTTGAAGGTGGTGAAGGACTACAAGGCGAGCGGCGAGCGATCGCCCAACTTGCCGGCAGCCAACATGACGAAGTTCTGATCGTTAAGGCCTCGCTCCTACCTTTTGATGAGGGCGGACACCATGCGAGGTCCGGCGTGGGTCATAACGACGATGCTAATACCACCTTAACGTCCGCAATCAAAAATCTGCAGCCGGAAGCTGCCCGTCCGCATCCGGCCCCGATCGAGACGCTCAATAACTCGCTACCGGGCGACCACATCTCCGCCTAGCCCCCGCCCCTACGCCCTCTCCTCCCAAATCCGCGCCAACTCGACGATCGTCTTCACCGCCTTTTCCATGTCCTGGCGGCTGACCCATTCGAGGGGGGAGTGGAAGGCGTGGCCGCCGGCGAAGATGTTGGGGCATGGCAGGCCCATGAAGGACAGGCGCGAGCCGTCGGTGCCGCCACGGATGCTGCCGCGCACAGGCTCCATGCCGGCGCGGCGGACGGCTTCGAGCGCGTTTTCGACGATCTCGGGGTGGCGGTCGAGCACGACCTTCATGTTGCGGTACTGCTCCTTGACCGTGAAGGCATAGGACGAGCCGGGATAGGCCTTCATGACGTCCTTGACGATGGCTTCGAGCATCGCTTCCTTGTCGGCGAGGCCCTGGTCGGTGAAGTCGCGCACGATCAGGCTGATCGAGGCCTTTTCCATCGAGCCCGACAGAGCGGTGGGGTGGACAAAACCTTCGCGGCCCTCGGTGGTTTCAGGCGAAAGCTCCTTGGGCAGCCGGTCGACGATGGCACCGGCGATCTTGATGGCGTTTTCCATGCGGCCCTTGGCGAAGCCGGGATGGATGGCGACGCCCGAAATGGCGATCTCGACGCCGTCGGCCGAAAAGGTCTCGTCTTCGATATGGCCGGCGGTCTCGCCGTCCATGGTGTAGGCGAATTTGGCGCCGAGCTTTTGGAAGTCGACCTTGTCGACGCCGCGCCCGATCTCCTCGTCGGCGGTGAACAGAAGCTTGATCGTACCATGCTTGATGTCGGGATGGGCGATGAGGAACTGTGCCGCCGTCACGATCTCGGCGATGCCGGCCTTGTCGTCGGCGCCGAGCAGCGTGGTGCCATCAGTGGTGACGATGTCGTTGCCGATCTGGTTCTTCAGCTCGGGGTGCTCGGTGACGCGGATGATCTGCTGCGCATCGCCTGTCAGCCTGATGTCGCCGCCGGCATAGTTGCGCAGGAGTTGCGGCTTGACGTTGGTGCCGGTGAAATCGGGCGCGGTGTCCATGTGCGAGCATAAGCAGATGACCGGCACCTGCTTGTCGGTGTTGGATGGCACCGTGGCGTAGACATAGCCATGCTCGTCGAGATGGGCGTCGGAGAGGCCAATCGCCAGCAGTTCCTCGACCAGCAGGCGGCCGAGGTTCTTCTGCTTTTCGGTCGAGGGCTGGGTCGAAGAGCTTGCGTCCGACTGGGTGTCGATGACGACATAGCGCAGGAAGCGGTCGAGCACGGTGTCGGTGGTCATGATGTCGGTCATGTCAGGAGAATCCTTGGGCGAGATCCAACGGGAGGGCTTTGCCCTGCTATAGCCTGCCGGGTGGGCTGCGTGAACGTCCTGTCAGCGCGATCGGCGGTCTCTGGCATAAGACCTGTGCTGTTCAGCGCATGTTGCCGGTATGGCCCTGCGAGTACCTGCCTGGCTGCGGCCAGACCGTCAGGCCGTGCGGTTCGACGCCCACGGGGATCTTCACGACCGCACCGGTGGTGGTGTCGAACATGTAGACCTCGCTGTCGAAGCGGCCGGACAGCCACAATTGCTTGCCATCGGCGCTGACATTGCCCATGTCCGGGCTGCCGCCACCTGGAACGGGCCATTGCGCCACGACCGAACGGCTGGCGAAGTCGATGACGCTGACGCTGCCCTGCCCCCTTGGATGGGAGTTCTCCATTTGATGCGAACCGCGGTTTGCAACGTAAAGTCTCGTGCCGTCGCGGCTGACGGCAAAGCCGTGCGCCCCAACGCCGGTGGCGATGAAACCGATTTCGGCAAAACTGTCTCCGTCGACTAGGAAGACGCCGTCATTCATCATGTCGGCGACGTAAAAAACCTTGCCGTCGGCCGAAAGCCGGATGTCTTGCGGCATGCCCGGTTTCGACAGAGCGAGGCTGCCCAGGACCTTCTGGTTCTGCAGATCGACCTTGACCAGACCGCCGCTGCCAAACTCGCAGGTGAATATCGCGTAGGAATTGTCGGCGGCGAAATCGGCATGATTGATGCCGTGGCAGGTCGGCGTCGCAATGACCGATTTCAGCGCCATGGTTTGCGGATCGCGCAGCTCGAGCCGCTTCAGGGATTCATCGACAATGATCGCCGAACTGCCGTCCGGCATGAAATACATGTTGTAGGGATCATTGACCGGCACGGCACTGCCCGGCTTGCCGGTCTTCGGATCGATGGGCGTCAGGCTGCCCTTGCTCGTGTTGCTGGCGTTGTTGGTGACCCACAGCGTCTTGAGGTCCCAGGAGGGAACAACATGCTGCGGCGCGAGCCCGACCTTGAACCTGTCGACTTCCCTGAGCGTGACCGGATCGATCACCGACACGCTGTTGGAGGAATGATTGGGGACATAGACGCGTGCCAGCGCGCCTGACGTCGCAGGGCTCAGATGGCCGGACGTCGTTTCGCCATAGATGTCGATGCGGCCGGGTATCGGGGGCGCGCTGCAATCTTCCGGGCAGGACCCGGCCGAAGCCGCACTTGCCAGGACAAGCAGCATGAGCGGCGTGGCCATGAAATGCTTGAGCGCTCTGGTCATTTTTGCTGCTTTGCAACGAAAGCGCGGATCGCCTCGGTCGTGCCTGCAACGATCAGGTCGACGCCAAGCTGGCCAAGCTTTGCTGTCGAGCGTGTCGGGTCGCCACCGTACACGCCCTCGCTCGCGTCAAGCTTCGGGCTCGCCGTCATGCGATCCTTGCGCACCATCGATGGATCGATGGCGAGCATCAGCGATGTGTCGGCAAGCCCGGCATGCGTGCCAATTTCAGATTGTTTGGCGCCAGCAGACAAGAGCTGGTCGACATAGGTGGTTTGGGTGATGTTGTAATATTCAAGCGCCGCGAAGACACGCACCGGGGTCTTGCGCCATTCGCTGTTCAAACGCTCGGCCACCGCACGTTCGTTGCCCTGGTAGCTGCCATGGTCGCCGATCAGCACGATGGTCTTGAAACCGTGCAGCTTGAAGCTGCGGGCAGCGGATTCGAGCAGCTGCTCGAATGTCTTGTCGCTGATGGTGATCGTGCCGGGAAACTTCATATGGCCGCTCGGCGGGTCGATGGTGCCTTCCGGGACATAGGAGATAACGGGCGCAACCAGCGCATTGCCCAGTCGCCCAGCTATCTTTTCGGCCAGAAACTTCACCCGCACATTGTGCTTGCCCAGCGCCATAGCCGGGCCATTTTGCTCGGTGCCGCCTATCGGGACGATGATGGTTGTCGTTCCAGCGCTGATCAGATCGCGCAGCTCGGTCCAGGTCTGGTCTTCAAGGGAAACCGATGTGGTCGCGGCATTTGCACCAGTGGGGAGCGCCGATATAGACCAAAGCGCAAGGACGGCACCGAGGAAAGCGAAGTTTCGCTGTGCAACCATTGTGCTCCCCATAGCTGTACACGCTACCAGTACCTGCACAGTTGTGCGTTGTCACTTTACACAATTGCATGAGGTCTTCGTCTTCCCCACCGGCAGGTGCGCCAGCCGATCGGCGCTGGCATCACTCTTCCCAGACGGCGTTGCCCTCGCCATGATGGTTGCACGGTACAAGGAGGGGATAGGGCATGGATTTCATGCGATTGCTGAAATCGCTCGAGGAGCTGCTCTACGAGCTGGCTTCGTGGCTGCTGTTCTACCCCATCACCATGTGGCGGACGCTGCGCCACCCGCAGGCGATGATGCATTATGCCGACGTGGAACTCGCCGACGATATCGCCGAGCAATATACCGACACGCTCGGCCCGCCGCTATTCTTGCTGATCACCTTGCTGATCGCGCATGGCTTCGAACTGGCATTGGTCAGCCAGGAAATGCCTTGGGCGCCGCCATCGTTTCTGGCGAGCGATTCCAACCTGCTGCTGTTTCGCGCCGTGGCCTTCAGCATCTTTCCGCTGCTGATGGCACTGAAGCTGTTGCGCCATCGCAGCATCCGGATTGACCGCAACACGCTGAAGCGGCCCTTCTACAGCCAGTGTTATGTCGCAGCCCCCTTCGCGCTGGTCACCAGCATCGGCGGCGTGCTGACGCGCATCGACAAACCCGCAACCATGCTGGCGGGGCTGGTGCTGTTTGGGCTTGCCACGCTCTGGTATGCGACAGTGGAAACACGCTGGTTTGCCAAGCATCTGGAGCTGTCGCTGCCACGCGCCGCACTCAAGGTGATCGTCACCTTGTTCCAGGGGCTGGTGGGGATACTGCTGGCGGGAGCGGCGGCGGTTTTCGGCCTGGGCGCGGCCTGAGTCAACGAAAGCTCTTGATCCTGATCAATACACTTTGCACCGAGCCGTGCATGGTCTGATAAACTACGACGACGCGAGGGAGGAAGCGATGGTCGATGTGAACAAGGCGGCACAGCCAGGCAAGAGGCCGGGGGCGCTGCCGGAGGTGCGGACGCTCACGGTGGCCGACATACGGGCCAGTCTTGCCGAAGGGGCCGCCGACTTTGCGCGCCGGCCAATGATCGGGCTTATGATCGGCGCTGTCTTCGCCGTCATCGGCATCCTGATCACCATAGCGCTCGTCGTGCTGCACGAACCCTGGCTGATCTATCCCTTTGCCATCGGCTTTCCGCTGGTCGGGCCCTTTGCCGCCGTCGGCCTCTACGAGGTCAGCCGCCGGCTGGAGGCCGGACAGACGCCGAGCCTGCGCGAAGTGCTCGCGGTGGTATGGGCGCAGCGGCGGCGCGAGGTGTCGTGGATGGCCTTCGTCATGCTGTTCGTGTTCTGGATCTGGATGTACCAGATCAGGCTCTTGATAGCGTTGATCCTCGGGCGCATGTCGTTTGCCACGCTCGACCGCTTCGTCCATGTGGTGACGACGACGAACGAAGGCTGGATCTTTCTGGGCGTCGGCCACCTCGTCGGTGCCGCCCTTGCCCTGGTGCTGTTTTCCCTCACCGTGATCTCGATCCCGATGCTGCTCGACCGCGAGGTCGATTTCGTCACCGCCATGATCACCTCGGTGCGCACGGTCCTGGCGAGCCCGGTGGTCATGCTGGGCTGGGGGTTGGTGGTGACGCTTACGGTACTTGCAGCCTGCCTGCCTTTCTTCCTTGGGCTTTTGGTGGTGCTGCCGATACTCGGCCACGCCACCTGGCATCTTTATCGCCGGGCGGTGGTGTAGGTCTCACTGCATCAAATGCTTCGCCACCGCCTCGTAGGCCGGCAATGTGGTCGGGTCGTTGGCGGCATTGCCAGCCGTTGGATGCGATGCGAAGCGGGCGATGACGACGCGCGCCTTGGGGTCGATGTAGAGCGACTGGCCATGCACGCCACGCGCCATATAGGCGCCGTGGTCGTTGTTGGTGACCCACCACATGCCGCGGTAGCTCCAGCCCTTGAGCAGCGCATAGCCGGCCTTTTCAAACGCCGCCTTGTCGCCGCCGGCGCGGATACGGGCGATCGCCGCCTCGGGCACCAGGCGCTGGCCGTTGATGACGCCGTCGTCGAGCAGGACCTGGCCAAGCCGCGCCATGTCGCGCAGGCCCGCGTTGAAGCCGCCGCCGGCAAAGGGTGTGCCGGTGGAATCGACGGTGTAGTAGGCGTCCTGCTCGGCACCCATCTTGCTCCAGATCCGCTCCGACATGACTTGGGCGACGGATTGTCCGGTGACGCGCGCAATGATCCAGCCGAGTGCGTCGGTGTTGATGGTCTTGTAGCCGAAGGCCGTGCCGTGCTCGCCTTCCTTGCGCACCGTCTGCAGATATTCGAAGTAGCTGCGCGGGCCGATGTAGCCTTCCGGTTTGGGCAGTGGGTTGCCCGCGGCCGAATAGATCCAGACATCGGCATCGGGATCGGCATAGTCCTCGCTGTAGCGCAGGCCCGTGGTCATCTCGAGCACCTGCTTGATGGTGGCGTCACCGAACGCGCTCTTGGCCAGCTCAGGCACGATTGATGCCACCTTGGCGTTTTCGTCGAGCTTGCCCTCGGCCACCAGCATCTCGCCCAAAAGGCCGGTGAGCGACTTGGTGACCGACATCGCGCCGTGCTGGCCGGCGTCGTCGAGGCAGCCGAAATAGCGCTCGTAGACGACCTTGCCGTCATGCAGGACAACGATGCCGTCGGTGTAATTGGCGGCCAGCGACTGTTGCCACGTCATCTCCGCGCTGCCACCGAGTGGCGTGAATTTCACCGCGTCGATGGTCTCGTCGGTCTTGCGCTCGAAAGGCAGCGGCGCGCCAAGGCCACGGCTGACATTAACCGTCGGCATCAGCTGGCGAAAGTTGCAGACCGTCCAGCGCATTTTGGGGAAAGAGAAATAGTCGGGATCGGTGAAGCGGATGATCTTGTCGGCGGGCGGCGGCGCACCGACCATCCAGCCAAGCTTGACGGGGTCGGACTCTTCGGCTGACAGCACTTTTGCCTCCTGCGCGTGAGAGATCGAAGGCGATAGCGCGATGGCGGCTGCCATGGCCAAAGCCCGCACGCTAGCAAAGCTGCCCGACCGCGCTTCGGCGCGAACTTCAGAAATTGACGACCACATTGGCAAACGCTCCCGCCCAGGTTGGTGCATCGGCATTGACGATAGAGTCTATGCCCTGCCCAGGGAATGATGCGCTGAGCCCGACGGTGAGAAAGGTATTCGGATTCAGCACGCGATTATATTCAAGAAAGATGTCATCCGAGAGATGGTGGTTGGTGGCACCAGCAATCGGGCTGGGCACACCACCTGATGTTTCGACACGCGTGCCTTGCCCGAACTGGATCGGGCTCAGCAATTCGTTGGCGCGGATATGCGCGTAGCGCAGCGTGAACGTGTCCCGCTCGGTCGGTGTGACACGCAGGCTGGCCTGATACGAACTCACATTGGAGTTGATGAACACCATCGACGACTTCGACCCGGTCGACCAGTTGCTCGGGCTGCCTTCGTAGAAAAGCGGGTCGAAACGCTCGAGCCTCGAGGTCGACGGGTCGTCGCCAGAAAATGTCTGATATGACAGCGCGATGGTCGGCGACCACGACAGATCGGCAAAGGTGTATCCGACATGGGTGCGGGCGGCCCAGGCCCGCATGTCGATGTCATTGTTCCATTCATAGGCCACTTCGGCGCCGGCAAAGAAGTTCTCGGAAACGCCTGGGAGCGGCGTGCCAATGGCATAAAAATTGACGAAGTTCAGGCCCTGCCTCGCATCGGGCAGGATGGTCGGCGCGCCTATCCCGTCCGGAGCCGCCTTGGGGTAAGGCGACGTCGACTCCAAAACATGGCCAAGCGTTAAGCCGACAAAGGAATTGACGGAGGGCCAGTCGTAGCGAAGGTCCGTACCGATGAGCTTGGTGCTGCTGCTGGTGTCCGGCAATTCGTTGGGCTGGAGGTAAAACACCGTTCCGCTGAAATCGTCGTAGCCAGCCTCGCCCAGTGCCGCCATCTTCCAGGCCTTGCGTGGTCCGAATTTGAGAGCACCGCGCTCAAAGCCGCTGTTGCCACCATTGGCGATCAGCATTCCGGTACCCGCCTTGAACTCGCGCGGGCCAATCGAGACGTCGAACGAGCTGCGACCAGTATCGGCGGAACGCAATCCGAGATAGCCCTCCTCAAGCGTGATACGGCCGGTGTCGCCGATGCCGTAGGCATCGATGCCGAGCGTTCCTGAGGCCACCGCCGAAATCTTGCCATAGGCCATCGGAGCATTGTCGAACTCCTTGATGAAGCTGAGGCCGGGCTTCACATAGCCCTCTAGCCATTGCTTGTCGGGGTTGAAGTTTGCCGATGGCGCGAAGGTGTTAGCGAAGTTCCAGAACAGATTATGCTCGATCACCGCGTTCAGGCCCGCCTGAAGATGCGCCCTGATGACGAGGCGGTCGCGGTCGAGCAGCAGCATGCGATCCTCGGCAAGCGCCAGATCAGCGGACAAGCTGGCTGAGAGAAGGGCAGCTGTCGCGGTCCAACATGCAATACGGCGCACGCCCGGCCTGAATCTCATTTTGCCCAATTGCCTTGCAGCGCTCGGTGGTCGATGTCGCTGCAAGTAGGCCGCATCGTTGGTTCCGTCTCCGGCTATGCCGCGTCGAGACACGGAACTAACTGAGTTGTTTGGCACTATGGCGACTGGACCGTGCCGCGGCAAGGCGCGAAGGCAACAGGCGCGGCCCCGGCGACGAGACACCGCACCCATCACTTTCAGCAACAGGCCCGTGCTTGTTCTTGTTCATCCTTCTCGCGAGGCGCACAATTGCCGGCTGCGGAGGAAGAGGAGGCGTTACACCTACGAGAGGAACATATCATGAACGACTTGAGCCTCACGACATTGGAAGGAGGCATGACGACGATCAGCGCACCGGCGCTTGAGGCATTTGCCGCAAGCCTGCGCGGTCAAATGCTCCATGCCGGCGACGAGGGCTATGACCAGGCCCGCTCGGTGTGGAACGCCATGATCGACCGCCGGCCTGGCCTTATCGTGCGCTGCGTTGGCGCCAGCGATGTCATAGCCGCAGTCAAATTCGCACGTGAAAACAAGCTTCTGGTCGCCGTGCGCGGCGGCGGACACAACATCGCCGGCAGTGCTGTCTGCGACGGCGGGCTGATGATCGACCTCTCCATGATGAAATCGGTGCGTGTCGACAAGGTGGCGCGCCGGGCCTGGGTCGAGCCGGGAGCGCTGCTTTCCGATGTCGACAGGGAAACGCAGGCCTTCGGTCTTGCGGTGCCGACCGGCATCAACTCGACCACCGGCATTGCGGGGCTGACGCTCGGCGGTGGTTTCGGCTGGACGGCACGCAAGCTTGGGCTGACCATCGACAATCTGCTTTCGGCCGATGTAGTAACAGCCGATGGCGAACTGGTGCGGGCCAGCACGTCCGAACATCCCGATCTGTTTTGGGCACTGCGCGGCGGCGGCGGCAATTTCGGCGTGGTGACGGCGTTCGAATTCAAGTTGCACAAGCTTGGCCCGCAGGTGCTGTCGGGACTGGTCGTGCATCCCTTCGACGACGCCAAATCGGTGCTCAAGCAATACCGGAAAGTGCTTGAAGACGCGCCCGACGAGCTGACCTGCTGGACGGTGATGCGCAAGGCGCCGCCCCTGCCCTTCCTGCCGGCACAATGGCACTGGAAGGAGGTCCTGGTGCTGGCCATGTGCTACTGCGGCGACCTTGAAGCCGGCGAAAAGGCGACCAAAGCCTTGCGCGGCATCGGCAAGCCGATCGTCGACGTGGTCGGGCCAAATCCCTTTGCCGGATGGCAGACGGCCTTTGATCCGCTGCTGCAGCCCGGCGCGCGCAACTACTGGAAGAGCCACGACTTCATCGATCTGCCTGATGCCACGATCGACATACTCGACAAGGCGATCCGCGCCTTGCCCGGGCCCGAATGCGAGATCTTCATCGGCCATGTCGGCGGTGCGGCCGGGCGGGTGGCGGCGGATGCCACGGCTTTCCCGCAGCGCAATTCGCATTTTGTCATGAACGTGCATGCGCGCTGGCGCGAGGCGTCGATGGACAAGGCCTGCATGGGCTGGGCCCGCGACATCTACGAGGCGAGCAAGCCGCAGGCGGTGGGCACCGCCTATATCAACTTCATGCCCGGCGACGAGGCCGACCGGGTCGAGGCTGCCTATGGCGGCAATTATGCCAGGCTGCTGGAGGTGAAGCGGAAATACGATCCCGACAATGTCTTCCGCATGAACCAGAATGTGCATCCGAAAAAGGCACGCAAAGCGGCCTGAGCACGCAAGGCGGCCTGAGCACGCAGAGCGGCTGGATGCCTATGGGCGCGGGCGTACTGGAAACATTTGTCCAGCGCGCGGGGGCGTCCATTTGTCAGCAACACCGTCACGGCGGCTTGACGGACATCGGCATTGTTCATAACCTTTGAGTTATAGAATAAGAGGGTTATAAAATGACGCCGTCCGAACGTCTCGATGCCACCTTCACGGCACTTGCCGATCCGACCCGGCGCGCGATCCTTGCCAGGCTGATGTCGGGCGAAGTCTCGGTGATGGACCTGGCCGAACCGTTCGCCATGAGCCAGCCGGCGATTTCCAAACATCTCAAGGTGCTGGAGCGTGCCGGTTTGATCTCGCGCGGGCGCGACGCGCAGCGCAGACCATGCCGCATCGAAGGCGAGGCCCTGGCCGAAGCAACCGGCTGGCTCGATGAATACCGAAAAGTCTGGGAAGGCAACTACAAGCGCCTCGACGCGCTGCTTGCCGACCTGCAGGCGAACCAGGGCAAGGCCTGAGACGATAGCCAAGGGAGAGGACGATGACGCACCGGCTGGAAGTGACGACCCCGAGCGATCGCGAGATCGCCATGACGCGCGTCTTCGACGCGCCGCGCGATCTGGTCTTCGACTGCTGGACCATACCCGCACTCTTGAAGCGCTGGATGACCGGACCGGACGGCTGGTCCTTCGCCGTCTGCGAGATCGACCTGAAGGTCGGCGGCAAATACCGCTTTGTCTGGCGTCATCAGGACGACCGCGGCGACATGGGCATGACCGGCACCTACAGCGAGATCTTGCGGCCCGAAAAGATCGTCAGCGTCGAACTGTTCGACATGGACTGGACCGATGGCGAGGCGCGCTCGACGCTGGTGCTGACCGAAAAGAATGGCCGGACGATCTCGGTCAACACCATGCTCTATAGCTCGCGCGAAGCCAGGGACGGCGCCATCGCCATCGGCATGGCCAAGGGTGTGGAGGCCGGTTACGACAGGCTGGATGGCATCCTGGCGGAGCAGGTGGCGGCGAAATAGCTCACCCGCCGACAAGCCCAAGGTGAAAGCTTAGCGGCAGACGGTGCCGAAGATGTTGCCGAAAGGCTGGATCTGGCAGCCTGGCCTCATGACGGGCACGTCGGGCCGCAGCGGCACGACCTGCTGGCGGTCCTGCTCGCGATATTGCCGTTGCTGGTATTGATAGTTCAGGCGATCCTGACGGCTCTGCAGTACTTGCAGTTCGTTCAGCCTCAGATTGGGCATGGGCTGTATCGTCAGCACATTGGGGACGGGCTGAACCGCCAGATCAAGCGCAAATGCAGACGGCGCGGCTGCAAGCATCAAGCCTGCCGCGAGTAAAACCACCTTCAATCTTGCCATCGAGCGCATCAACAGCCTTTAGCCTTTCGCGCGGACAATTGCACCCTGCGAAGATAGTGCATGTGCCAGCCGATGCAATGACGTCAGGCGCCGCGCGTCTTTTCGGCGAGGAAATCGATGAAGGCGCGGATGCGCGCGGCGAGGTGGCCGTGGCCGGCAAACACCGCATGGATCATCTCGATGTCTTCGGGATTATAGGCTTCGAGCACCGGCACCAGCGTTCCGGCATCGATGTCGGCCTGGACCTGGAAACGTCCGGTGCGAATCAGGCCCACGCCGTCGAGGCACAGCCGCCGCAGGCTCGGGCCGTTATTGGCAAGCAGGTTGCCACTGACGCGCTGGGCGAAGTTTTCGCCGGTCGCCGGGTCGCGAAAAATCCACTCGTCGCGGCTGCGCAGAAAATTGAAGCGCAGGCAGTTGTGACCCGCAAGATCGGCCGGCTTCTGCGGCACGCCGTGCCTTTCGAGATAGGCAGGCGAAGCGACCACGACGCGGCGGATCTCCAGGATCTTGCGCGCCTTGAGCGCGGAATCGCGCAGCTTTCCGGAGCGGATGGCGACGTCGGCGCGCTCTTCATAGAGATCGATGACGCTGTCGGTCAGCGACAGGTCGAGCTCGACCTCGGGGTAGAGTGCCAAGAACTCCGCCATATGCGGCACGACATGGCTGGCGCCGAAGGCAACCGAGGCGCTGACCCTGAGCGGTCCGCGCGGCACCGCATTGGCGCCGCCAGCGACAACACGCTCGGCCTCCTCGATCTCGCCAAGGATGCGTCTCGCGCGTTCGAGATAGATTTCGCCCTCCGGCGTCAGCTGCAAGCTGCGGGTTGAGCGCACCACAAGCCGGGTGCCGAGGCGGTCTTCGATGCGGGTGATCAACTTGCTGACCGCCGACGGCGACAGGTTGAGCTGGCGACCGGCGGCGGAGAAACTCTTGAGCGAAACGGCCCGGACAAAGGCCTCCATTTCACCGGCCCTGTTGTCCATGGCTCGCCTCTTGTGAATTCAATTCACAAGCATTGATCCATCATAGCGGATTATTGCGCAAGTCCGCCTGCACCATATTGCCCGACAAGGATCAACCCGGCGATCGAATTTCGCCCAACGACGCCCGCTGCCCACGGGCGGGAACGGTGCTGCCATGCCTCTTGCCATTTTCGCGCTCACCATCGCGGCCTATGCCATAGGAACAACCGAATTCGTCATCGTCGGGCTGTTGCCGACTGTAGCCCAGGACCTGCAAATCACCTTGCCGCTCGCCGGCCTGATCGTCAGCGTCTACGCGCTCGGCGTCACCTTCGGTGCCCCGGTCCTGACCGCACTGACCGGCCGCATCGAGCGCAAGCCGCTGCTGCTCGGCCTGATGGCGTTGTTCATCACAGGCAATGCCGCAGCGGCGCTGAGCCCCAGCTATGAGATGCTGCTGGTCGCCCGCGTGCTGTCGGCCTTCGCGCATGGTGTGTTCTTTTCGGTGGGCGCCACGATCGCTGCCGACCTCGTGCCGGAAAACCGCCGCGCCTCGGCGATCGCCATGATGTTCATGGGCCTGACGGTGGCGATCGTCACCGGTGTGCCGCTCGGCACCTTCATCGGCCAGACATTCGGCTGGCGCGCCACCTTCTGGGGCGTTTCGCTGCTCGGCGTTATCGCCTTTGCCGGCATCGCCGCACTTTTGCCCTCGACGCTGAAAAAGGCGGCACCGTCGAGCCTGCTCGATCAGGTTCGCGTGCTCGGCTCCGGCCGGTTGCTTCTGGTCTTTGCGATGACGGCACTTGGCTATGGTGGCACCTTCGTTGCCTTCACCTACCTCGCCTCGATCCTGGAGCAGGTTACCGGTTTCGAAGCCTCCAGCGTCAGCCTGATCCTGGTGCTTTATGGCCTCGCCATCGCTGTCGGCAACATCGCCGGCGGCCGCATCGCCGACCGCAACCCGGTCAAGGCGCTGACCGTGCTGTTTGCGCTGCAGGCCGCGGTGCTCGTCCTGTTCAGCTTCACGGCGATTTCGCCCTTGTGGACGCTGGTGACGCTTGCCGCCCTCGGCTTCCTGTCCTTCGCCAACGTGCCTGGCCTGCAGCTTTATGTCGTGCAATTGGCCAAGGAGCATCGGCCGGGCGCGGTCGATGTGGCGTCGGCACTCAACATCGCCGCCTTCAATCTCGGCATAGCCCTCGGCGCCTGGATCGGCGGCCTGGTCGTCGCCTCGCCGCTCGGCCTTGGCGCCACGCCCTGGGTCGGTGCTGTACTGGTGGCTGGCGCATTTGTCCTGACCATGTGGAGCGGCGCACTCGACCGACGCGCCGAACCGCTGTGCCAGCCGGCTTAAGATGATTGATCGGCGGCACCTGAGACCTACCTAATGGCGGAGCCATCCGCCCGAGCCCCCCACCAACAAATCCCCACCAAGGAAAACATCATGAAATTCGTTACCGCCAGTGGCGCGACAATTCCGGCTTTGGGCTTCGGCACCTTTCGCATGCCCGGCGCGGAAGTTCTGCATGTGGTGCCCGAAGCGATCAAACAGGGTTTCCGCCACATCGACACCGCCCAGATCTATGGCAACGAGGCCGAGGTCGGCGAGGCTATCGCAGCTTCGGGCGTCGCCCGTTCGGACATCTTCCTGACCACCAAGGTCTGGGTCGACAAATATCAGCACAATGCCTTCGTGAAGTCGGTCGACGAGAGCCTGAGGAAGCTTCGGAGCGATCATGTCGACCTGTTGCTGCTGCATTGGCCGAACGATGCCGTGCCGCTGGCCGAGCAGATCGGCGCGCTCAACGAGGTCAGGAGCGCTGGCAAGGTCCGCCACATCGGCGTCAGCAATTTCAACACGGCGCTGATGGCCGAGGCGGCGAAGCTGAGCGCCGCACCTTTGGTCACCAACCAGGTCGAGTACCATCCTTATCTCGACCAGACGCCGGTGCTTGAAGCGGCGCGCAAGGCCGGCATGTCGGTGACCGCCTATTACGCCATGGCCGACGGCAAGGTGATTTCCGACCCTGTGCTCAAACAGATCGGCGCAAGCCATGGCAAGACGGCCGCACA
This sequence comes from Aminobacter sp. 01T433, assembly GCF_056398585.1. Lineage (NCBI taxonomy): Bacteria > Pseudomonadati > Pseudomonadota > Alphaproteobacteria > Hyphomicrobiales > Phyllobacteriaceae > Aminobacter > Aminobacter sp. 01T433. The sequence goes on from NZ_JBFTPR010000010.1 coordinate 14,759, forward strand.
GGTGGTGCTGCGCTGGCTGGTCCAGCAGGACGGCGTGGTGGCACTGACCAAGACAGCAACACTGTCGCGCCTGCCGGAAAACTTTGACGTCTTCGACTTCGAACTTTCCGACGACGAGATGAAGGCGATCTTTTCGCTTGCCACCCCAGGCGGACGCATCGTCAGCCCGGGCGGGCTGGCACCGGCATGGGACAAGGCGGCCTGAAGTCCGGCCCCAGGCGCCCCTTATTGACGGCGCGCCTGCTTCTTCCTATCTGAGGGCGGTCAAGGGCGGGAAGCCCCTGCCGCCCGCAGCCGCAAGGCCTGGTGAAGCTTCCCTTCAAAAAGTTCGTTTCCCTGTCGATGCGACGGCCGAAGCGGCAATGCGGGCTCCCGACCTTCAACCGCCGTTCGCGCATCGCGAAGGAGCGAACCCATGACCAACGGTCACACAAACGACTACAAGAACAACGCCCGCAGGCTGCGCGATGCGCTGGCCAGCGAGGGCATCGCCGTCAGCCACGCCAAGGCGCTCGAACTCGTCGCCCGCCAGGAAGGCGCGCGCGACTGGAACACGCTGGCCGCACGTCCCAACGGCACCAAGACCGACGAGCCCACCGACACCGCACCGTTTACCGTCGGCGAGACGGTGTCGGGCACCTTTAACGGCAATCCCGCCAAGGGTCGCGTCATCGGTCTCGAAGAGACGATCAAGCCGGATCTCTGGCGCGTCACCGTCGCCTTCAACCCGCCAGTGGACGTGTCGACCTCAAAACTGTTTTCGTCGGAACGCCGGCGCATCCAGATGGTGGTCGGAGCCGACGGCCGCTCGCGCCGCCTGACCGGCACCGAAACCGGCGTGATGGCGCTCAACCGCGCCTGATATCAGCCATTTTCTCCGCATCAAGCGGCCGTGGATCGTAACCCGATCCGCGGCCGTTTCCGTTTTGGCGGCCCATGCTGCGAGACGATGCGATCCGCATCTGGACGAAATTAAATGCATATGCAAATATCGAACTGAGGGGGAATGGAGGAGACATCGGGGCCAGGCATGGGAGTGCAAGCTCGCCGCAACCGGGCCTGGGACGTATTTTTTCATCCACCACAGTATGCCAATGCATATTTATACGCTTGAAGCAGATTCAGCGCAGTAAAACGCTGCTGACGACTGCCACGGTTACCGTCGTCAATCGATCAAAGGGAGGAACAAAATGGCATTCTCTAAACTAGCTGCCGGCATGGCCATGGTCTTTGCGTTCGCGCTGTCGGCCCCGGCCATGAGCCAGGAGGCACTCGTCGTCGGAGCCTATCCGGCGAACCCGCCATGGGAATTCAAGAACGAAAGCGGCACCTTTGAAGGTTTCGAGATCGATGTCGCGACCGAGGTTGCCAAGCGCCTTGGCCGACCGGTCGAATTCCAGGACATGGGCTTCCAGGCACTGTTTGCAGCGTCCAGCTCCGGGCGTATCGATTTCGCGGTGTCGTCGATCTCGGTCAACAACGAACGCCTGCAGAACCAGTCCTTCACCCAGCCCTATTATGACGGCGACGGCACGGTCATCGGGCGCGACGCGTCCGACATCACGGGTCTCGACGGCCTCAAGGGCAAGGTCATCGGCGTGGTCGCCGGCACGACGGGCGAAGCCTGGGCCAAGGAAAACACCGAGAAGCTCGGCCTTGCCGAGGTGCGCAGCTACAACGCCCAGCAGGACTTGCTGCTCGACATCCAGGCCCAGCGCGTCGATGGCGGCGCTGGCGAACTCGCCGGCTTCCAGTATGCCATGACCAAGACGCCGGGCTTCAAGGTGCTGGTTCGCATTCCCACCGGCGAACGCTTCGCCATGATGGCGCGCAAGGACCATCCCGCCATCGTTGAGGCCAACGATGCCGTCTCCAAGATGAAGGCCGACGGGACGCTGGCTGCGATCCACAAGAAGTGGTTCGGCGTAGAGCCGGACGCTGGCACCAGCACGACCACCGAGATGCCGCTGCCGAAAGCCGAGTGAGCCTGAAGGCTCTACCGTCAACCGTTGAAACGATGCTGCGGCCGCTCAAGGCCGCAGCATCTTGCGCACGGACCTCGCCATGGACCTGATCACCACCTTCTTCAACTGGGACATTCTCGTCCGGTCGTTTCCCATGCTCATGCGCGGCGTGGGCAACACCATCCTTTTGGGCATCGCCAGCATCGTCTTCGGCGGCGCGGCTGGGCTCGCCGTCTGCCTGATGCGGCTCTACGGGCCGAGGCCGGTGCGTCTCTTTGCGATTGCCTATGTCGATTTCCTCAGGGCAATGCCGATCCTGGTACTGCTGATCCTGATCTACTACGCCCTGCCCTTCGTCGGCATCCGCTTCTCGTCATTCACCGCAGCAACGCTGGCGCTGTCGCTGGTGCTCTCGGCCTTCACCGCCGAGGTCTGCCGTGCCGGCATCGAAAACGTGCCGAAGGGCCAGTTCGAGGCGGCCTCGGCGCTCGGCCTCGGCTTCTGGACGACGATGCGCACGGTTGTCTTGCCGCAGGCTCTGCGGGTCATCATCCCGCCACTGACCAGCAACTGCGTCTCGATCTTCAAGGACACCGCACTCGCCTCGGTCGTCGCCATGCCCGACCTGTTGAAGCAGGCGACGGACGCCCAGGCGCTGATGGCCAACCCGACGCCGCTGATCGGCGCCGCCGCCATGTATCTCGTCTTCCTCCTGCCGCTGGTTCGACTGGTCAGCTACCTCGAAGAACGCGGCAAGCGCCAGATGACGGCGCGTTGACCCCCGACAATCGGAATTCTGAACGATGACCACCCCAGACGGTTCGGCCTATTTCCTTTATCACTCGATCGGCATGTATCCCGGCAAGGCCGAGGCCATGGCGGCAGCCCTGTCCGACTTCGCTGCGAGCTGGGGCGCCTTCGATGACGGCCAGTGGATGCGCGCATTGGGAAAGCGCCAGCGTTTCATCGACCTCTGGAGCGCATTGATAGGCGCGCCAAAGGGAACGCTGACCTCGGCCGAAAACGTCACCACTGCACTTTACAGCCTGATCGGCGCGCTGCCGAGCCACCATCTTGCCGGACGCCGCGTGCTGGTGGCGGCCGACTGTTTTCCAAGCCTGCACTTCCTGCTTGCGGGACTGGCGCCGCGTTTCGGCTTCACGCTCGACACGGTGCCTGTGCGCGATGGCGAAGCCTGGGTCCACGACGACGATGTGATCGAGCAATGGGGCGAAGACGTGGGCCTGGCGCTGCTGACCCAGGTCACCTCGACAGCCTCTCACCGCTGCGACCTCGACAGGCTGGTCGCCCATGGCCGCAAGATGGGAAGCCTCATCGGTGTCGACATCACCCAAGGGGTGGGCCTGATCCCTTTCAAGGTCGACGCTCCGGCGGTCGACTTCACTGTGTCGACGACGCTGAAATGGCTGTGTGGCACGCCGGGCGCCGGCATCATCCATGTCGCTGAAGCGCTTCTCAAGCAGTGCCGGCCGGAATTGCGCGGCTGGTTCAGCCAGGAAAACATCTTCTCCTGGGATCTCAATGCTTTTGCTTATGCCGCCGATGCCCGCCGCTTCGACCACGGCACGCCTTCGGTGCTGGCTTGCGTCGGCTCGCTGCCGGCACTGGAATGGCATGCGGCGCATGACAAGCAGGCATTGCTGGCGCACAACCGCGCGCTGGGTGTAGCGATCATCGCGCAAGTCGACGAGATGGGCCTCGTGCTCGCCAGCCCACGCGACGAACGCCATCGTGGCGGCAGCATCATGGTACGGCTGCCTGTCGAGGCTGATACGGCAAGGATCGTCGATGGCCTGCGCGAGCGCGGCATCTACACCGATTGCCGTGGTCGCATCCTGCGCCTGTCCCCAGGCATCATCACCACCGAAGCGGGCGTAGCAAGATTGTTCGAGGGCCTACGCCACCTGTTATAGGTTGGACGCCCTTCGAGCCATGCAGCCATAGCCGGCAGCCTGGACTTGCGGGCTGCCGTGGCGTCTAAACGCTTTTATTCCCGGCCAAGCTTGTGTAAAGCGAGGCAAGCCAAATCCCCGCAACAGCCAGACGGGCACAAAGCCATGGAAAAATTCACCAAGCTCACCGGCGTCGCCGCGCCGCTGCCGATCGTCAATGTCGACACCGACATGATCATCCCCAAGGATTATCTCAAGACGATCAAGCGCACTGGCCTTGGTGTCGGGCTTTTCGCCGAAATGCGCTACAATGAGGACGGTTCGGAAAACCCCGACTTCGTGCTCAACAAGCCAGCCTACCGCAAGGCACAGATCCTCGTTGCCGGCGACAATTTCGGCTGCGGCTCGTCGCGTGAGCATGCACCGTGGGCGCTGCTCGACTTCGGCATCCGCTGCGTGATTTCGACGTCCTTCGCCGACATTTTCTATAACAATTGCTTCAAGAACGGCATCCTGCCGATCACAGTCAGCCAGGAAGACCTGGATAAGTTGATGGACGACGCCTCGCGCGGCGCCAATGCCACTGTGTCGGTCGATCTCGAAGCCAAGGAAATCCGCGGTCCCGACGGCGGCGTGGTCACCTTCGACCTGGACGACTTCCGTCGCCACTGCCTGCTCAACGGTCTCGACGACATCGGCCTGACCATGGAAAAGGCGAAGTCGATCGACACCTATGAAAAGAAGGTCGCCGAGAGCCGCCCCTGGGCCTGAGCCTCGACATCTGAGCTAAAATTTCGAGAGCCCCGTCCCGATGGAAATCGCGGCGGGGCTTTTTGCTGGAGCAACAGGCTGCGGCTGACAGGCCTGATGTGCCATGCCATTGTCGCGCCTCGGGATTCGGAGCGCCAAGATCGAGCTGCTTCGTGACATCGCACGTCGATTTCCAGGAGCAGACAATGAAATCTTCCGCCCTCCTTGCAGCATTCGCGCTGGCGTTGACCGCCTCGTCGGCGGCTCTGGCCCAGGAAAGCGAGCCGCAGAAGATCCCCTTCGAAGGTGGCAATTTCACCATCACCGAGACGCCCGAGCTCGACAAGATCCTCGCATATGAAGGCAAGGAGCTGGCGCGCAACTATGTTGCCTATTACGAGCGCACGGTCGACCTCAACGGCACCAAGGTGGCCATCTTCGACGTCGGCGATGGCGGCAACGCCTGCGGCCCTGAGACCGTGCTCGCCTGGAAAACCGATGCAGGCATCCAGTCGACCGTCGTCGGCGACGGCGAATGCGGCACGCCGCCGGCAGCCGCGACCGGCGATACGCTGTTTTTCGTGCCTTACCTCAGGCCGGGCGCCAGTGAGCCCGTGCGCATCTGGTCGCCGCAGGACGGGTTGAAGGTGGCAGGCCAGTTGAGCTTCGTGCCGCAGCCAGGCACCGGCTGGGCCGATATTGTTGCTGACAAGATCACCTATCCATCCGATTTCTTTGCCAATGCCGAACTCTACACCGCCGCCCAAGCGCTGCTCGGCGACGACCTTGAGCAGGTGGCGCTTGGCCTGTCGGTGGCTGGCGAGCCCGAAAAGACCGCATCCGGCATCCTGTTTGCCAGCGGTTGCGTGCCGCATGCCTGCGGCAGCGCCGACGCCTTCATCGGCGTCGATGTCGCCGGCAAGAAGCTCTATTTCGCCCAGCAGACCGACACACCCGAGCCTAAAACCTGGCCCGCGCTCGCCGAATGGCCAGCCGAGGTCAAGGACGCCATGACCAAGGCGCTGACCCCGCCGCAATAAGGGAAAGACCATATGCGCAAGCTGATCTCCACCGGATCGCCCTTCGAAAAGACCGCCGGCTATTCGCGCGCGGTCGTGCAGGGCGAGTGGTGTTTCGTGTCCGGCACCACCGGCTACGACTATGCGACCATGACCATGCCGGAGAGCGTCGAGGCGCAGACGCGCAACTGTCTCGCCACCATCGCCAAGGCACTGGCCGACGGCGGCTTTGAAATGGCGGACGTCGTGCGCGCGCATTATTACATCACCGACCAGGCCTATGTGGATGTGGTGTTCCCGATCCTCGGCGAGACCTTCGGCGACATCCGGCCGGCAGCGACGATGATCGTGTGCCAGCTCAACAAGCCAGAGATGAAGATCGAGATCGAGGTGACGGCGCTGAAGCGCGGCTGATTTCAGGCGAGCTGAAGGCCAAGGTGCTCCACCATCGGCAGAAAGTCGCGGTCGTCCTGGAGGAGCTGGTGACCGTGCTCGATGCAGAAAGTGGCAATGATCATGTCGGCGAGCGCCCCGATCGTGAAGCCATGGCCGCGCATTCGCCGATAATTGGCGGCGGCGGCCGTCGCCAAACGGTCATCCATCATGGTGACGATGGGATATTTACGCAGATGGGTTTCGAGGAGCGCGGCATGGCGGTCGTCACGCGCACCGCGCAGAATCTCCAACAGGACGACGTCGCCGAGCAGAACATTGCCCCGCGCGGTCTCATGGCGGAGCTGAGCTACCCCCGGGCGCTCGGCATCGCGTAAGGCAGATATCCAGACCGACGTGTCGACGACGATCATTGCTTGTCGTTGAGAGCCCAGTCGACCGCAGGTGTCCAGTCGTCGCGCATCGCGTCAAGGTCCCCTTCCCACCCCAAGCCACGCATGGCTTCGAGCGCAGCCATCTGTTCTGAAATTGCGATCACCTTGCGCAATGCAGCTTCGACCGTAGCTTTTTTGGTAGACTCACCAGTCACCTTCATGGCCTCCGCCATGAGACGATCGTCGATGTCGATATTCGTGCGCATGTTGCACCTATGTGTATAGATTACCTAAAACATACACATCGTAGGCTTGAGATTCAAGCAACCCACGCCTTTCCCGCTTGCACGCGCGGCCCGCCAAGGCTAGCAAGACCGCGGTTCACGCATCTTTCGGAAAGGCTTTCCATGGCGACGCGCAATCTTCTTCTCCTGCCTGGCGACGGCATCGGCCCTGAGGCCATGGCTGAAGTCCGCAAGCTGATCACCGCAATGAACGAGAAGCTAGGCACCGGCTTTGTCACCGAGGAAGGCCTCGTCGGCGGCTCGGCCTATGATGCGCACGGCCAGGCGATCTCCGATGCCGACATGGCCAAGGCGATGGCGGCGGACGCGGTGCTGTTCGGCGCCGTCGGCGGCCCGAAATGGGATGCCGTGCCTTACGAGGTTCGCCCAGAAGCTGGCCTTTTGCGCCTGCGCAAGGACATGGAGCTGTTTGCCAACCTGCGTCCGGCAATATGCTATCCCGCGCTTGCCGCTTCGTCCTCGCTCAAGCAGGAAGTTGTCGAGGGCCTCGACATCCTGATCGTGCGCGAGCTGACCGGCGGCGTCTATTTCGGCGAGCCCAAGCAGATCATCGACCTTGGCAACGGCCAAAAGCGCGGCATCGACACGCAGGTCTATGACACCTTCGAGATCGAGCGCATTTCAGGCGTCGCCTTCGAATTGGCGCGCACGCGCCAAAACCGCGTGACGTCGATGGAAAAGCGCAACGTCATGAAGTCGGGCGTGTTGTGGAACGAGGTGGTGACCGCGACCCACAAGGCCAAATATGCCGACGTCAAGCTCGACCACATGCTGGCCGACGCCGGCGGCATGCAGCTGGTGCGCTGGCCCAAGCAGTTCGACGTCATCGTCACCGACAATCTGTTCGGCGACATGCTCTCGGACGTCGCTGCCATGCTGACCGGCTCGCTCGGCATGCTGCCTTCGGCTTCGCTCGGTGCGCCAGATGCGCTCACCGGCAAGCGCAAGGCGCTCTACGAGCCGGTGCATGGCTCGGCACCGGATATCGCTGGCCAAGGCATCGCCAACCCGATCGCCATGATCGCGTCCTTTGCGATGTGCCTGCGGTATTCCTTCAACATGGTGGCCGAGGCCGACCGTCTCGAAGCAGCGATCGCTGCCGTGCTCGACGAAGGCCTGCGCACCAAGGACATCATGTCCGAGGGCAAGACCGAGGTCGGCACCACTCAGATGGGTGACGCCATCATCGCGAAGTTCTTCGCCTGATCTAGGCGGCCGAAGCGTAAGGCGGGGGAACCTTCACCCCCGCCGGAACCGGCCCCCACTTGTTTTCGTGCTTCTGTGACGGCAGCAGCGAGAACACCAAGATGATCAGCCCGCCGACATAGGGCAGCAGGATCAGCAGATAAAACCAGCCCGACAGGCCGAGATCATGAATGCGGCGCACGGTGACGGCAATGCACGGCACTATGCCTGCCAGCACCAGCAGGACCGATAAGGCAGCTGCTGCCACCGGCTGCTCCTGGCCCGCTGCGAGATTGCCGAGCGCGCCGTCGATGCCAAAGCCGGCCCCCATGAACAGCACCAGTGAAATGGCCCAGAACAGGTAGAAGCCCCAATACTCCTTGCGCCGCGCCCGGCCACGGAAATTGGCGTAGTTGGCAGTCATCCCACACCAGAAATACGACCACAGGCTCGTCTTTTCGACGGCAGTGCTAACTGCCATTCGGCCAAACTGCTGTGGGGGCTGCGCCGTAGCCGGCGCCATGACCTGGCTGCGGATCGTAAAGACGTCGCGTGCCTTGCCACCGCTCGGCTGAAATTCGACCTCAGCACCCTTGTCGATCGGCATGACGCGACGCAGGTCTTCGCGTCCAAACGCATAGCGATTGCCATCAGCGCCTAAAAGGAAGCCGAATCCCTGGGTTTCGTCGTAATAAAGCACTTCGCCGCGCATTTTCCCCTCGTCAGCCGTCAGACGCACTCTGTGCAAAGTTTTGGTGCCGGCTGCAAGCTTGCGCGGCCCTTCGCCCTATCCCCCAAGAGGCGTATCCGAAACGCTGATGTCGTTGCCTTTCGGCCACTGATCACGACGAGGTGAATCCAATCGAGGCCGCTTGGGGGACAATTCGATTTGAGAATGCTCAACTCATGTTACCCTTCGCTAAAGAAAAGGGCACTGGGTAGGGAACACTGTGATTCGGGTCGCTAGACCTCGATATCGATCGCTAAACAGATGGCGTCGCCGCGCCGCAAGGCCGCCTCCCCTGACGCCGGTTTCGGCGATGCGTAGCTTCTGGGGCCTGATGCGGGCCTACTGGGTCTCGGATCGCTGGAAGGAAGCCTGGGGGCTGACGCTGGTGATCGCCCTCCTCACCGCACTTTCCAGCAAGGCCAGCGTTTGGATGGCCGAAGCATCAGGCGATTTGGTCAATTCCATCGCCTTCTTTCACGACCCGGCCAATGCGGCGCCACTGGCGTCCCTGCTGACCAGCGCGGGTACATTGGTTCTTCTGGTGGTCATCAAGGATGCGGGCTTCACCGGCATCCGGCACCTGTTTTCCACCACCTTGCACCGCAAATGGCGTGGCTGGCTCGATAGCCGCTTCAACGCGGCACTGCTCGACGCCAATCACACTCATTTCCACGTTCAGCACAATGCGGACGCGACCAACGGTTCGGGCAACGGCTCGGGCATGGCACCCGACAATATCGACCAGCGCGTCCAGGATTCCATCAAGGGCATGACCGGTGGCGCAATCGGGCTTGCCATGGGCATCATGAGCGTTGCCACGTCGCTCTACTTTGTCGGCCAGAAGCTCCTGGAGACCTCGACCTCGGTGCGCGGCCTGGAAATCCTCGGCAACTATGGCAGCTTCGTCCTCGCACTGGCGGCTGTCGCTGCCTATGTGCCGCTGAACACCTATATCGCCATGAAGCTCGGCGGCGTGATGGAGCGCCTCAGCGTCAGGATGCAGCAGGCCGAAGGCAGCTACCGTGGCGAGCTGACGATCCTGCTCAGGCGCAGTTTCCACGTCGCCGCATCGCGCGGCGAAGGCGTGCAGCAGGCGATGCACGACCGGCTCTATCGCGACATCGACCAGACCTGGGGACGGCTCAACACAGTCAACGCCGGCTACATGTCGTTTGAATCGATCTACGGCTTTGTCGCTGCCCGCATCGTCGCCTATGGGCCGGGCCTTGTTCCCTACATGCACGGCCAGATCAACCTCAAGGGCTACATAACCGGCGCCGAACTGGTGAACTCGCTGATCAGCCAGTGCTCGTGGTTCATCCAGGTCATGCCGGCAATCGCCACGCTCAGGGCCAATAGCGAGCGCGTCAGCGATCTCGCAAAAGCGATCGAAAACGTCCAGAGACCGCCGGCATTCTACGCAGCCACCGGCCAGTCCGAGTTCAGCTATGGCAACCAGAATGCCCTGTTTGGACTGACGATCCGCAATCTCGAGCTGATGCATCAGGGCCGCGAGGCAAGTCCGTTCCTGACGATCGCCAATCTGCGCTTCAGGCGCGGCGAATGGACCTTCGTGTCTGGCCAGTCCGGCTGCGGCAAGACCTCGCTGGTCAAGGCGATCAACGGGCTGTGGCCGTATGGCCGTGGCGCCATCGTCTTTCCCGAAGGTATCAGGTCGTTCTATGCCACCCAGGATATCAAGCTGCCGCAGGTTTCGCTGAAGCAGCTTGTCTGCCTGCCAGACAAGCCGGACGCCCACTCGGAGGCGGGAGTGGCCGTTGCCTTGCACAAGGCCGGCCTTGGCGACTTCATCGAACATCTCGGCGACGAAACACGCCAGGGCAAGAGCTGGGATCAACTGCTTTCAGGTGGCCAGAAGCAGAAGCTGGTGGCGGCCCGCATCCTGCTTTTGCAGCCTGGCTTGCTGTTTCTCGACGAAGCGACCGCAGCGCTTGATGTCGACGCCAAGATCGCCTTTCACCAGGTAATCAAGGACAATTGTCCCGACGTCACAGTGATCAGCGTCATGCATGAGGCGACACCGCCGAAATCGGCGATGGGCATCGAGTTCTACGACAGCATCCTTTGCATTGCAGATGGCGTTGGCTCGAAGAAGGCGTTGGCCAGCCTGCCGGCCGAGCTGACCACGCTCCTGGCCCAGCCCCAGTCGAGCGAAGGGTCGCGGCTGCGCCTGCCGCGCATCAGGCTCAGGCAGAAGTGAGCCGTCGCGGCCAAGCGCGGCTGATGGAAGCTACAGATCGGCCCTGATTTCAATCATCGAGCGCAGCTGCCTGCCATCGCGGAAATTGGCGGGGTCGAGCCACTGCTCCATCGTTGCGCGGCGGGATGGCCACTCAAACGACAGCATCGAATACATGCAGATGTCTCTCGGCATGCCCTTGAGCAGCAATCCTTCGCGCAGCATCCCCTCATAGGTGAAACCGAGCCGATCGGCGGCGACGCGCGAACGGCTGTTTTGAGCAGTGCACGTCCATTCGAGGCGACGATAGCCAAGCTCCTCGAACACGTGGCGAATGACGAGATAGAGCGCCTCCGTCGCAAGCGTCGTGCGCTGGATCGCGCTGGTGAAGAGCACGTAGCCAAGCTCGACAACTTGATGCGCCACCCGGGCCTCCATCAGGCACAGCCAGCCCAGTATGGCGCCATCCAGATCGACAACCGCGAAAAACGCCCGCTTCGGGTCGGACACGAGATCGTCGATGTGCTTGGAAAAAGCAGCTTCGTCGGCAAACGGCCCGACCTTCATCTCGGCCCAGGTGGTTGCGACGTTTTCGTCATGCGAACGGCGATAAAGCGTCGAAGCATCCGACGCGTCCAGCGGGCGGAGGCTGCCATGGCGACCGTTGATGACTGCAGCTACCGGCACCTTCGCTTCGGCTGGCTTGCCCATCGGCTTCGTCCCGTCGGCTCAATGCATCGAGAGTATCCCGCCGAACATGCAAGGCAACTCTAATTTGACATCGACGGCGCAGCTTCAGGCGGCGTGCGCGATTGACTCTCCATACAAACCGGATAAAAGCGGCGGCGAACAGGGATCCCTCCGATGCGCGGCCTCTTGATGGCGCTTTTCGCATTCGACTTCCCCGGCCACGATGCCAACCATCGTGCCGGGCGCGGAGCCGCGTCCCTGCTTTCGACCAAAACCATGGCCAAAACCACCACCACCAAAACGGTGTGATTTCCCTTGGCCTGCTCACCCTCTCCCGGGTCCGGCCCGGGGGATGAAGCCCGCAACGGCCAGCGGGTTTTCTCCAAAAGCGAGCGGAGAGGGACAGGAGATTTTCGATATGGGTTTCAAGGTTGCAGTCGTCGGCGCCACGGGCAATGTCGGCAGGGAAATGCTCAACATCCTCGAGGAACGCGGCTTTCCGATCGATGAGATCGTGCCGCTGGCCTCGCGCCGCTCGCTCGGTTCCGAAGTGTCGTTCGGCGACAAGACCCTGAAGACCAAGGTGCTTGACCAGTATGATTTTTCCGACGTCGACATCTGCATCATGTCGGCGGGTGGCAATGTCTCCAAGGAATGGTCGCCCAAGATCGGCAAGCAGGGCTGCGTCGTCATCGATAACTCGTCCGCTTTCCGCTATGACCAGGACGTGCCGCTGATCGTGCCGGAAGTGAACCCGGATGCGATTTCCGGCTTCTCCAAGAAGAACATCATCGCCAACCCGAACTGCTCGACCGCCCAGCTGGTCGTGGCGCTGAAGCCGCTGCACGACGTGGCCAAGATCAAGCGCGTCGTGGTTGCCACCTACCAGTCCGTTTCGGGCGCCGGCAAGGAAGGCATGGACGAGCTGTTCACCCAGACACGCGCCGTGTTCGTGGCCGATTCGGTCGAGAACAAGAAGTTCACCAAGCGCATCGCCTTCAACGTCATTCCGCACATCGACGTCTTCATGGAAGACGGCTCCACCAAGGAAGAGTGGAAGATGGTCGCCGAGACCAAGAAGATGCTCGACCCCAAGATCAAGCTGACCGCGACCTGCGTGCGCGTGCCGGTGTTCATCGGCCACTCCGAAGCCGTCAACATCGAGTTCGAAAACCCGATCACCGCCGAAGAGGCGCGCGACATCCTGCGCGATGCGCCAGGCTGCCTTGTCATCGACAAGCATGAGGACGGCGGTTACGCCACCCCGCTCGACTCGGCAGGCGAAGACGCGACCTACATCTCGCGCATCCGGGAGGACCAGACCGTCGACAACGGCCTGTCGATGTGGATCGTCTCGGACAACCTGCGCAAGGGCGCTGCCCTCAACGCCGTCCAGATCGCCGAGCTTCTGGTCGAGCGTGGCCTGATCACGCCGAAGAAGAAGGCGGCCTGACGACAATGCCCGATGTCGTGCTGCGTCCGGCCAAGGCTCAAGACGCACACGACATCGCCCGCATCCTGAGGGCGGCGCTTGCCGCCTTCGACTGGATGCCCCAGCTGCACACACCTGATGAAGACCTGCGCTTCGTTGCGGGCTGCCTGCTCACCGAGCAGCAGGTCACCGTCGCAACGATCGAAGACAAGATTGTCGGCTTTGCCGCGGTCAAGGGCGACTGGCTCGAGCAGCTTTATCTCGATCCGGCCTGGACGGGACGCGGCATCGGCAGCCAGTTGCTGCGCCACGTGACCGCCCGAATGACTCACGTGAAACTTTTCTGCTTTGAGGCCAATGCCGGTGCACGACGTTTCTACGAGCGTCACGGCTTCATATCGGAAGAATTCGGCGATGGGTCCAGCAATGAAGAGGGGCTGCCGGATATCCGCTACGCGCGCGCCGGCACTCCGTAGACCGCCTACCCATGCGGGTAAAACGTCCCTCCTCCTCACGGATGGGGTTTCGTTGCAAAACCGCACAAGACCGGCAAGCGGCTGAAACAATTCGACGAAATCGCCACCATGTCGCGATTGAGCCGTGACTCCAGCACCCTCCCCGAAGCACAATGCCGCCTCACCATCGAGGCAAGAGGTACAGGCCATATGATCGTTCGTCCGCGCACCGGCCTGTTGAAGCTGTTCTTTGTCATGCGTGGATCGGTGGTACCCCGCATCCTGCCGCAGATCTTAGGCTTTGCGCTTTATGGCGCGCTGGTGGTGGCGGTGATCAAGGCGCTCAATCTCGATCTCGGCAATGCCGGCATGGCACCCTTCGCGCTGCTCGGCGTGGCGCTGTCGATCTATCTCGGCTTCCGCAACAACGCCGCCTATGACCGCTGGTGGGAGGCGCGCAAGCTGTGGGGCCAGCTCGTTTTCGAGATCAGGAACCTCTCCCGCGCCGCGACCGCGATGATTTCCGAACGTGACCAACTGCGGCCGCTGCTGATGGATTCGTTGGCATTCTGCCACTTCCTGCGCGGCGAGCTGCGCCGCATCGATACGCGGGAGGCTGCACGCCCCTTTGTCGGCAACGCTGTGGACGAGATTTTTGCCGCGACCAACAGGCCTGACGCCGTGATGCGGCGCATGGGTGGCAAGATCGGCGCGCTCAAGCAGGCAAAGGCCCTGGAGGCGATGGATTACCGCATCCTCGACGAGCGGCTGTCGGCGATTGCAGCACTTCAGGCCGGTTGCGAGCGCATCATGGGCACGCCCCTGCCCTTTGCCTACACGCTGCTTTTGCAGCGCACGGCTTATGTGTTCTGCCTGCTATTGCCATTCGGGCTGGCGGCTTCCGCCGGCTGGGCGACGCCGCTTTTCACAGCACTGATCGCCTACACCTTCTTTGGCCTCGACGCACTCTCCGAAGAACTGGAAGACCCCTTCGGCATGGAGGCCAACGACCTCGCGCTCGACGGCCTGTGCCGCGTCTGCGAAATCTCGGTGTTCGAAGCTCTCGGCGAGACGCCACCGCCGATGCTGGCGGCGGAGAATTTTTTCTATTCCTGACGAGCGCTTGAGGCCGTCAAATCGATGCCTTCCCAATAGTCCATGGTCGCCGCTTTCCGGTAACCCTCGCCGGTCAGCCTTACGCTGACCCTGCCCGACTCGGGATAGACGATGACATCGTTGGGATTGCGCTCGCCGATGATGAGATAGCGGCACGCGGCATCGGTGTGGTTGAACAGCGAGTGCCCAACCTTCTGGCCCGCCGGGAAGCAGACATAGTCGCCAGCCTTCATGACATAGGCCCGTGCGCCGAGCCTGAGCGTCAGTGCGCCTTCGAGGATATAGGCGTGCTCCTCCTCGAGCATGTGATAGTGCGACGGATTGGACTCCTTGCCCGGTGCAAGCTCTTCGAGTGCTACGCCGACATGGTCGCCGCCGCCAAAATTGGAGAGATGCCTGAAACTGCTGCCGAAACGCTCGCCCTGCGAAAAGGCTTCGAGCGGCGCCGTAGCAGCGGCAAAGGGCTCGGATACGCCATCGGCATTGAGTGCGGAAATCTTGTCGGACATGCGCGGCTCCTCCATTTGCAAATGGTGAGGCCCGCATTTCCAAAGGTCAAGCAAGGCGCAGAGCGCCATCGAAAACACCGGCCTGAAACGCAAAACGGCGGACCTTTCGGCCCGCCGTTTCCTTTCGCCAGACAGGCGAAAAATTACTCTGCCGAAGCTTCGGCCGGAGCGGCAGTCGCTGCAGCGATAGCGGCAGCAGCGTCTTCCTGTGCCTTCTTCAGTGCGGCAGCGCGCTCCTGGGCCTTCTTGCCCGGCTCGCCCTTGGTCAGGTTCGAGCGGGCTTCGCGCTTGACGATGCCAGCCTCGTCGAGGAAGCGGGCAACGCGGTCGGTCGGCAGCGCGCCGTTCGACAGCCAGTACTTGGCGCGGTCGGCGTCAACCTTCATGCGCTCGCCATCCTTGGGCAGCAGCGGGTTCCAGGCGCCGATCGCCTCGATGAAGCGGCCGTCGCGCGGGCTGCGGGCGTCAGCGATGACGATGTGGTAGTAGGGGCGCTTCTTGGAGCCGGCGCGGGCCAGGCGGATCTTAAGGGACATTGTCTTACTCCTGAATAGTTCTGTCTTGGGTTTGGTATGTTCTGCGTGTTCCGCCTCAGGCGGAGGTGGTCCTGTCTGAGCCGCCATTTCGTTCAGCGGCCAGCATTTCGTGGTGCCTGATCACCTCGCGGATGATGAAGTTCAAGAACTTCTCCGCGAAATCGGGATCGAGATGCGCGTCGTCGGCCAAACGCCTGAGACGTGCGATCTGGGACTGTTCGCGCGCCGGATCGGCCGGCGGCAGACCATGGGTCGCCTTGAGCACGCCGACTGCCTTGGTGCAGCGGAAGCGCTCGGCCAGCATGTGGATCAGGGCGGCATCGATATTGTCGATCGAAGCGCGCAGTTCCTGGAGCTGCGCCTGAGGATTGGTGTCGGTCATCGCGCGCTCCTCACTTCTTCTTGCCAAGGCCGGGCAGGCCGCCGCCAAGACCCGGAAGCTTCATGCCGCCAGGCAGGCCAGGCAAACCGCCGCCGCCCATGCCAGGGAGTCCGCCGCCCGGCAGGCCCTTGAGGCCTCCGCCGAGACCGGCCGCTTCGGCCTGCTTCTGCAAAGCTTCGAGCTGCTTGGGGTCCATCTTGGACAGGTCGGGCATGCCGCCCATACCACCCATGCCGCCAAGGCCCATCTTGGAGGCGAGGCCGCCCATCATGCCGCGCATCAGGCCACCGCCCTTGCCCTTGCCGCCCATGGCTTTCATCATGTCGGCCATCTGGCGGTGCATCTTGAGCAGCTTGTTGATTTCGGCAGCGTCGGTGCCGGAACCTGCGGCGATGCGCTTCTTGCGCGAGTGCTTCAGGACGTCGGGATTGGCGCGCTCGGCCTTGGTCATCGACGAGATGATGGCGATCTGGCGCCCGAACATCTTGTCGTCCAGCCCGGACGCGGCCATCTGGTCCTTCATCTTGCCCATGCCCGGCATCATTCCCATGATGCCGCCCATGCCGCCCATCTTCTGCATCTGGCCAAGCTGGTCGGCGAGATCGTTCAGATCGAACTTTCCCGACTGCATCTTCTTGGCCATCGCCGCGGCTTTTTCCGCGTCGATGTTTTCGGCAGCCTTCTCGACCAGCGAAACGATGTCGCCCATGCCGAGGATACGGTCGGCGATACGCTTGGGGTGGAATTCCTCCAGCGCATCCATCTTTTCGCCGGTACCGATCAGCTTGATCGGCTTGCCGGTGACGGCGCGCATCGAAAGGGCAGCACCGCCGCGGCCGTCGCCGTCCATGCGGGTCAGCACCAGGCCGGTGATGCCGACGCGGTCGTCGAAATTCTTGGCGAGGTTGACGGCGTCCTGACCGGTCAAGGAGTCGGCGACGAGCAGGATCTCATGCGGTTCCGACACCTTGCGGATGTCGGCCATCTCGACCATCAGCGGCTCGTCGATATGGGTACGACCAGCGGTATCGAGGATGACGACGTCATGTCCGCCGAGCTTGGCTGCCTGGACGGCGCGCTTGGCGATGTCGACCGGCGACTGGCCAGCGATGACGGGAAGGGTTGCGACCTTGGTCTGCTCGCCGAGCTGGCGCAGCTGCTCTTGCGCGGCCGGACGGCGCGTGTCGAGCGAGGCCATCAGGACCTTCTTGCCCTGGCGCTCGGTGAGGCGCTTGGCGATCTTGGCCGACGTCGTGGTCTTGCCCGAGCCCTGCAGGCCGACCATCATGATGACGACCGGGGCCGGCGCGTTGAGGTCGATGGCGACGCCCTCGGCGCCGAGCATCTCGATCAGCTCGTCATGGACGATCTTGACGACCATCTGTCCGGGCTTGATCGACTTCAGAACAGCAGCGCCAACGGCCTTTTCACGGACGCGGTCGGTGAAGGAGCGGACCACTTCGAGCGCGACGTCGGCCTCAAGCAAGGCACGACGAACCTCGCGCAGGGCTGCCGAGACGTCGGCCTCCGACAGTGCGCCACGGCCGGTCAGGCCGTTGAGGATCGTACCAAGCCGCTCTTGCAGCGATTCAAACATTCGACTTCCCTTCTCTCAGCCAACCGGTGTCGAACCGAGAGGTAATGCCTCAGCGCGCATGAACCAAACCAAAAAGCACCCGGGGGCGCACTGCGCTGCCGGGTGTTGGCCTCCGGGATCATATGTACCACTAGGGTGTCCCGGTCGGCCGCTCGGAGTGGAACTCGTCGCGGAATTTGTGGGCTGTAGACAGGAAAACGGCTTGAGAGTCAAGCGCAGGCGTATTCCTGCGACGCTTCAGCTATATATACCCAGCACAACACTCAGGCCCTGTTAAGACTTGCCGATTAGGGTGCCGGACTGCCGGGGGGCTGTATGTATTATTATAGGGTATTTTACCACCATGTGTGACCATGCGGGCGGCTCGCATGTCGTTTCCGAAGGGGGCGGTCGCTTATTCGGCGACGACACGCTGCTTGCCGGCTTCGCAGAGAACATCGAATTCGGGCTGGTCGTCATCGACGCCAGTGGCAGGATCACCTACGTCAACAAGTCGGCCGAACGCATATTCGGCTATGACCGGACCGAGATGATCGGCCACACGCTCGATCTGATCATTCCGCCAAGGCTGCGCGGCGCCCACAATGCCGGCATTGCCCGCGTTGGCACGGGCGGACCGTCGAAGCTGAACGGCAAGACGGTGGAAGTGGCGGCACTTCGGCGCGACGGCAGCGAATTCCCCATAGAGCTTTCGTTTTCGATCTGGAGCGGGCCGAATGGCATCGCCATGGGCGGCATCATCCGCGACATCTCGGAGCGGCGGCAGCGCGACATGCGGCTGCATCGCCTGGCGCATCAGGATACGCTGACCGGCATGCCGAACCGCTTCCAGTTCGACATGCAGCTCGAAGACGCACTGGCGGCGGGCGAAGCGACCGGGATATTGCTGCTCGACCTCGACGGGTTCAAAAAGGTCAACGACACGCTCGGCCACGCCACCGGCGACACGCTGCTACAGGCATTGGCCGTGCGGCTGCCGGCCGCGCTCGACGCCACCGCCGTGGTGGCCCGGTTCGGCAGCGACGAATTCGCGGTGCTTTTGCGCGGTATCGACAATCCCGCCATTGTCGCGGAAGCGGCAAACAGCCTGCTCCAGTCCTTCGAAAAGCCGTTCGAGATCGGCGACCACCTGCTCAAGCTCGGTGTCAGCATCGGCGGTGCGGTGGCCCCCGGCGACGGCGGCGATGCCGAGGAGCTGCTGGCAAGCGCTGACCTGGCGCTTTACCGGGCACGACAGCGCGGCGGCAGCTATCGCATGTTCGAGCCGGGCATGCGCAACGCCGTTGCCGCGCGCCGTGCCTTGAAAGACGAGCTTTTGCACGCCATCGGCGCCAGGGAATTCGTGCTGCACTACCAGCCGCAGGTTTGCCTGGAGACAGGCCGCGTGCTGGGCGCCGAAGCGCTGCTGCGCTGGCGCCACCCCTCGCGGGGACTGCTCGAACCGGCCGATTTCCTGGCCGTGCTCGAAACGCATACGGGCGCGTTGACCGTAGGTGGCTGGATCCTCGACGAGGCCTGCCGCCAATTGGCCGAATGGCGCGCCCACGGCCTCCCCCCGATCAGCATGGCCGTCAATCTGTTTGCGGTGCAGGTCAAGGCAGGCAATCTGGCGGAGACGGTTCTGACGACGCTGGCACGCCACAAATTGCCAGCCAAGGCGCTCGAGCTTGAGGTCATCGAAACCATCGCGCTCGACTATGAGGAGCGCACTTTGGCGCCGTTCCGCAAGCTCGCCAAGGCGGGCGTCGGTCTCGCCTTCGACGATTTCGGCACCGGACATGCCGCGCTCAGCACCATCAAGCGCTTTCCGCTCACCGTCCTCAAAGTCGACCGCAGCTTCGTCCGCGACATGCTCCGCAACCGGCAGGACGCCGCGATCGTGCGGGCGGTACTTGGCATGGCCAAGGATATGGGGCTTGCCGTCGTCGCCGAGGGCGTCGAGACGCGGGCACAAGAAGCGGCGCTTTATGCCATGGGCTGCCGAAGGGGCCAGGGCTACCTCTATTCCAAGGCGCTGCCAGCGGCGGATTTCGAACAATTGATGAAGCGGTCGGCAAAGGCTGGCGGAAAGAAACCGTCGAAGCGGTTTTGATCGAAGTCCCCGGTCGCGGAGGACTCTGTCGCGCCGTTATGCTCGCGATTTGCAGGGATGGTCCAGGTGCAGCGGCCCATTCGGACGAGCGCCTTGAGCTCAACCCTGCCGCGTGTGGCGTTTTTGCCGCCGAAATGCGCAAAACCAGCGCAGACGATCAAAACATCGACATCTCGCGAGGTTTTTCCCGCTCTCGCCACATTCGCTGCTTGATCCTATGCGAGTTTTTTGCCACCAGCCCTTGCAATACACGGGGACGTAAACGCCTTCTTAACGATGACGAGAGAGCGTGCGGCTGGCAACATCCCTCCCAAGGGCATTGATTCAGGCATCAGGAGAACAGCATGGCAATACTTGCCAAGGTGAAGATTTTTGCTGCGGCCACCGCCATGCTGGCGGTTACGGCTGGCGGCGCATATGCGGCGCAGTGCGGCAACAACGCGGGCGGCTTCGAGGCATGGAAAGCTTCGTTTGCGCAAGAGGCGGCGGCCAACGGCATCAAGGCCAATGCGCTCAACGCGCTGGCCAGCACGACTTACGCCACCAAGACCATTTACGCCGACCGCAACCAGAAGAGCTTCAAGCTCTCGCTCGACCAGTTCATGGCCAAGCGCGGCGGCAAGACGATTGCTTCCAAGGGCAAGACCTTCAAGAAGCAGAATGCAGCCTTGTTCCAGAGCATCGAGGCCCGCTACGGCGTGCCGGCCGGCCCGCTGATCGCGATCTGGGGCATGGAAACAGGCTTCGGCGCCTTCTTGGGCAACCAGCACACGCTCTCGGCCGTGGCGACGCTCGCCTATGACTGCCGTCGTACGGAATATTTCACAGATCAACTCTATGCCGCGCTCAAGCTCGTCCAGAGCGGCACGCTCGCACCCAACGCCATCGGCGCTGCCCATGGCGAGATCGGCCAGACCCAGTTTCTGCCGGTCAACGTGCTGAAATACGGCGCCGACGGCGACGGCAATGGCAAGATCGACATGGTCCGCTCCAAGGCCGACGCTTTGGCATCGACCGCCAACTTCCTGCGCGGCCATGGCTGGCAAGCCGGCGCCGGCTACCAGCCTGGCCAGCCCAATTTCGCGGCCCTGCAGGGCTGGAACGCGGCCAGCGTCTACCAGCAGGCCATCGCCATCATCGGCGCCGAGATCGACGGCAACTGACCACCTTGTCAGGATGCTCTCCTGGCGCCCTGGCGAAGTCGAACTCATCGGCGCATATTGAACGAACCCGGCGGCGACGCCGGGTTTTTTCGCATCTGCCGAGGAACGAACGATGAACGCATTCAGCGAATTGCCGGCCGATCTCTCGGCTTTCGGCACGGTGGAGGGCTACAGCCACTATCCCAAGACGGTCACGCCGAGATCGCCGGTTCCAGCGGGCGGCGGCCTGCTGAAATGGTACGATATCGCCGAAGAAGCAACGCCGGTCGCACGCGAGACCTGCGCCTTGGCGCAACGTTTCCTCGCGGCCAAGACGGTGACGGGGCGGCTCAACGTCAAGGGCGAGCTGGGTTTTGTGATCCTGCACCGCTGCGGCGGTGATTTTCACTTCCTGCTGGTGAGTTCGTGGCGCAACGCCAACGAGATGTGGGAAACGGTTTACGCCAAGACGACTGATGCGCCCGATTTCTCGCAGTTTGCGCTGCCCGGGCCGCACCACGCGACCTTCTGCGTCTGGGAACTGGCAGCGGTCAACCACGAGCGCCAGGCGTTCAGCCGCTATCTCTATTCAACACGCGATGACGCGGCCAAGCGGGCTTATCTCGGGGATATGTATGAAGGAGAGGCGTAGCCTCTTCCTCCTCCCCGTTCACGGGGAGAAGGTGGCCCGAAGGGCCGGATGAGGGGCAGGGCCGACTTCTGAGAGGCATGCGCTGCCCCTCATCTGCCTGCCGCCATCTTCTCCCCGTAGAACGGGGAGAAGAAAGGCTGTCATCAGCGGTTGCGCGCGGCGAGCGTGCGCAGGCGCAGCGCGTTGAGCTTGATGAAGCCGGCGGCGTCCTTCTGGTCGTAGGCGCCCTGGTCGTCTTCGAAGGTGACAAGCTTGTCGGAGTAGAGCGACTTCGCGCTCTCGCGGCCGATGACCATGACGTTGCCCTTGTAGAGCTTGAGCGTCACTTCGCCTTCGACATGCTCCTGGCTCCTGTCGATCGCCGCCTGCAGCATCTCGCGCTCCGGCGAGAACCAGAAGCCGTAATAGATCAGCTCGGCGTAGCGCGGCATCAGCTCGTCCTTGAGGTGCGCGGCACCACGGTCGAGCGTGATCGACTCGATGGCCCGGTGCGCCTGAAGCAGGATCGTGCCGCCAGGGGTCTCGTAGACGCCACGCGACTTCATGCCGACGAAGCGGTTTTCGACCAGGTCGAGGCGGCCGATGCCGTTGTCGCGGCCATAGTCGTTGAGCTTGGCGAGCAGGCTTGCCGGCGACAGGCGCTCGCCGTTGATCGAGACGGCGTCACCCTTTTCGAAGCCGACCTTGATGATGGTCGCCTTGTCGGGCGCTGCCTCAGGCGAAATCGTGCGCATGTGCACGTATTCGGGCGCTTCGACGGCCGGATCTTCGAGCACCTTGCCCTCGGAGGACGAGTGCAGGAGGTTGGCGTCGACGGAGAAGGGAGCTTCGCCCTTCTTGTCCTTGGCGACCGGGATCTGGTGCTTTTCGGCGAAGTCGAGCAAGTCGGTGCGCGACTTGAACGTCCAGTCGCGCCACGGCGCGATGATCTTGATGTCGGGGTTCAGCGCATAGGCCGACAGCTCGAAGCGAACCTGGTCATTGCCCTTGCCGGTGGCGCCATGGGCGATGGCGTCGGCGCCGGTCTGCCTGGCGATCTCGACGAGGTGTTTTGAGATGAGCGGGCGGGCAATCGAGGTGCCGAGCAGGTAGACGCCCTCATAGACGGCATTGGCGCGGAACATCGGGAAGACGAAGTCGCGGACGAATTCCTCGCGCACGTCTTCGATGAAGATCTCCTTGATGCCGAGCATCTCGGCCTTCTTGCGCGCCGGCTCGAGTTCTTCGCCCTGGCCGAGGTCGGCGGTGAAGGTGACAACCTCCGCATTGAGCTCGGTCTGCAGCCACTTCAGGATGATCGATGTGTCGAGGCCGCCGGAATAGGCGAGCACGACCTTCTTGACGTCTTTCCACTTGGACATGGGATCACGGCACCTTTCGCATGCGGCCCTGGGGCCGCGTTTTCCGCGGCTTTCTTAGCAGGAATGCCGTTGCGGGCAAGGGTAGACAAGCGAAGGGGCGCTTGCGCGCCCCTGCCCTCATTTGCGTTTCATCGCCTCCAGCAGTGCCGCACCGAAGGCGCCTTGCTGGTCCGCCTTGTTTGGCTGCGGCTTGGGCGAAGAGTTGGAGTACTTCATGTCGCGGGCCCTGGCGGGTGCTGCCGACCGTGGTGCCGGCTCGCCGCCGTCCTTGCGCATGGTGAGCCCAATGCGCTTGCGCGGAATGTCGACCTCAACGACGCGGACTTTCACCACGTCGCCGGCTTTCACCACCTCATGCGGGTCCTTCACGAACTTGTCGGCCAGCTGCGAGACATGGACGAGCCCGTCCTGGTGCACGCCGATGTCGACGAAGGCGCCGAAGGCGGCAACGTTGGTGACGGTACCTTCGAGCAGCATGCCCGGTTTCAGATCCTTGATATCGTCGACGCCGTCGGCAAAGGTCGCCGTCTTGAAGCCCGGACGCGGATCGCGGCCCGGTTTTTCCAGCTCGGCGATGATGTCGCGCACCGTCGGCAGACCGAAACGCTCGTCGACAAACGCGCGGGGGTCGATCGCCTTCAACGCAGCACTATCGCCCATCAGCTGGCGCAAATCGCGGCCGCAGGACGCCACGATCTTCTTGGCCACGCCATAGGCTTCGGGGTGGACAGACGACGCATCGAGCGGTTCCTTGCCGTCGCGGATGCGCAGGAAGCCGGCGCATTGCTCGAAGGCGCGCTGGCCAAGGCGCGGCACGGCGAGCAGGTCGCGGCGCGTGGCAAACGCGCCCGAGGCATCGCGATAGGCGACGATCGACTCTGCAAGAGACGGCCCGAGGCCTGACACGCGCGCCAGAAGCGGCGCAGACGCCGTATTGAGATCGACGCCGACGGCGTTCACCGCGTCTTCGACCACCGCTTCCAGCGAACGGCCGAGCCGGTACTGATCGACGTCGTGCTGGTACTGGCCGACGCCGATCGACTTGGGCTCGATCTTGACCAGCTCGGCGAGCGGGTCCTGCAGGCGGCGCGCAATGGAGACGGCACCGCGCAGCGACACGTCGAGGTTGGGGAATTCGGCGGCAGCCGTGGCGGAGGCCGAATAGACCGACGCGCCGGCCTCGCTGACGATGACCTTGGTCGGCTTGGTTCCCGGCATTTCCGTCAGCATGTCGGCGACAAGGCGCTCGGTCTCGCGGCTGCCGGTGCCGTTGCCGATGGCGATCAGCTCGACCTTGTGGCGGATGATCAGCCGGGCAAGCTCGGCCTGGGTGCCGCGCACATCGTTCTTCGGCGGGAACGGATAGACGGTCGTGGTGTCGAGCACCTTGCCGGTGGCGTCGATGATCGCGACCTTGACGCCGGTGCGAATGCCCGGATCGAGCCCCATGGTGGCGCGCGAGCCGGCTGGAGCGGCCAACAGCAGATCCTTGAGGTTGCGCGAAAAGACGCGGATCGCCTCTTCTTCGGCGGCCTCGCGCAGGTCGCGCATCAGGTCGAGCGAAAGCGACAGCGACAGTTTCACCCGCCAGGTCCATCCGGCGACAGTCATCAGCCACTGGTCGCCGGGAAGTGTTGCGCCAATCGCATAGGCGGCGGCGATCATCCGCTCCACCGGCTTGACCGGCGAGGTGTCGTCGGCATCGATCTCGAGGTCGAGCGAGAGCACATCCTCGTTGCGGCCGCGCAGCATGGCGAGCGCGCGGTGGCTCGGAACGTTCGCCCAGCGCTCGGAATGGTCGAAATAGTCGGAGAACTTGGCGCCGGCCTCCTGCTTGCCATCGACGACGCGGGCGCGCATCACCGCGCGCTCCTTCATGTGGGTGCGCAGGCGGCCCAGAAGCTCGGCGTTTTCCGAAATGCCTTCGGCGACGATGTCGCGCGCGCCTTCAAGCGCTGCCTTCACATCGGCGACGTCGCCAGCGACATAGGCAACGGCGAGTTCGGCGGGCACGAGGCTGCGATCAGCGAGGATGGCTTCGGCGAGTGGCCCGAGGCCGCGCTCCCTGGCGATTTCCGCCTTGGTGCGGCGCTTGGGCTTGTAGGGCAGGTAGATGTCCTCGAGCTCGGCCTTGGTGGTGACGGTGGCGATGCGGATCGCCAGATCGTCGGTCAGCTTGCCCTGGCTTGTGATGGATTCGACGATCGCCGCGCGCCGCGCTTCAAGCTCGCGCAGATAAGCGAGGCGCTCGGACAGATTGCGCAGCTGGGTGTCGTCGAGGCCGCCAGTCACTTCCTTGCGGTAGCGCGCGACGAAGGGAACGGTCGCGCCCTCGTCGAGCAGTCCGACAGCGGCCACGACCTGCTCGGGCTTCGCATTGATCTCGGCCGCGATGATCGCGGCGATTTTCCTGTTGTCGCCAGCCATGGAATCCTGGTGCCTGTTGAACGGTGCGCGAACATAGTGACTGCGGGGCAGAACGCCAAACGGCCAATCAGCCGCGCCTGTTCAAGGTCCACAGGAAAGCGGCCATCCTGCGGCAATCGGCGCAGCTAGCCCCAAGATCATTTCGTGGCGCCGAAGCTATATGCTACCGCCAAGCGAAGACGGGAGCGAACGAATGAAGTTTGACAGGGTGCTATTTGCGGCAGGCGCGCTGTTTGGTGCTGCGGGCGTCGCGCTGTCGGCGGCGGCAACCCATGGCGGCAGCGCCAATGTCGCGACCGCTGCCAATTTCCTGCTCTTTCACGCCTCTGCGCTGATCGCGCTGTCGCTGGTGGTCGCAAGCAGCAGAATTCTCCACATTGGCGCAGCCATTCTTCTCGTGGCGGTCCTGCTGTTTTCCGGCGACCTTATTGCCCGCGACTATCTCGGCCAGCGCCTGTTTCCCTTCGCCGCTCCTGTCGGCGGCACCGGCATGATCCTGGGCTGGCTGATGCTGGCCGTTGGCGGGCTGTTTGCCCGCAGAAACTAGCCTTGGTCAGGATTGCGCTGCCCCTCATCCGCCTGCCGGCACCTTCTCCCCGTAAGGACGGGGAGAAGGGGAATTTCCGCAGCGCTGACGCTGCCCTCGCCACCCGTGGGAGAAGGACGAAGCTCCACCGCTGACGTCCCCCTCTCCCCGTCCTTACGGGGAGAGGGTAAGGGTGAGGGGCAGCATCCAGCGGCGCGGTTAGCCGATCCGGTAAGGCAGCGGGTGGCGCACGTCCTTGTCGATCACCAGCTTGCGCTTGAGTGGCGGCACGGCGCGCTGCTGGCAATTGGTGCGCTCGCAGATACGACATGAAATGCCGATCGGATCGAAGGCGGTCTTGCTGCCCAGCTCCAACCCGTCCGCATAAACGAAGTCCCGGGCGTAGGCGACTTCGCAGCCAAGTGCGATGGCGTAACGGCGATGCGGCGCGTTGAAGCCGCCGCCGCCTTTGGAAATCTCCGTGGCGATGCAGAGATAGCGCGCGCCATCAGGCGTCTCGGCGAGCTGGCGGATGATGCGGCCCGGCGTCTCGAACGCCTGGTGCACGTTCCACAGCGGGCAGGCTGCGCCAAAGCGGGCGAACTGCAGCTTGGCGGCACTATGGCGCTTGGTGATGTTGCCGGCACGGTCGATGCGAGCGAAAAAGATCGGCACGCCCTTGTGCCCCGGCCGCTGCAAGGTGCTGAGACGGTGCGCCACCTGTTCGATGCTGGCACCGAAATGCGCGGCAAGCAGCTCCAGATCGTGGCGCAGCTCGCCGGCGGCCTTCATGAAGACTTGATAGGGCAAGGTCAGGGCGCCGGCGAAATAGTTGCGCAGGCCCATCTTGCAGATCTCCAGCGCCTCGCTGGTGCGGAAGTCGGCGGTGCGCGCGATCTGCGCAATCTCGGTTTCCATCTCCATCTCGGCGATCTGGAAGGCGATCTGGAAACTGCGGGTGGCGACCGGCGAATAGGTGTTGAGGAACAGCACGCCCGACTTGGGATCGAAGCGCCTGAGTGCGTCATCATTGGCCTCGGCACGGGCGATGCGCACGCCGTGGCGGCTTTCGAGATGCCCGGAAAGCGTCGCGTAGCTGTCGCGCTCGCCGATGCCGAGCTCATTGGCCAGCCGCTCGGCGGCAACATCAAGGCTATGGATGTAGTTGTCGACGAAATGGAAGAAGTCGCGGACTTCCTCATAGGGCGTCGGCTCGGTCAGGCCGATGCTCTTGCCGAGCGTATCGTCGAGGCTGGCAAGCTGCTCGCTGTTGCGGCGATAGGCCTGGTGGGCCGAGATCAGCGCCCGGGCAAAACCCGGCGCGTTCTGCGTCACCAGCTTCAGCTCCTGCAAATTGGGCGCGTAGTTTTCGAACAGCGGATCGCTGAGTGCTTCCGATAGCGCCGACAACAGCCGGTCGCCGTCGCCTTGCGAAATCTCCGTGATGTCGATCTGGAATTTTTCGGCGAGCGCAAGCAGAACCGAGGCGGAAACCGGGCGCTGGTTGTTTTCGATCTGGTTGAGATAGCTTGTCGAGATGCCGATGCGTTCGGCAAAGCTCGCCTGCGTCAGCTTGTTGGCTTCGCGCAGTTCGCGCACCTTGCGGCCGATATAGAGTTTGCGTGACGCCATGTTTGCAAATTCGCAATTTACAGTTCTCGAATTTGTATATTACGCTTTCGCACACTTTCAACTGTTTTCCTGCGCGCGCCATGGGGCTATTGCGCCAACTTCGCTGCTTGCCGCTGACGCGGCGAGAGGCCATTGTTTTTCAAACTCGTAGCGCGGGAGAAAGCTCATGACGCTCTACCAAGCCGTTGCCGACAGGCAAGCCAGCCGGCTCACCACCATGGATGTCGTTGCCGTCGTTGCAGGTTCGCTGCTTCTGTCGCTGTCAGCCAAGCTCCAGGTGCCTTTTTATCCCGTGCCGATGACCATGCAGACGCTTGTGGTGATCGGGCTTGGCCTGGCGCTCGGTCCGGTGCGTGGCGCTGCCGCCGTCGCGCTCTACCTCGCGCAGGGCGCGCTTGGCCTGCCGGTCTTCGCCGGCACGCCGGAAAAAGGCATCGGGCTCGCCTATATGATGGGGCCGACCGGCGGTTATCTCCTCGGCTACCTGCCGGCAGCGCTGCTCGCCGGATGGCTGGCCGAGCGCGGCTGGGACCGCAATGTGTTTTCGGCCATGGCGGCTGCCTTGCTCGCGGGTGCTGTCATCTACGTGCCTGGCCTGCTCTGGCTCGGTTCGGTCGTAGGCTTCGACAAGCCCATCCTGGCCTTCGGCCTTTATCCTTTCATCCCGGGCGACATCGCCAAGGCGCTGCTCGCAGCCCTCGCCTTCCCCGCCGCCTGGAAGTGGCTTTCCGCAAAGGGCATGAACTGATGCGCGCCGTTCTCGAACAGCTTGAAGCCCGCCGCGCCGAGGCGCGCCTCGGTGGCGGCCAGAAGCGCATCGACGCCCAGCATGCCAAGGGCAAGCTGACGGCGCGCGAGCGCATCGACGTCCTGCTCGACGAAGGTTCCTTCGAAGAGTTCGACATGTATGTCACCCACCGCACCACCGAATTCGGCATGGCCGAGCAGAAGGTGGCGGGCGACGGCGTCGTCACCGGCTGGGGCACCATCAATGGCCGCCTCGTCTATGTCTTCTCCCAGGACTTCACCGTGCTCGGCGGCTCGCTGTCGGAAACGCACGCCCAAAAGATCTGCAAGATCATGGACATGGCAGTGCGCAACGGCGCCCCTGTCATCGGCCTCAACGATTCTGGCGGCGCCCGCATCCAAGAAGGCGTTGCCTCGCTCGCCGGCTATGCCGATGTGTTCAAGCGCAATGTCGACGCCTCGGGCGTGGTGCCGCAGATCTCCGTCATCATGGGCCCCTGCGCTGGTGGTGCAGTCTATTCGCCAGCCATGACCGACTTCATCTTCATGGTGCGTGACTCATCCTACATGTTCGTCACCGGTCCCGACGTGGTGAAAACAGTCACCAACGAGATCGTCACCGCCGAGGAATTGGGCGGTGCGCGCACCCACACCTCGAAGTCGT
This sequence comes from Aminobacter sp. 01T433, assembly GCF_056398585.1. Lineage (NCBI taxonomy): Bacteria > Pseudomonadati > Pseudomonadota > Alphaproteobacteria > Hyphomicrobiales > Phyllobacteriaceae > Aminobacter > Aminobacter sp. 01T433. Next base: position 43,552 of record NZ_JBFTPR010000010.1, read on the forward strand.
CGGTCGCTGATGGCGCTTACGAAAACGACATCGAAGCGCTGGAGCAGGTTCGCCTGCTGTTCGACTTCCTGCCGCTCAACAACCGCGAAAAGCCCCCTATTCGTCCGTTCCATGACGATCCCGCGCGGCTGGAGAAGCGCCTCGACACACTGATCCCCGACAGCGCGGCCAAGCCCTACGACATGAAGGAGCTGATCCTCGCCATCGCCGACGAAGGCGACTTCTTCGAGATCCAGGAAGCCTTCGCCAAAAACATCATCACCGGCTTCATGCGCATCGAAGGCCAGAGCGTCGGCGTCGTTGCCAACCAGCCGATGGTGCTGGCCGGCTGCCTCGACATCGATTCCTCGCGCAAGGCGGCGCGCTTCGTGCGCTTCTGCGACGCGTTTTCGATCCCGATCCTGACGCTGGTCGACGTGCCGGGCTTCCTGCCGGGCACCGCCCAGGAATATGGCGGCGTCATCAAGCACGGCGCCAAGCTTCTGTTCGCCTATAGCCAAGCGACAGTGCCGATGGTCACGCTGATCACGCGAAAAGCCTATGGCGGCGCCTATGACGTCATGGCGTCCAAGCATATCGGCGCCGACATCAACTACGCCTGGCCGACCGCCGAGATCGCGGTCATGGGCGCCAAGGGCGCGACCGAAATCCTCTACCGTTCGGAGCTTGGCAATCCCGAAAAGATCGCCGCGCGCACCAAGGAATATGAAGAACGTTTCGCCAATCCCTTCGTCGCCGCCGAACGCGGCTTCATCGACGAGGTGATCATGCCGCATTCGTCGCGCCGCCGCATCGCCCGCGCCTTCGCCGCCCTGCGCGGCAAGAAGGTCGAAGCGCCGTGGAAGAAGCACGACACGATTCCGCTGTGAGCAGGACAAAGATGTTCAAGAAAATCCTCATCGCCAATCGTGGCGAGATCGCCTGCCGGGTCATCAAGACGGCCCAGAAGCTTGGTATCGCAACGGTCGCGGTCTATTCCGACGCCGACCGTGAAGCGCTGCATGTGAAGATGGCCGACGAGGCCGTCCATATCGGGCCAGCGCCGTCGAACCAGTCCTACATCGTCATCCAGAAGATCATCGACGCGGTGCGCCAGACCGGAGCGGACGCGGTGCATCCCGGCTACGGCTTCCTGTCGGAGAATTCCAACTTCGCCGAAGCGCTGAAGGCCGAGGGCGTCGCCTTCATCGGACCGCCCCCGGTGGCGATCGAGGCGATGGGCGACAAGATCACGTCCAAGAAGATCGCCGCATCCGCCGGCGTATCGACGGTGCCGGGCCATATGGGCCTGATCGAGGATGCCAATGAGGCGGTGAAGATCGCCAACCAGATCGGCTATCCCGTGATGATCAAGGCCTCCGCCGGCGGCGGCGGCAAGGGCATGCGCATCGCCTGGAACGACGCCGAGGCGCGCGAGGGCTTCCAGTCGTCGAAGAACGAGGCGAAATCGTCCTTCGGCGACGACCGGATCTTCATCGAAAAATTCGTCACCCAGCCGCGCCACATCGAAATCCAGGTACTGGGCGACCAGCACGGCAATCTGCTTTATCTCGGCGAGCGCGAATGCTCGATCCAGCGCCGCAACCAGAAGGTCATCGAAGAGGCACCCTCGCCCTTCCTCGACGCTGAGACCCGCAAGGCGATGGGCGAGCAGGCAGTGGCACTGGGCAAGGCTGTCGGCTATTTCTCGGCCGGCACCGTCGAGTTCATCGTCGACGGCGACCGCAAGTTCTACTTCCTCGAAATGAACACCCGTCTTCAGGTCGAACATCCGGTAACCGAACTGATCACCGGCATCGACCTCGTCGAGGAGATGATCCGCGTTGCCGCCGGCGAAAAGCTGCGTTTCACGCAAGACGACGTCAAGCTGAACGGCTGGGCGATCGAAAGCCGGCTCTATGCCGAGGACCCCTACCGCAATTTCCTGCCGTCGATCGGCCGCCTGACCCGCTACCGCCCGCCGGTGGAAGGCAAGCGCGATGACGGCACCGTTGTCCGCAACGACACCGGCGTGTTCGAGGGCGGCGAAATCTCGATGTATTATGATCCGATGATCGCCAAGCTGTGCAGCTGGGCGCCAGACCGGGCCAGCGCCATCGAGGTCATGGGACGCGCGCTCGACGATTTCGAAGTCGAGGGCATCGGCCACAATTTGCCTTTCCTTTCGGCTGTCATGGACCATCCGCGCTTCCGCTCGGGCCTCATCACCACCGCCTTCATCGCCGAGGAATATCCCGACGGCTTCGCGGGCGTTACGCCTTCTGAAGCCGACGCCAAGAAGCTCGCCGGCGTGGCCGCCCTCATCAACCTGTCGATGCAGCGGCGCGGCGCCCAGATTTCCGGCGCGCTCGCCAACCACCAGCGCCCGGTCGGCGCCGACTGGGTGGTGACCCTTGGCGGCTTCACCCTGCCGCTGCAAGTCAAGGACGGTGCCGACGGCACGGTTGTCGCCTTCGACGATGGCACATCGCTTGCTGTTTCGAGCGACTGGCTGCCTGGACACCTGCATGCCAACTTCGCCGTTGGCGGCAGCTCGATCGGCGTCAAGACCTCGCGTTCCGGCACCGGCTGGCGCCTGCGCTGGCGCGGCATGGACGTGGTGGCGCATGTGCGCAGCCCGCGTGTCGCCGAACTGGCCAGGCTGATGCCGGTCAAGCTGCCGCCTGACACCTCGAAGATGTTGCTGTGCCCGATGCCCGGTGTGGTCACCACCATCCTGGTCAAGCAGGGCGACGAGGTCGAGGCAGGCCAGTCGCTGGCAACCGTCGAGGCGATGAAGATGGAAAACGTGCTGCGCGCCGAGCGCAAGGGCACGGTCAAGCGCGTGGCCGCGACAGCGGGCGAGAGCCTTGCCGTCGACGAGCTGATCATGGAATTCGAATGATGGAAGTCCGGGCTCTTTCACCCTCCCCCTTGTGGGGAGGAAGCCGGCGCCTGAGGAGACCACAATGACCGACAAACCATCGATTGAATCGTGGAAAAAACTCGCCGAGCGCGAGATCAAGGCGTCGCCCGACACGCTTGTGTGGAACACGCCCGAAGGCATCGACGTCAAGCCGCTCTACACGGCCGACGATCTGACCGGCATCGACAATCTCGATTCCATGCCCGGCTTCGCGCCATTCCTGCGTGGCCCGCGCGCCACCATGTATACCGGCCGCCCCTGGACCATCCGGCAATATGCCGGCTTCTCGACGGCGGAAGCTTCCAACAACTTCTACCGCAAGGCGCTCGCCGCCGGCCAGCAAGGCGTGTCGGTGGCCTTCGACCTCGCCACCCATCGCGGTTATGATAGCGACCATCCGCGCGTCGAAGGCGATGTCGGCAAGGCCGGCGTTGCGATCGACTCGGTCGAGGACATGAAGATCCTGTTCGACGGCATTCCGCTCGAAAAGGTCTCGGTTTCGATGACGATGAACGGGGCCGTGATCCCGATCCTTGCCAGTTTCATCGTCGCCGGCGAGGAGCAGGGTGTTTCACGTGAAAAGCTCTCGGGGACCATCCAGAACGACATTCTCAAGGAGTTCATGGTCCGCAACACCTACATCTACCCGCCCGAACCATCGATGCGCATCATCGCCGACATCATCGAGTTCACGGCGAGCGAGATGCCGAAATTCAATTCGATTTCGATCTCCGGCTACCACATGCAGGAAGCCGGCTCGACGCTGGTGCAGGAGTTGGCCTTCACGCTTGCCGACGGGCGCGAATATGTCCGCGCGGCGCTGAACAAGGGCCTCAACGTCGACGACTTCGCCGGCCGGCTGTCGTTCTTCTTCGCCATCGGCATGAACTTCTTCATGGAGGCCGCAAAGCTGCGTGCCGCGCGGCTGCTGTGGTCGCGCATCATGACCGAGTTCGAGCCCAAGAAGGCATCGTCGCTGATGCTGCGCACCCACTGCCAGACCTCGGGCGTGTCGCTGCAGGAGCAGGATCCCTACAACAACATCGTGCGCACCGCCTTCGAGGCGATGTCGGCGGCACTGGGGGGCACCCAGTCGCTGCACACCAACTCCTTCGACGAGGCGATTGCCTTGCCGACCGAATTTTCGGCGCGCATCGCCCGCAACACCCAGCTGATTCTTCAGCACGAGACGGGTGTGACCAAGGTCGTCGATCCGCTCGCCGGCTCCTACTATGTCGAGAGCCTGACCAACGACCTCGCCGAAAAGGCCTGGGCACTGATCGAGGAGGTCGAAGCCATGGGCGGCATGACCAAGGCGGTCGCCACGGGCTTGCCCAAGCGCATGATCGAGGAGGCTGCGACCCGCCGACAGGCCGCCGTCGACAAGGGCGAAGAGGTCATCGTCGGCGTCAACAAATACCGGCTCGAGCAGGAAGACCATCTCGATATCCTCGAGATCGACAATTCCGCCGTGCGCCTGTCGCAGATCGAGCGCATCGAGCGCACGCGGCGCCAGCGCGATCCCAGCCGCGTCGAGGCAGCACTGGCAGCACTGGAGAAAGTGGCCCGCAGCGGCGAAGGCAACATGCTGGCCGCAGCCGTCGAGGCGTCACGATCACGCGCCACGGTTGGCGAGATTTCCGACGCCATGCGCCGCGCCTTCGGCGACCATGCCGCCGTGCCCGAGGTGGTCGAAAACGTCTATGGCAAGGCCTATGACAACGAGCCGGAATTCCAGACGCTGGTATCGCGTCTCGACCAGTTTTCAGCGACGCTCGGCGAAAAGCCGCGCATCATGGTGGCCAAGCTCGGCCAGGACGGCCACGACCGCGGCGCCAAGATCATCGCTTCTGCCTTCGGCGACATCGGCTTCAAGGTCATCGCTGGACCGCTGTTCCAGACCCCAAGCGAGGCTGCGGACACCGCCATCGCGGCCAAGGTCCATGTCATCGGCATGTCGTCACTGGCCGCCGGCCACAAGACGCTGGCGCCGCAGCTGGTCGCAGCACTTAAGGCCAAGGGCGCTGAGGACATCATCGTGGTGGTCGGCGGCGTCATCCCGCGCCAGGATTACGAGTTCCTGTTCGACCATGGCGTCGCAGCCGTCTTCGGTCCCGGCACCAATGTGCTTGATGCCGCGCGCGCCGTGCTCGACCTGATGGAAGGCAAGCGCCGAAACCAGTAAGCCGGCTCAGAAAACGAAAAAGGCCCGCTTGCCGAGTATCGACAGGCGGGCCTTTTCTTTGCCACCAATCAGGCCGGCATGTTTTCGCGGTCGTGCTCGGCGATCATCTCGCGCAGGGCTTCGAGCACCGAACCCTTGAGATCGTTGCGTTTGAGCGCGAAGGCGACATTGGCCTGGATGAAGCCTTCCTTCGAGCCGCAGTCGAACATCCGGCCGGCAAACGGCCTGGCGAAGAACGCCTGGCTTGCGGCAAGGCGAACCATCGCGTCGGTTAGCTGGATCTCGCCGCCCGCGCCGCGCGCCTGCGTGCCCAGGAGCGTGAAGACTTCCGGCTGCAGGATATAGCGCCCGTTGATGTAGAAATTCGACGGCGCATCGGCAGGCTTGGGCTTTTCGACCATTGCGGTGACTTCGAAGCCAGAGCCGGCAGCAGCGCCCTTGCCGACGATGCCATATTTGTTGGTCTCGTGCGGCGCGCACTGCTCGACGGCGATCACATTGCCGCCGGTTTCGCCGTAAAGCTCCATGATTTCGGCGAGGCAGCCGCGCTTGCCGAACGACACCATGTCGGGCAGCAACAGCGCAAAAGGTTCGTCGCCGATGATATCGCGGGCGCACCAGACGGCGTGGCCGAGGCCGTGCGGCGCCTGCTGGCGGGTGAAGCTGGTGGTACCCGGCACCGGCAGCAGGCTCTCCAACGACCTGAGTTCGTGGACCTTGCCTGCCTGTTCAAGCGTGCCGATGAGTTCGGGATGAAGGTCGAAATAGTCCTCGATGACCGCCTTGTTGCGGCCCGTCACGAAGACGATGTGCTCGATGCCGGCCTCAAGTGCTTCGTCGACTGCATATTGCACCACCGGGCGGTCGACCACCGGCAGCATTTCCTTCGGCATCGACTTGGTTGCCGGCAAAAACCGCGTTCCCAGACCCGCCACCGGAATGACGGCCTTCCTGACTTTCCTGATTGCCACTGTGTTCTCCCCGTTCTTGCATGCTTTTCGGACGTATTCTTACGTGCAGGTAAGAACCGCTGAATGCGGCTATTGTTCCGAACTGATGACAATATTGAGGCAACCGGAACGAGCTGCCTCGGGATACGCAATCAACAAAGATTTCAGTATGTTGCGGTCAGGCGGCCTTCCGCCCGATCGAGATATAGTCGATGCCGTGGCGGGCGAGCACGCGTGGGTCGTAGAGGTTGCGGCCATCGAAGATGACAGGCGTTGAAAGCGCCTGCTTGATCACCTCGAAGGAGGGCGCGCGGAAATTCTTCCACTCGGTGGCGATCAGCAGCGCATCGGCGCCGCGCAGGGCCGCCTCCTTGGTGCCGCACAGCAAAAGATCGTCGCGCTGGCCGTAGATGGTTTGCGCCTCCTGCATCGCTTCGGGATCATAGGCTTGGACCTTGGCCCCGGCGGCCCACAAAGCCTCCATCAGCACGCGTGCGGGTGCCTCGCGCATGTCGTCGGTGTTGGGCTTGAAGGCGAGCCCCCACAAGGCGAAGGTTTTTCCCTTGAGGTCGCCGTTGAAATAGGCCGACAGCTTGTCGAACAGCACCGCCTTTTGGGCATTGTTGCGCTCTTCGACCGACTTCAACAGCGTTGCCTCGAAACCGATGCCGTCGGCGGTGCGGATCAGCGCCCGCACGTCCTTGGGAAAACACGAGCCGCCATAGCCCAGCCCCGGATAGATGAAGTGGTAGCCGATGCGCGGGTCCGAGCCGATGCCCTTGCGCACCTCTTCGATGTCGGCGCCGAGCAGTTCGGCGAGGTTGGCCATCTCGTTCATGAAGCTGATCTTGGTCGCCAGCATGCAGTTGGCGGCATATTTGGTGAACTCGGCCGAGCGCACATCCATCACGATCATCTTTTCGTGGTTGCGGTTGAACGGTGCGTAGAGCTCGCGCATCACCATCTCGGAGTTCTCGTCGCCGGTGCCGACGATGATGCGGTCGGGCTTCATGCAGTCGGCGACCGCCGAGCCTTCTTTGAGGAATTCCGGATTGGAGACCACGTCGAAGGCGAGATCCGCGCGGCCGCGCTGTTTCAGCACCTCGGCGATCTTCTGGCGGACCTTGTCGGCGGTGCCGACCGGCACTGTCGACTTGGTCACGACGATCTTGGGGCCGGCCATCTCGCGGCCGATCGCTTCGGCGACCGAAAGCACATATTTGAGATCAGCCGAGCCGTCCTCGCCCTGCGGCGTGCCGACGGCGATCATCTGGATCTCGCCATGCTTGACGGCGAGCGCCGCATCGGTGGTGAAAACGATCCGGCCCGCAGCATGGTTTTCGCGCACCAAAGCCTCAAGTCCCGGCTCGAAGATCGGGATGAACCCCTGGTTCAGCCGTTCGACCTTGGCAACATCGACATCGACGCAAACCACGTCATGGCCGACCTCGGCCAGCACCGCCGCCTGCACAAGCCCGACATAGCCAATTCCAAATACCGTCAAGTTCATCCGGTCAAATCCTGATACCGACCACCGTCACACAGGGGGTAAATACAGGATTTGCTACGGCGCACCAATCGGAACGTTGGTTCGCCTCATACTGCAATGGAGTGACGCGCCGTACCCTCGCCGAGATAGGAGTCGAAGGCAGCCGCGATCGAACGGACGAAGGGTTTGCCACGTTCGGTGACGACAAAGCGGTTGCCTGCGCGAACAAAGACCCCGTCGCGATCATTGGCGGCAAGCAGCTCGGCTTCCACGATGACGCTGTGCGCGCCATCTCCAAAGAGGCTGAGAAGCTCACAGCGAGAGAACGAGAAATCGCACATCAGCCGCTCGATGACCCAGGCACGCATGCGGTCGGCATTGGAAATTGCAAAGCCACGGACCGTCGCCAAGCCGCCCGCCAGGACGCGGCGTTCATATTCGCCAGTTGCCGGCATGTTCTGGACATAGCCTTGCGGCAGCAAGCCGATCGAGGAAGCGCCCAAGCCGATCAGCGCGTCGGCCTGGTCGGTGGTGTAGCCCTGGAAATTGCGCCGCAAGGTGCCGGAACGCGCGGCGACCGCAAGACTGTCTGAGGGCAGCGCGAAATGATCCATGCCGACGGCTTCGTAACCGGCAGCAAGGATGCGTTGTGATGCCACTTCCGCCTGTTCCAGCCGGGCTGAAGCATCGGGCAGCAGCGCCTCATCAATCATCGTCTGGTGCTTTTTCAGCCACGGCACATGGGCGTAGCCGAACAGCGCGATGCGGTCCGGCTGCAGTGACAGAAGCTTGTCTGTCGTTGCAGCGATACTTTCAAGCGTCTGGTGCGGCAGCCCGTAGAGCATGTCGAGATTGACCGAACGTGCCCCGCGCGCGCGAACCGCGTCGACCACTGCCTTTGTCTGCTCGAAGGTCTGTTCGCGGTTGATCGCCTGCTGCACGCGCTCGTCGAAATCCTGCACGCCAAGGCTGGCCCGTGTCATGCCGATGCTGGCCAGCGCATCGAAACGTGCCTCGTCCATGTCGTTGGGATCCATCTCGACGCTGATCTCGGCATCGGATGCAAATGCAAACTTGTCGCGCAGCCTGCGCCCAAGCGAAAGAATATGCTCAGGCTTGAGCATCGTCGGCGAGCCGCCTCCGAGGTGCAATGCGCTGATATTCAGCTTGCTTCCGCAAAGGGACGCCACTGCATCGATCTCGCCGGCAAGCGCGATCAGGTAGCTGTGGATCGGATCGTATTTCCGCGTCTGCTTGGTGTGGCAGGCGCAGAACCAGCACAGCCGGTCGCAATAGGGAATATGGACATAGAGCGATGCGGAAGCGCCCTTGGGCAGGGCTCGCAACCAGCTGCCATAGGTCGTCGCCGAGATTGCCGCGTTGAAATGCGGTGCTGTCGGATAGCTGGTGTAGCGCGGCACCGGCGCGGCGTATTTTTCGACGAGTGAGCTGTCCATGATCGTCTCCATCAACGACCAAGGATCCGACGGACGCTACGTCAGCGCCTTGACCTGGATCAATAAGTCCCCGGCGGCGGACACAATGACACGTTCCTTTTGCCGCAGGCGGCCCTTAGGTTGGGCAAATCAGACGGTCGGACAACGCGATGACCCTTCGGCAGGACATTCATAATTCGGAGATACCCGTGCTGTGCCGAGCCTGCGAGGCGCGGCACCGCGGCGTTTGCGGTGCGCTGGCACCCGAGCAGCTGATCGAACTCAGCCGCCATTCGACCAAGCGCAAGATCGAGGCGGGCACGGAACTTGTTTCCGATGCCGGCAGCATCGACAGCTATGCCAACATCCTGGCGGGGGTGGTCAAGCTGACCAAGACCCTGCCAGATGGCCGCCAGCAGATCGTCAGCCTGCAGTTCGCACCTGATTTCATCGGCAGGCCGTTCAAGCGGGAAAGCACGATCAGCGCCGAGGCCGCTACCGCCGTCTCGGTCTGCGCCTTCCCCAAGACATCGCTCGACCGGATGATCGAACAGGCGCCGGAACTTGGCCACCGGCTGCACCTTCAGGCGCTCGACGAACTCGACGAGGCGCGCGACTGGATGCTGACGCTCGGGCGCAAGACGGCTGCCGAACGCGTCGCCTCCTTCCTCAATCTCATCGCCCGTCACAGCGATCCTGAGGCCGAGAGCGAAAGCGAGGTCAGTTTCGACCTGCCGCTGACCCGCGCCGACATCGCCGATTTTCTGGGCCTCACCATCGAGACGGTCAGCCGGCAGCTGACCAAGCTGCGCAAGGATGGCCTGATCGCGGTCGAAAACAACCGCCACATCACGGTCTTCGATGTCGCCAAGCTGGAACGCCGCGCCAACGTTTGAACGGCGTCACGCACGCGGCGACAGTTGGGCAAGCACATGGTCGCGCTCGAAGGCGACATGCCGGCGAACCGCGCCAAAAAAGCCGCGCAGCATGAAGCCAAGCGTTTCGGGATTCTGCGCCCGACGGCTGCGGGCAGCGATTCGCAACGCATCGCGCAATTCGGCGGCGTAGCCTTCATCCTCGAAATGCTCGTGCTTCAGCCTGGCGATTGTTTTGCGCGCCTCGGCACTTTGCTCCAGGCTTGCGGCGAAGTGCGGATAGACCTGTTGCTCCTCGAAGCGGTGAACCTTGGCCATCTGCGGCCCGAGCGCCCGCGCCGCCAGCAGGCACTCGCGACGGCTGAGCCCTCCGGGCAATGAGTCGGCAATCGTCTCCAGCCTGTCGCAAAGGGCGAGCTGAGCCGCATGGGCACGCCGCATGATGGCAACAGCGTCTGATATAGCTGCGCGCTCCGAACCGGCCGTCATTTCCTCACGCGCATTCATACTGTTTTGTTTTTCCCTTCGTACACTAAGGCTGTTCTGGCACGCACCGCTTGACCTTGATCCAGATCAAGGCAGTGTGTGTAATTGTCATGGATGTGTGCCGTCTGGCGCCGACGCGAGCTTTCGGCGCTCAGCTACCGTCGGGGATCGCTCATGAAATACGGAATCGAAGTCATCTTGCTGGCATTGGGGGCATTTGTCGCCTTGCTAGGTGTCGCCTTCGCGCACGACAGCGAGTTCGGCGCCCATATGTGGGTGCTGTTTTTTGCGCTGGCCGCAGGCGCCATCCTTTTGATGCGTACCAGCACCTACTCGCCGGTCGATATTCTGGCCGAGGACAAATCGGCCTATATGGACGGACCAGTGCGCTATGGCGTCGTCGCCACTGTGTTCTGGGGCGTCGTAGGCCTCCTCGTCGGCGTGGTCGTCGCCGGCCAGCTTGCCTTCCCCGATCTCAACATCGAGCCATGGTTCAACTTGGGGCGCTTGCGCCCGCTGCACACGTCGGCGGTCATCTTCGCCTTCGGCGGCAACGCGCTGATCGCCACGTCGTTTTATGTGGTCCAGCGGACCTCGCGTGCCCGCCTCTTCGGTGGCGACCTCGCCTGGTACGTGTTCTGGGGCTACCAGCTGTTCATCATCATGGCAGCGACCGGCTATCTGCTCGGCATCACCCAGAGCCGCGAATATGCCGAGCCCGAATGGTATGTCGACATCTTCCTGACCGTCGTCTGGGTCGCCTATCTCATTGTCTTTTTGGGCACGATCCTGAACCGCAAGGAGCCGCATATCTACGTGGCCAACTGGTTCTATCTGGCCTTCATCATCACCATCGCGATGTTGCACGTCGTCAACAACCTCGCGGTGCCGGCGTCTTTCCTCGGATCGAAGAGCTATTCGCTGTTTTCGGGCGTGCAGGATGCGCTGACGCAGTGGTGGTACGGCCATAACGCCGTCGGCTTCTTCCTGACCGCCGGCTTCCTGGGCATGATGTACTACTTCGTGCCCAAGCAGGCCGGACGTCCGGTCTATTCCTACCGTCTGTCGATCATCCACTTCTGGTCGCTGATCTTCCTCTACATCTGGGCTGGCCCGCACCATCTGCACTACACCGCCCTGCCCGACTGGGCGCAGACGCTCGGCATGGTGTTCTCGATCATGCTTTGGATGCCTTCCTGGGGTGGCATGATCAACGGCCTGATGACGTTGTCTGGCGCCTGGGACAAGATCCGCACCGATCCGATCATCCGCATGATGGTCATCGCCATCGCCTTCTACGGCATGTCGACCTTCGAAGGCCCGATGATGTCGATCAAGGCGGTCAACTCGCTCAGCCACTACACCGAGTGGACGATCGGTCACGTCCATTCCGGCGCGCTTGGCTGGAACGGCATGATCACCTTCGGTGCCATCTACTTCCTGGTGCCGCGCCTGTGGGGCCGCGAACGGCTCTACTCGATGCGGATGGTGACCTGGCACTTCTGGCTCGCAACGCTTGGCATCGTCGTCTACGCCGCCGTCATGTGGGTCGCCGGCATCACGCAAGGTTTGATGTGGCGCGAATACAACGAGCAGGGTTTCCTGGTCTATTCCATCGCCGAAACCGTGGCGGCCATGAAGCCCTACTACATCGTCCGCACGATCGGCGGCCTGATGTACCTCGCCGGCGCGCTGGTCATGGCCTGGAACGTCTACATGACGATCCGCGGTCACCTGCGCGAAGAAGAGCCGATGCCCGGCGCAGCCCCAGCCCTCCAGCCTGCGCAGTAAGGAGCCCGATATGGCACTGCTCGAAAAACACAAGATCATCGAGAAGAACGCGACGCTCCTGCTGGTCGGCACGCTTTTGGTGGTCAGCATCGGCGGCATCGTCCAGATCGCGCCGCTCTTTTATCTCGAAAACACCATCGAGAAGGTCGATGGCATGCGTCCCTACTCGCCACTGGAGCTGGCCGGCCGCAACATCTACGTCCGCGAAGGCTGCTATCTCTGCCACAGCCAGATGATCCGGCCGTTCCGTGACGAGGTGGAGCGTTACGGCCACTACTCCCTGGCGGCCGAGTCGATGTACGACCACCCCTTCCAGTGGGGATCCAAGCGCACCGGCCCGGACCTCGCCCGGGTCGGCGACCGCTACTCCAACGAATGGCACGTCCAGCATCTGATCGAGCCGCGCTCTGTGGTGCCGGAATCGATCATGCCGAGCTATGCCTTCCTCAAGGAAACGCCCGTTGTGGTGAAGAACATCAGCTACGACCTGATCGCCAACCGCCGCGTCGGCGTGCCCTACAGCGACGAGATGATCGCCAGCGCCGAGGCCGACATGAAGGCACAGGCTGACCCGAATGCCGACACGTCAGGTCTTCTGGCGCGCTATCCCAAGGCGAAGATCGGCGACTTCGACGGCAACCCGGCAGCACTGACCGAGATGGACGCGCTTGTCGCCTATCTGCAGATGCTCGGCACCTTGGTCGATTTCTCGACCTACGACCCAGCCACCGGCTACCGCTAGGAGATTTGTCATGGACTACAACACCTTGAGACATTTCGCCGACAGCTGGGGGCTGCTGGCGATGACCGTCTTCTTCATCGGCGCGGTTATTTTCGCGCTTCGCCCCGGCAGCCGCGAATCGGCCGAGCAGGCCGCCCAAATTCCGCTCAAGGAGGACTGATCTGTGGGCGACAAGAATATCGACGAACTGTCTGGCGTCGAGACCACCGGACATGAATGGGACGGCATCACCGAGCTCAACAATCCCATGCCGCGCTGGTGGCTGTGGACCTTTTACGCTACAATCGTCTGGGCTGTGGCTTACACCATCGCCTACCCGGCCTGGCCGATGATTCATTCCGTCACCACTGGCGTTCTGGGCTACTCCAGCCGCGCGGATGTCCAGGCCGAACTCACTGCCGCCGAAGACGCCAAGAGCGCCTATGTCGATGCGGTGAAAAGCAAGAGCGTCAGCGAGATCATGGCCGACGAAAACCTGCGCCAGTTCGCGACTTCTGCCGGTTCGGCTGCCTTCAAGGTCAACTGCATCCAGTGCCACGGCTCGGGTGCGCAGGGTTCGCCCGGCTTTCCCAACCTGAATGACGACGAATGGCTGTGGGGCGGCAAGATCGACCAGATCTACCAGACCATTGCGCACGGCGTCCGCTTTGCCGGCGACGAGGAAACACATGTTTCGGAGATGCCGGGCTTTGCCGAAATTCTTGAGCCGCAGCAGATCAACGAGGTTTCGGCCTATGTCGCAAGTCTTGCGGGCAAGGCCGACACCCCGGATCTGGTGCCCGCCGGCGCCAAGGTCTTCGCCGACAATTGTGCCGCCTGCCACGGCGAAAACGCCAAGGGCAACAAGGAATTGGGTGCGCCGGACCTGACCGACGCGATTTTCCTCTATGCCTCCGGGCAAAACGCGATTGCCCAGCAGGTACGCCATCCCAAGCACGGCGTCATGCCAGCCTGGGGTGCGCGTCTGGGCGACGTGAAGGTCAAGGAGCTTGCCATCTTCGTCTATTCGCTGGGTGGCGGCGAATAGCCCGCCATCGCCGACATGCGGTGGACAAAAAGCAAGCAAGGGGGCTCGGCAGAAATGCCGGGCCTCGACGCGTAGAAAACCCAGGGCTTGACCTGGGTCAAAGCCGGTTGACAGCTGGCCAAGCATAAAGAGCAAACCCGGATTTCGGGGGTGCAGGAGATACAGATGCTGGACGAGACGGAAGTCGAGAGGCTCGAAGTAGAAGCGGTCAACTCCGCAAAGACCCGCCAGCCGCTTTACACTGCGCGCAAAAAGGTTTTCCCCAAGCGCGCCTCCGGACGTTTCCGCCAGTTCAAATGGCTGATCATGGCGATCACGCTCGGCATCTACTATCTGACGCCGTGGATCAGGTGGGACCGCGGGCCTTACGCGCCCGACCAGGCGGTTCTGCTCGACATCGCCAACAGGCGTTTCTACTTCTTCGCCATCGAAATCTGGCCCCAGGAATTCTACTACGTCGCCGGCCTGCTGGTCATGGCCGGTATCGGGCTGTTCCTCGTCACCTCGACGGTCGGCCGCGCCTGGTGCGGCTACACCTGCCCGCAGACGGTGTGGGTCGACCTGTTCCTCGTCGTCGAGCGCGGCATTGAGGGCGACCGCAACGCCCGCATCAAGCTCGACGCAGCGCCGATGTCGGCAAACAAGCTCGCCAAGCGCACGGTAAAACACCTGATCTGGCTGTTGATCGCAGTTGCCACCGGTGGCGCCTGGATCTTCTATTTCGCCGACGCACCTACCCTGCTCCGCGATGTCGTCACCGGCCACGCCGAGCCTGTCGCCTACATCACCGTCGCCGTCCTCACCGCCACCACCTATCTCTTCGGCGGGCTGATGCGCGAACAGGTCTGCACCTATATGTGCCCCTGGCCACGCATCCAGGCAGCGATGCTGGACGAAAACTCGCTGACCGTCACCTACAATGACTGGCGTGGCGAGCCGCGCTCGCGCCATGCCAAGAAGGCCGCCGCCGAAGGCCTTGTCGTTGGCGATTGCGTCGACTGCAACGCTTGCGTCGCCGTCTGCCCGATGGGCATCGACATTCGCGATGGCCAGCAGCTCGAATGCATCACCTGCGCGCTCTGCATCGACGCCTGCGACAGCGTCATGGATAAGATCGGCAAGGAACGCGGCCTGATCTCCTACGCCACGCTTGCCGACTATCAGTCGAACATGGCGATCGCCACGGATCCGGTAAGCAAGACCATCGACCCGAAGCGGGTGCGCGACGACAAAGGCAAAGGCAAGCTCAACGCGGCAATTGCTCATTTCCGCCTCGGCCGGATATTCCGCCTGCGAACCTTCATCTATGCCGCCGCCTGGAGCCTGATCGGCGTTGCCCTGCTTTTTGCCCTGCTGAGCCGCGACAGGCTCGAGGTCAACGTGCTGCAGGACCGCAATCCGCAATTCGTCCGCCTGTCGGACGGGTCGATCCGAAACGGCTATACCGTCAAGCTGCTCAACATGGTGCCTGAGCCGCGCAGCTTCGAGCTCAGTATCGAGGGTTTGACCGGTGCCAGCATGAGCGTCGTGGGTATGGACTTGCCCGAGAGCCGTTCCATCATCGTCGAGGCCGAACCCGATAAGCTCAAGACGATCAGGGTCTATGTCCGCCAGCCACGCGAAAACCTGGCGGAGGGGCAAAGCTTCAGATTCAACGTGGTGGACAAGGCAGGTTCCGAAAGAGCCTCTTATGTCGCAAAGTTCAACGTTCCGGAGGCAAGCAGATGAGCTCTCGCGCCATTCAGCCCAAACCATTCACTGGCCGGCACATGCTGGCCATCATGGTCGCGTTCTTCGGCGTCATCATTGCCGTCAATCTGCTCATGGCCACCTTGGCCAATACGAGCTGGACCGGGCTTGTCGTGCAAAACACCTATGTCGCCAGCCAGCAGTTCAACGAGCGCATTGCCGAGTCACGCGCCCAGGCAGCACTTGGTTGGAAAGCCACGCTCAAGATCGCCAATGGCGACATACACTACAGCCTGGTCGATGCTTCCGGCGCGCCCATCGCGGTCGAGGCGGTCACGGTTTCTTTCCGCCGCCCGGCCTATGAGGCGGAGGATTGGCAAGCAACACTCGCCCGCAACGCCGACGGCACCTTCTCCACAACTGCTGCCGTCCGCGACGGCATCTGGATCGTCAACACCGAGGCAAAGCTGAAGGACGGCGCGCCCTATCATGAGGCGCATCGCCTGATCGTTGCCGCTGGAGAGGCAAAATGAGCTGCTGCGCGCCTGACGTCGATGCCGCGATGGGCCTCGCTGCGAGCGCACCCCAAGGCCCGTCCCGCGACGAGCTGGCGCTGTCGAGCCGCACCTTGCCCGGCGGCCTACGCCAGACCGATCTCTCCGTTCCCGGCGTGCACTGCGGCGCTTGCATGACCAACATCGAGTCAGCACTCGGCAAGCTCGACGGCGTCGAGCAGGCGCGGGTGAACCTGTCGACCAAACGCGTTTCCATACGCTGGCGCGAAGATGCGGGCGCACCAGCCATCACCGATGCTCTTGGCAAGCTTGGCTACGAGAGCCATCTGTTCGAGCAAGGTGCCGACGAAAAAGACGAAACCCTCGCCGAACTGATCCGCGGCCTGGGCATCGCCGGTTTCGCTGCCGGCAACATCATGCTGCTTTCGGTGTCGGTATGGTCAGGCGCGCAAGATTCGACGCGTGATCTGTTTCATTGGCTCTCGGCACTGATAGCGCTGCCTGCGCTTGCCTATTCCGGCCGCATTTTCTTCCGCTCGGCATGGGGCGCCTTGCGCAATGGCCGCACCAACATGGACGTCCCGATCTCGATCGGTGTCCTTCTCGCCTATGGCATGAGCCTCTATGAGACGGCCAATCACGGCCCTCACGCCTATTTCGACGCCTCGGCATCGCTGTTGTTTTTCCTGCTCATCGGCCGCACGCTTGACCATGTCATGCGTGAGCGCGCCCGCGTCGCGGTCAAGGGTCTGGCGCGACTTGCCGCCCGTGGCGCGACAGTGCTTCAACCCGACGGCACCAGCGCCTATGTGCCGGTCAGCGACCTCAAGCCGGGCACGCACATCCTGCTTTCGGCCGGCGAACGCGTACCAGTCGACGCCAAGGTGCTCAAGGGCCGCTCCGAGCTCGATTGCGCCATCGTTTCGGGTGAGAGCGAACCCGTTGCCGTAGAGTCAGGCGCCGAACTGCGCGCAGGAACGCTCAACCTGACCGGTCCATTGACCATCGAGGCGACCGCTGCGGCACAGGATTCCTTCCTGGCCGAAATGATGCGCCTGATGGAAGCTGCAGAGAGCGGACGCGGCGGCTATCGCCGCATCGCCGACAAGGCAGCCTCACTTTATGCCCCTGTCGTGCATTTGACCGCATTCCTGGCCTTCATCGGCTGGATGGTAGCTGCCGGCAACTGGCACCAGGCGATCACCATCGCCATCGCAGTCCTCATCATCACCTGCCCCTGCGCACTTGGCCTTGCCGTGCCGATCGTCCAGGTGGCTGCCGCGCGGCGCCTGTTTGAAAACGGCATCATGGTCAAGGACGGCTCCGCCATGGAGCGGCTGGCAGAGATCGACACGGTCGTCTTCGACAAGACCGGAACACTGACGCTGGGCAAGCCCAGGCTGGTCAATATGAACGAGATTCCAGCCGAACTGCGCTCACTTGCCGGTGCCATGGCGCTGCATTCGCGTCATCCGGTCTCGCAGGCGCTCGCCGAAGCGGGCGGCACTGGAGCTACCCGGCAATGGAGCTTCGATAGCATCCAAGAGGTTCCTGGCTTCGGGCTGGAGGCAAAGCTCGGCGAAGACATCTACCGGCTTGGCCGCGCGCCCTGGGCAACTGGAAAAGAAGGCTCCATCGCCGGCACGGTGCTGTCGAAGAATGGTACAGAGATCGCAGAATTCGCCTTTGACGACCGGCCTCGCGCCGGTGCTGCCATGGCGATCGCCGAATTGCGGGACCAAGGCCTGGCTATCGAGATCGTTTCGGGCGATCGCCCAGCCGCGGTGGCTTCCATTGCCGCCGCACTCGGTATCGAACGCTTCTCTGCCGGAGTATTGCCCAGCGGCAAGGTCGAAAGGCTGGCAGCGCTCAAGGCGGAAGGCCGCAAGGTTCTGATGGTCGGCGACGGGCTCAACGACGCGCCCGCACTGGCTGCGGCGCACGTTTCCATGGCGCCGGCGAGTGCTGCAGACATCGGCCGTGCGGCTGCAGACTTCGTCTTCCTGCGCGAAAGCCTCTCGGCCATCCCGCTGACGCTCGCAACCTCCCGGAAAGCGAACCGCCTGATCCGCCAGAACCTTACGCTCGCCGTCGTCTACAACGCGATTGCCGTGCCCATTGCGCTGCTCGGCTATGTCACGCCGCTGGTTGCCGCGTTGGCGATGTCGCTGTCATCGGTTATTGTCATTGCCAACGGGTTGCGGCTCAGCGCGGGAAAAACCAGCGCACCGCAGCCTGCCGCAAACAAGGAGCAAGCCTTCCCCGGCAAGGAGGCTATGGCATCATGAGCAATCTGCTGTTTCTTCTACCCGTAGCACTCTTTCTCGGCGGGCTTGGCCTTGCAGCCTTCCTGTGGTCGCTGCGCAGCGGTCAATATGAAGACATGGACGGTGCTGCTGAGCGCATTCTGGTCGACGACGACTAACGTCGGGACAAAAATGCTGCGGCCTCCCAAGCGCCTGTGCTAACAGAGCGGAATGGCGCAAAAGAAAGCTCACGAGGTCGATTCCTGGCTTGCACGTCCCGCTGCCGAGGCGGTGATCGTGCTCATTTATGGCCCTGACCGCGGCCTCGTTTCCGAGCGCGCGGCAGCCTTTGCCGCCAAGACCGGCCTTCCCCTCGACGATCCGTTTTCCGTGGTGAAACTCGACGCCGCCGATGTCGAACGCGACAGCGGTCGCCTTGTCGACGAAGCGCGCACCGTACCGATGTTTTCGCCGCGCCGCCTGATCTGGGTGCGCAACGCGGCTGCCCAGAAAAACCTCGCCGACGACATCAAGGCGCTGGTGGCCGAGCCGCCACGCGACGCCATCATCCTGATCGAGGCCCAGGACCTCAAGAAGGGCGCGCCCTTGCGCACTGTCGTTGAAGGCGCTTTTGCCGGCATGGCGCTGCCCTGCTATGGCGACGAAGCGCGCGACATCGAAACCGTCATCGACGACGAGCTGCGCGCGTCCGGCCTGACCATGGCGCTCGACGCCCGCAATGCGCTGCGACGCAGCCTCGGCGGAGACCGTCTGGCGACACGCGGAGAAGTTCAAAAACTCACCCTTTATGCCATGGGACGCGGGGAAATCAGCCTCGAAGACGTCAAGGATATGACTGGCGACGTCTCGGCTTTGTCGCTGGACGATGCCATCGACGCAGCACTTGGCGGCAACATCGCCGAGTTCGATGCCGCCTTCACCAAACAGTGCCAGACAGGCAGCCAGGCAGCACAATTGCTGGCCACGGCCACCCGCCACCTGCAGAACATCCATTTGATGCGTGGCGAGATGGAAAACGGCAGCCGCAACGCCGCCGCCATCATAGCAGCGGCCAGGCCGCCGGTGTTTTTTGCGCGGCGCCGCGCGGTCGAACGTACGCTGACAAGCTGGAGTTCGGCCGCCTTGACCCGGGCGCTGACGAGGCTGCAGTCGACGACGCTTCAGACCCGGCGCAGGCCCGACCTGGCTGTTGCACTGGCGCGTCAGGCGATGCTGGGCATTGCGGTCGAAGGCGCACGTCTCGCCAGCGGCAGGCGCTGAAAACAAAAAGAAACGCCGGCTAACGAGCCGGCGCCTTCAAAAACAAGATTCAATAGAATCAATCAGATATGGTCGTTCTTCAGGCGGCGGCAAAGATCGTCGAGCTGCTCGAGCGAACGATAGCTGACGCGCAATTCACCACCCTTTTCCTTGTGCGCGATCGAAATCTTCATGCCGACAACGTCGGTGAGAAGCTTTTCCAGCGCAATCGTATCCGGATCCTTCTCGACCGGACGCGTCGGCTGCTTTTCCACGATCGCATCTGCCGGAAGCTGAGCCAGAGCCTCGGCCTGGCGCACCGACAGGCCCTCTTCAACGATCCGCTTGGCAAGCCCGGCCGGGTCCTGGGCCGTGATCAGGGCACGCGCATGGCCGGCCGACAGTTCGCCATTGATCAGCATGTCGCGAACCACGTCCGGCAGCTTGAGCAGCCGCAGCGTATTGGCGACGTGGCTACGGCTCTTGCCGATGACCTGGCCGAGGTCAGCCTGGGTATAGCTGTGGTCGTCGATCAGCTGCTGGTAGCCCATCGCCTCTTCGATGGCATTGAGATCACTGCGCTGAACGTTTTCGATGATGGCGAGTTCAAGCGCGGTGCGATCATTGACGTCACGCACGATGACAGGGATTTCGTTGACCCCTGCACGCTGGGCCGCGCGCCAGCGGCGCTCGCCTGCGATGATCTCATAGCGGCCGGGTTCGGCGGCGGGCCTGACTACAACCGGCTGCACCAGCCCATGCTCACGGATCGACTGCGCCAGATCGGCCAGTTCGGCTTCGCCAAAATGGCGGCGCGGGTTGCGCGGGTTCGGGCTGACGAACTCGATCGGTACGCGTCCATCGGCCAGTGCGGCCGGCTTTTCCGGCGCAACCGGCTTGTCCATCTCGCCGATTAGGGCGGCGAGTCCTCGCCCAAGGCGTTTTCTGGAAAGGTCTTCGTTCATGTCTTGTCCAGCTTGTTTCGAGTCCGAATCGATTTACGCGGCCCGGAGTTTACGTTCGCGCCTGATGACTTCCGAGGCGAGCTGCAGATAGGCCTGGCTTCCGGAGCACTTCAAATCGTAGAGAATCGCCGGCTTGCCGTAGGACGGTGCTTCCGAGATACGCACATTGCGCGGGATCACCGTATCGTAGACCTTTTCGCCCATATGAGCGCGCACATCTTCGACCACCTGGTTGGCCAAATTGTTGCGGCCATCAAACATCGTCAGCACGATGCCTTGGATGGTTAGGTCCGGATTGATCGACCGGCGCACCTGATCCACCGTCTCAAGCAGTTGGCTCAAGCCCTCGAGTGCGAAGAATTCGCATTGCAACGGCACCAGAACGGAATCGGCCGCGGCCATCGAGTTCAACGTCAAAAGATTGAGTGACGGCGGGCAATCGATCAGCACATAGCTGTAGCCAGCCGCCCGCTCCGACGACGCCCGCAAGGCGTTGCGCAGCTTCAGCACACGATCCGGCGCCGAGGCGATTTCCATTTCAATTCCAAGCAGATCGAGTGTCGACGGGATGATCGACAGGCCAGGTACGGCCGTTTCCATCGCTGCCTGCTCGATCTCCAGTTCGCCGGTCAGCACGTCATAGGACGACACGCTGCGATCCTTGCGATCAATACCAAGACCCGTGCTGGCATTGCCCTGCGGATCGAGGTCGATGATGAGCACGCGCTCGCCAATGGCAGCAAGTGCCGTCGCCAGGTTGATGGCGGTGGTCGTTTTGCCGACGCCGCCTTTCTGGTTGGCGACTGTGATGATTCTAGGTGTGATCTTCATGGCTCGACTGCTGTTTTCCGTCTCGTCACATGGCGCCGCAATCAAATGTGGCGCAGGTTCCGAATCTCGAGGATGACTCCCTGCGCGTCGGTCAGGCTTGGGTGTTCTACCAGATCGAATCCCCACTGATGAGCGCTATCTTCGATTTCCTGGCGGTAATCCCGGCCTTTATGGAAAAGGGCTGTAGTCCCTGCCTGCAGCCAGGGCGCTGACAGCTCCAACAGCAATGGCAGTGGCGCCAAAGCCCGTGCGCTCAAGATCTCAGGCGAACGAACCACACCATGAACATCTTCGATTCGCTTGGCATGAACCCGCGCCGGAAGATGAAGCTCGCCAACAACAGCCTGCAGGAACCCGGCCTTTTTGCGGTTGCTTTCGACCAGATCGATGGACGCGCCTGCCCGCTCAGTGATCATCGATGCGATGATCAGGCCAGGGAACCCGCCACCCGAGCCGATATCGAGCCAGCTCTTGGCTTCACCGCCAAGCCTCACCACCTGGGCACTGTCGAGAATATGACGCTCCCAAGCGTCATCCAAAGTCGATGGCGCCACGAGATTGATGCGCTGCGCCCACTTGCGGAACACAGTTTCGAAGGCGATCAGCTTGTCAAATGTTTCACGTGAAACGGGACCTGCTACTTCTTGCAACCTTGCATAGGCGTCTCGTTTCAAGCTGCGCCCCTGCGTGATTGTGCTTCTGAATTGCGAACATGCGCGAGAATAATCGCCAAAGCTGCCGGCGTCATGCCATCGATACGCTGCGCTTCGGCCAAGGAACGTGGCCTGCGGGTCCGCATCTTCTGGCGCAACTCGTTCGAAAGCCCAGGAACCGACTCAAAATCAAGCGCTTCGGGGATGACCCTCTCCTCTTCCTTGAGCATCAAGGCCGCGTCGGCCTTCTGCCGATCCAGGTACACGGCATATTTCGCTTCAGTTTCAATAGCTTCTGCCGTCTTAGCGTCAATCGAAGCGAGTTCTGGCAAGACCTTAACAAGTTGGATGAGGTCAATATTCGGATACGCCAGCAGGTCATAAAGCGAACGCTTGACGCCATCAAAGTTGACTTCGATGCCATGGCGACGCGCCTCGTTGGGCGACAATTTATGCGATTTGGTCAATGTCCGAGCTGCATCGACGCGCGCAGTCATCTCGTCAAAGCGCTTTTCACGCTCCGTCGATGCGATGCCCAGCGAGATCGCCAGGGGCGTCAGGCGCTCATCGGCGTTGTCCGCGCGCAGCGAAAGGCGGAATTCGGCGCGCGAGGTGAACATGCGGTATGGCTCGCTGATCCCCCTACTCGTCAGATCGTCGACCATGACACCAATATAAGCCTGGCTTCGGCTGAGGATCAGCTGTTCGCTGTCACCAGCGAGACGGGCCGCGTTGATGCCGGCAAGCAGGCCTTGCGCGCCGGCCTCTTCATAACCCGTCGTGCCATTGATCTGCCCCGCGAGAAACAAACCGCGCACGCGCTTGGCTTCAAGCGTCGGCTCCAATTCGCGCGGATCAATGTGATCATATTCGATGGCATAGCCGGGCTGCAGCATGACAGCTCGCTCGAGGCCAGGAATGGATTTCAGGATGTCGAGCTGCACATCCTCCGGTAGCGAAGTCGAAATGCCGTTGGGATAGACAGTGTCGTCGTCGAGGCCTTCCGGTTCGAGGAATATCTGGTGACCCTCGCGATCGCCGAACTTGACGATCTTGTCTTCGATCGACGGGCAATAACGCGGCCCGATGCCTTCGATCGATCCCGAATACATCGCCGAGCGGCCAAGATTCTCGCGAATGATCTGATGCGTTGCAGTTGTCGTGCGCGTGATGCCGCATTCAATCTGCGGATTGGTGATCTTGTCGGTGAGCAGTGAAAAGGGCACCGGATCCTCGTCGGCCGCCTGCGTTTCGAGCGAGGACCAGTCAATCGTGCGCCCATCGAGCCGCGGAGGCGTTCCAGTCTTCAGGCGCCCGAGTCGAAGGCCAGCGCGTTTGAGCGTTTCAGACAGCCCCAACGAAGCCTGTTCATTCATCCGGCCCGCAGGGAATTTGCGCTCACCAATATGAATCAAGCCGCGCAGGAATGTACCAGTGGTCAAGACCACCGCAGCGCAGGAAAGTCGGCGGCCGTCGGCGAGGACGACAGCACTCAGACAGTTACTATCTATAATGAAATCAAAGACTTCCGCCTCAACGACGGTGAGGTTTGGCTGTGCCGCGATGGCTTCCTGCATCGCCAGCCGATAGAGCTTTCGATCGGCTTGAGTGCGCGGACCACGCACCGCCGGGCCTTTGCGGCGATTGAGCAGACGAAACTGGATGCCAGCGGCGTCTGCGACCCGGCCCATGAGCCCATCCAGTGCGTCGATCTCACGGACGAGATGGCCCTTGCCGAGCCCTCCGATCGCCGGATTGCAGGACATCGTGCCTATGGTGTCGCGACGAAGGGTAACGAGCGCTGTCTTGGCGCCAGCTCGTGCCGAGGCAGAAGCCGCCTCACAGCCGGCATGGCCGCCACCGACCACGACGACGTCGTAGCTTTCACTCATGACTGTCTCCAGGAACTTGTGCGGCGACAAATGTCCCGATCACCGCCCCATGTCAAGAGAATCGCTGTGGTGGTGGTTTCACGTGAAACAACCTGGCCGCGCGGCAGGGAGTCAACGGTGGTGTTTCACGTGAATCAAGGCAATCCACTGCCAAGATGTTTCACGTGAATCACTTTCCGATACAGAATTGCGAGAAAATGACGTCGAGCAAGTCTTCGACGTCGACTGCGCCAGACAGTTTGGCGATTCGGTCGCTAGCTAGGCGCAGGTTTTCTGCCTTCAACTCCAGCATGGCATCCGGTGCAGCGAGCGCAGATACAAGGTAACTGCTAGCATCCCTTAGCAATTCGACGTGGCGCAAGCGCGAAGGCAGGATATCGCCACGTTGCCCGATAGCGCCGGCGGCCCGATCGCCGATCATCTTGAGTAGGTCATCGATGCCATGCCCCGTCGCCGTTGAGATCACGAGCGCGTAGCGAGCGTCTCCGGCAGCTTTCCGATGGAGATCGAGTTTCGAGCCTATCAGTATGGCCGGTACATCAGACGGCGCGCTCAACTCGCCTGCCTCGGATACATCCTCCAGGAAAAGCACGAGGTCGGCGGATTTTGCGCGCTCCTTGGCGCGCTCGATTCCGATCGCCTCCACTTTACCGGCTGGCTCACGCAGGCCGGCTGTGTCGGTTATGCGAACCTTCAGCCCGTCCAGATCAAGAACGGCCTCGACCAGATCGCGTGTGGTACCCGGTTCGTCGGTCACGATCGCTGCTTCACGTTGCAACAGCGCATTGAGAAGGCTGGATTTTCCAGCGTTTGGGGCGCCCAGGATGACGACATCGAAGCCGTCGCGGATCATCTCGGCCTTGCTGTAGCCAGCGACGTGAAGCGTGATTTCTTCAATCAGCAAGCTGACGTCCTGCCAGACCAGTGACGATACCGAACCCGGAACGTCGGCCTCGTCGGCAAAGTCCATCTCGGCTTCTATCATCGCGCGCGCATGGATCAGCCGTTTGCGCCAGCCAAGATAAAGCTCGCTTTGCGCGCCGCCGGAATTCATCACAGCGAATTGCCGTTGGGCTTCGGTCTCGGCATTGATCAAATCGGCTAGCGCCTCGGCTTCCAACAGATCCATCTTGCCGTTCAAAAAGGCGCGCTTGGTGAATTCGCCAGCCTCTGCCTGCCTGAAGCCGGGCAGCTTGCCGATCTCGCCGAGCAGGGAAGTCACCACCGCGCGGCCGCCATGGACCTGGAACTCGCCGCAATCCTCCCCGGTGAAGCTATTTGGTCCCGGAAAGAACAATGTCAGGCCGTGGTCGATCAGCTTTCCATCAGGAGTCTGCAGGGGGCCATAATGCACCTTGCGCGGTTGCGGCAGCAGTCCGGAAATCGTTTCGAGTGCGAATCGAACATGTGGCCCTGAAATGCGCACTATCGCCACGCCGGATGGCAAATGGCCGCTGGAAAGTGCGGCGATGGAATCGGTGAATAGCATTTGCCGGTCTCTCGGAAGCGCCCTAGGTTGGGCCTGTTATCACTGTTTTGGGCCGAATACGCATGCTTCCGCAAGACAACCTGCTTCGCGACGAAGGTAGCCCCTATCTGCGCCAACATGGCGACAACCCGGTGCATTGGCGCCCTTGGTCGCCAGCGGCACTTGCCGAAGCAGTGCGGCTTGATCGGCCAATCCTGCTGTCGGTTGGTTACGCCGCCTGCCATTGGTGCCACGTCATGGCGCATGAAAGCTTCGAAAACAACGAAGTTGCCGAGGTCATGAACCGGCTCTTCGTCAATATCAAGGTCGACCGCGAGGAGCGGCCTGATATCGACCAGATCTATATGGCCGCGCTGGCCAGCATGGGCGAGCAAGGCGGCTGGCCGCTGACAATGTTCCTGACGCCCGATGCCAAGCCGTTCTGGGGCGGGACCTATTTTCCACGCGAGCCGCGCTATGGGCGGCCCGGCTTCATCCAGGTGCTCAATGCTGTCGACGCAGCCTGGCGTGGCAAACGTGCCAGCATCCTGCAGAGCGGTACCGAGCTTGCCCAGCATGTCGGCAAGCGCCTTGGTGGAAGCAGCGCACCGGGTAAGCTGTCGATTGATACGGCCAGGACACTGGCTTCGGGCATCTATGACATGATCGACCGAGATCTGGGCGGACTACGCGGCGCGCCCAAGTTCCCCAATGCGCCTTTCATGCAGGCCCTGTGGCTGTCCTGGCTGCGCTCCGACAACCAGGAGCATCGTGACGCGGTGACGGAAAGCATGGAGCGCATGCTCGCAGGCGGGATCTACGACCATATCGGCGGCGGTTTGGCGCGCTATTCGACCGATGCACAGTGGCTCGTTCCGCATTTCGAAAAGATGCTGTACGACAATGCCCAGCTGATCCGCCAAGCAAACTGGGCCTATGCCGCGACTGGCAATGAACTGTTTCGGATACGAATCGAAGATACGATCACCTGGTTGCTGCGTGAAATGCGCCTGCCCACCGGCACGTTCGCATCGAGCCTCGATGCCGACAGCGAAGGTGAAGAAGGACTGTTCTACACCTGGACCGCAGACAGCATAAAGGCTGTCTTGGGAGACGAATCGCCCATATTTTTCAACTACTTCACGCTCACCAAGCCAAATGGTTGGGAAGGCGATCCGATTATTCACCAGACGGGGAGCCAAGCGCAGCAATCGGCCAAGGACCAAGAGAGCGTTTCCAGGCTGACGTTGCGCCTGCTTGCAGAGCGGGAAAAGCGCATCCGCCCCGGCCGCGATGACAAGGCGCTCACGGACTGGAACGGCCTGGCCATCGTTGCACTCGCTGAGGCTGGCCGGAGCCTAGATCGCAACGACTGGGTGGCGGCAGCGGCGACCGCTTTCGATGCCATCCTGGCCTCCGCGACGCTTGAGGGCCGGTTGCCGCATTCAAGTCTCGGCGAAAAGCGGCTCTATCCCGCCTTGTCGAGCGATTATGCCGCGATGATCAACGCCGCCATTTCATTGTTCGAGGCGACCAGGGCTGCGCGATACCTCGACCATGGCGCGCATTTCCTGAAAATGCTCGAAACCTGGCACGCGGATGCCGACAAGACAGGCCATTACCTGACTGCGTCTGACAGCGCCGACGTGCCGATGCGTATTCGTGGCGACATCGACGAAGCGATTCCGTCGGCCACCAGCCAGATCATCGAAGCAGTGGTGCGATTGGCGAACATCACGGGCGACATCGAGCTCCAGCAACGTGCCTGGACCATCGCTGAGCACGCCACCGGCCGCATTCAAAACCAGCAATACGGCCAGGCCGGCATCGTTAACGCCTGCGTCCTGGCGTTAGAACCGTCGAAACTTATTGTTGTCGAAGGCCCAGCGCAGCCAAGCCTTGTTACGGTAGCGAATCGGAATCCAGATCCGCGCCGCGTCGACGTTTTTATCACCTTGGGCGGCGATACAGAGCGCGCGAAACTGCCCGGCAACACGCTGCCGGATACGAAAAAGGCCGGTGCCTATCTGTGCACCGGCCTTATCTGTCTGCCTGTGATCAGCGATCCGGCGAAGCTTGAAGAAGCGCTTCGCCGCCGCTGACGCGACTTCGTCAAGTATTCATCGAATCGAAGAAGTCGGCGTTGGTCTTGGTCTGCTTGAGCTTGTCGATCAGGAATTCGATCGCATCTGTCGTGCCCATCGGCGCAAGGATACGGCGCAGCACGAAGATCTTCTGCAGATCCTGGCGTGCGACCAGCAAATCTTCCTTACGCGTGCCGGACTTGAGGATGTCCATCGCCGGGTAGATGCGCTTGTCTGCAACCTTGCGGTCGAGCACGATTTCCGAGTTACCGGTGCCCTTGAATTCTTCGAAGATGACTTCGTCCATGCGGCTGCCGGTATCGATCAGCGCGGTGGCGATGATGGTCAGCGAACCGCCCTCTTCGATGTTGCGGGCGGCACCGAAGAAGCGCTTCGGGCGCTGCAGCGCGTTGGCGTCGACACCACCGGTCAGAACCTTGCCGGATGACGGCACGACCGTGTTGTAGGCGCGGCCGAGGCGGGTGATCGAATCGAGCAGGATAACGACGTCGCGGCCATGTTCGACAAGGCGCTTGGCCTTTTCGATGACCATTTCGGCGACCTGAACGTGGCGAACCGCCGGTTCGTCGAAGGTCGAGGACACGACCTCGCCCTTCACCGAACGCTGCATGTCGGTCACCTCTTCCGGACGCTCGTCGATCAAAAGCACGATCAGGTAGCATTCGGGATGGTTGGTGGTGATCGAGTGCGCGATGTTCTGCAGCAGCACGGTCTTGCCGGTACGCGGCTGTGCCACGATCAGAGCGCGCTGGCCCTTGCCGAGCGGCGCGACCAGGTCGATGACGCGAGGCGAAATGTCCTTGGTGGTCGGGTTTTCGACTTCCATCTTGAGCCGCGAAGTCGGGTAGAGCGGCGTCAGATTGTCGAAGTGGATCTTGTGGCGGATCTTTTCGGGATCGTCGAAATTGATCGTGTTGACCTTGAGCAACGCGAAATAGCGCTCGCCTTCCTTGGGGCTGCGGATCGGTCCTTCGACCGTATCGCCGGTCTTCAGCGAAAACCGCCTAATCTGCGAGGGCGAAATGTAGATATCGTCCGGACCCGGGAGATAATTGGCGTTGGCCGAGCGCAGGAAGCCGAAACCGTCCTGCAGAACTTCGACAACGCCGTCACCGATGATCTCGATATCCTGGCCAGCCAGTTTCTTGAGGATCGCAAACATCAGTTCCTGCTTGCGCATGACGCTGGCGTTTTCGACCTCGAGCGATTCGGCGTAAGCGATCAGCTCCGGCGGCTTCTTGTTCTTGAATTCGGCGAGTTTGGTTTCCTGCATGGACGGACTCTGAGCGTGGGGAATTAGGGAAGTTGGCTATCGGCGTTTTGCGATAAGCGCCGAGCGCGGCCGGGGAATGGAAATGGGGCGGCGCATGGCGGGAAGGAAGAACAGCCTTTTAGCTCTCCCGAATTGAAAGAGCAAGGCGCAGTCCAGCAATTTTAGGCAGGTCAGAAAGGTTTCACGACCACCAGGATGACGATGACGATCATCAGCACGGTCGGAATCTCGTTGACGATGCGCCAATGCCGCGCGGGCTTTTCGTTGCGGTCCTCAGCAAAACGGCGAACCGACGCCGAGAGATAACCGTGAACGCCCGACATCAGCAGCACGGCGGTGATCTTAGCGTGCAGCCAGCCGCCGGCAAAGCCAAAGCCTTTCCAGGCGAGCCACAGGCCGAACACCCAGGTGACGATCATCGCCGGATTAATGATGGCGCGCAGCAGCCGGCGCTCCATCACCTTGAAGGTCTCGGACTGAACCGAGCCCTTCTCCGCTTCCACGTGATAAACAAACAGGCGTGGCAGATAGAGCATGCCGGCCATCCACGAGATCACGGCGATGATGTGGATTGCCTTGGCCCAGAGGTAGAAATCCTCGGGCGCCGCATAAAATAGCAGGGCTGTGAGCGCCACCAGGACAATGACGGCGATGACGGCTCGTTTGGCCGCTGCAGCACCGCTCGACGGCGCAAGGTTTTGACTGCTCATTGCTGGGTTGCCTTTCGCACCTGGCGTACCATCGCTTCGACATGCGCCACCGGCGTCTCGGGCGTGATGCCGTGGCCGAGGTTGAAGATCAGCGGACCAGCGCCCAGCGCCTTCAGGATGGCGTCTACGCCCTCTTCCAGCGCCTTGCCGCCGACAACGAGCCTGAGAGGGTCGAGATTGCCCTGGACCGCTCCAGCGCCCTGCAGACGCTGCGCCTGTGACAGAGGCACCGTCCAGTCGAGGCCGAGGCCGGTGACACCCGTACGCTGCCTGTAACTGTCGAGCTGGGCGCCTGCGCCTTTCGGAAAGCCGATGATCGGAACGTCTGGATAGACCGCACGCACCTGGCGCACGATGTCTGCGACCGGCTTGACGCAGCAAGCCTCGAACGTCGCCTCGTCGAGCACACCCGACCAGGAATCGAAAATCTGCACGACATCAGCGCCGGCCTCGATCTGGCGGATGAGATAGGCGGCCGAATGATCGGCAAGGATCGACAGCAGCTGCGCCATCGCTTCCGGCTCGCGATAGGCAAACAGCCGGGCTGGTGCCTGATCCGGCGTGCCGTGGCCGGCGATCATGTAGGTGGCAACCGTCCAGGGTGCGCCGCAGAAGCCGATCAGTGCCGTCTTCTCAGGCAATTCGCGGCGCAGCCGGCGCACGGTTTCGTAGACCGGCTCGAGATTCACGTGAAACTTTGAGCCGTCGAGGGCAGCGATACCGTCGGCGGTGATCGGCGTCATCAGCGGGCCCCTGCCTTCCTCAAAGCGCAGATCGCGGCCGAGCGCATGGGGAACGACCAGAATATCGGAAAACATGATCGAGGCATCGAAGTCGAAGCGCCGGATCGGCTGCAGCGTCACTTCGACGGCGAAATCGGGATTGTAGCAAAGGTCAAGGAAGCTCCCGGCCTTTTTCCGCGTCTCGCGATACTCGGGGAGATAGCGGCCTGCCTGACGCATCATCCAGAGCGGAGGGACCTCCAGGCTTTCGCCTTTCAGGACTTGGAGCAGAGCGCGTTTCACGGGCATCAGCCTGCCTTTCCTTGAGCCTTCTATAAATAAAAATTTATATCCGAAGGATTCTTCTAATTCTTAGAGTCTGTTGGAATCGAGAATTACGACCTGTCCATAGGCGGCCTGAGATATCCACTTGTCATAGTGACGCGCGGACGATTTCGCCAGCGGGGAAAACTTCGGGTAGCAGGCGGATTCGTTGATTTGAATCAGGAATCTAGCCTGGGGCACGGGAAGTGCTGATTCTGTGGACAGCCGGGGACTAAAAAACTATCCCCATAATACTCCCCGGCGCTGAATCGAAACAGACAGGAGGGCGAATTGTGGACAAGTGGCCATCTGATACAGTCGCTCCGACCGCTTCGGGCCAAACTGCCCGTTTATCCACATTTGACCACAGACCCAGGCGCCCGCTGTGAACAAACCCCAAAGCTTCTTCCATCTGCACCTGATTTCCGATGCCACCGGCGAAACGCTGCTGGCGGCGGGGCGCGCGGCTTCGGCGCAATACAAGGATGCGCGCGCGATCGAGCACATCTACCCGCTGATCCGCACCGAAAAGCAGCTGATGAAGGTGTTCGACGACATCGAAGAAGAGCCGGGCATCGTGCTCTATACGGTGGTCGACCAGCACCTTGCCGGCACCATCGACAGCCGTTGTGCGGCGATGGGCCTGCCCTGTGTGTCAGTGCTTGAGCCGGTGCTGACGGTGTTCCAGTCTTATCTCGGCACGCCGGCGGGCCGCCGTGTCGGCGCCCAGCACGTGCTCGACGCCGAGTATTTCCGCCGCATCGATGCGCTCAATTTTACCATGGAGCACGATGACGGCCAGTTGCCCGTCGACATGGAACAGGCCGACGTGGTCCTGATCGGTATTTCCAGAACGTCGAAGACGCCGACGAGCATTTATCTCGCCAATCGCGGCATCAAGACCGCCAATATCCCGATCGTGCTGGGCGTTCCCGTGCCCGACAGCCTGGTCCAGGCGGAGAAGCCGCTGGTCGTCGGACTGATCGCCACCGCCGAGCGCATCTCGCATGTGCGCCAGAACCGCGTTCTCGGAACGACAATGGCATTCGACGCACAGGAATATGTCGATCGTGCCTCTATTACCGAAGAGCTGGCCTATGCCCGCAAGATTTGCACGAAGCACAACTGGCCGATGATCGACGTCAGTCGCCGCTCGATCGAGGAAACGGCCGCCGCCATCGTCGCGCTGCGCAACAAGAACCGCTAGGCTCGCCGCATCGCCGCGCAGGTGTGGAACCGACCGCTATTGGTAGCCATCTCAGCCTGGCGAAAATCGATTCCGCTTTACGGATCGATGCGCTAGGACCACTTTTGTAGCCGCACAAGCTTCCCTGCAACGTGTCCTTCAGGAGAAAAGCCGTGACCGAAAAACTGATCCTGGCATCTGCAAGCCCGTTCCGGAAGAAGATGCTGGAAAATGCCGGCGTCGATGTCGAGGCTATCCCAGCCGATCTTGATGAAAGAGCCGTCGAAGCCCCCTTGGCTGAAACCGGCGCCTCGCCCCAAGACGTGGCGCTTATTCTGGCTGAGGCCAAGGCGGTCGCGGTCAGCGAAGCGCATCCTGGTCGACTGGTGCTTGGTTGCGACCAGACGCTTTCACTTGACGGAGAGGTGTTTCACAAGCCCACCGACATGGAAGCCGCGCGTCGCCATCTGCTCAAGCTTTCAGGTCGGACGCATCAGTTGAACAGTGCGGTCGTCATCGCTCGCGACGGAGAAACGCTTTGGCGCCACGTCGAGGTCGCATCCATGACGATGCGCCATCTTGAGCCTGGATTCATCGGCCGCCATCTTGCTCGCGTCGGTGATAGGGCGCTATCGAGCGTCGGCGCATATCAGATTGAAGGCGAAGGCATTCAGCTCTTCGACAAGATCGATGGCGATTATTTCACGATTGTCGGCCTGCCCTTGCTGCCAGTGCTGGCGGAACTGAGGAAACTGGGCGCGATTGATGGCTGAAGCGGACTTGAAGGCATTTGTTTGCGGCCATCCTATCGCGCATTCGCGCTCGCCGATGATCCACGGCCATTGGCTGAAGAGCTATGGCATCGACGGCAGCTACACGGCGATAGATGTCGCGCCCGAGAATTTTGCCGCCTTTGTCGCTGGACTTGCTGCGGCTGGCCTGCGCGGCGGCAACGTCACCATTCCGCACAAGGAAGCGGCGTTCGCTGCGGTCCAGCGCTGCGACGAGGCAGCCGAACAGATCGGCGCGGTCAACACGCTATGGCTCGAGGATGGTGTCTTGTGGGGCGGCAATACCGACGCCTACGGTTTTGCCGCCAATCTCGATCATCTGGCGCCCGGCTGGACCAAGGGCGATGTCGCAGTCGTTCTCGGCGCAGGTGGGGCGTCGCGGGCGATCATCCATGCGCTCAAGCAGCGCGGCTTCAAGGATATCCGCATCGTCAACCGCACGGTTGCGCGCGCAGAAGAGCTTGCCGACCAGTTCGGCGCAGGCATCACGGCGCATCCGCCAGCTGCTACGGCCGAATTGCTGGGCGATGCATCTCTGCTGGTCAACACGACGGCACTTGGCATGCACGGCAATGAGGGCCTGCCCGCCGATCCGGCTGCGTTGCCCGACCATGCCATTGTCACCGACATCGTTTATGTGCCGCTCGAAACCCCACTGCTTGCTGCTGCCAAGGCGCGCGGGTTGAAGACGGTGGACGGGCTCGGCATGCTGCTGCACCAGGCGGTGCCTGGCTTCGAACGCTGGTTTGGCCATCGGCCCGAAGTGACTGCCGAATTGCGCAACCTGATCGTCGCCGACCTGGACAGGACAAAATGATCGTTCTGGGGCTGACAGGGTCGATCGGCATGGGCAAGTCGACGACGGCGAAGATGTTCGCCGAAGCGGGCGTTCCGGTTCACGATTCCGACGAGGCCGTGCATCGGCTCTACGCCGGCGAAGCTGCACCTTTGATCGAGGCGGCTTTCCCTGGAACGGTGAAGGACGGCGTCGTCGATCGCACTGAGCTTTCCCGCCATGTGCTGGGCGATGCAGCGGCACTGAAGAAGCTCGAAGGCATCATCCACCCGTTGGTCCGGGCCGATGCGAATGCCTTTCTCGACCGCAACCGTGCCGACGGTACGCCAATTGCCGTGCTCGACATCCCGTTGCTGTTCGAAACGAATGGTCGAGGCCGCGTCGACAAGGTGGTGGTGGTCACGGCTTCGGCAGAGGTCCAGCGCGAACGTGTCTTGGCGCGGCCCGCCATGACCGAGCAGAAATTCGAGGCGATCCTTGCCAAGCAGGTTCCCGACGCTGAAAAGCGCAAGCTCGCCGACTACATCATCGATACGGGCAGCGGCCTCGACGCCGCGCGTGGGGCCGTACGGTCAATCATTGACGATTTGACGGTGGGAAAGCCGGCGCCGCGGGCCTCCTAGGCCTTGTTTGGGTGCAAATGGCGGGCGCATGCTCGCGCCAAGGAGAATCAATACATTGCGCGAGATCATATTCGATACGGAAACGACCGGGCTTGATTCACGCGAGGACCGCGTCATCGAAATCGGCGCCATCGAGATGGTCAACCGCTTCCCGACCGGCAACACCTTCCACAAATACATCAATCCGCAAGGGCGGCAGGTCCATCCCGACGCCCAGAATGTGCACGGCATCTCGAACGCCGACCTCGAGGGCAAGCCGACTTTCTCCGAGATCATCGATGAATTCATCGACTTCATCGACGGCGCCAAGCTTGTCGCGCACAACGGCAACTTCGATCTGGGCTTCATCAATGCCGAATTCGCAAGGCTCGATCAGCCCGCCATCGACCCCGGCCAGCTGATCGATACGCTGGCGCTTGCCCGCCGCAAGCACCCGATGGGTCCGAATTCGCTCGATGCGCTGTGCCGTCGCTACGGCATCGACAACAGCCGCCGCACCAAGCATGGCGCCCTGCTCGACTCCGAGCTTTTGGCCGAGGTCTATATCGAGCTGATTGGCGGCAAGCAGTCGGCGCTGGTTCTGGAAAGCTATTCGTCATCGAACGGCAATGGCGGCTCAACGCGGCAGATCGAAATCATTGTCGCCGAGCGGCCCGAACCCTTGCCGTCGCGGCTGACCGAGGCCGAACTTGCCGCGCATGAAAAGCTGGTTGGCGGTCTTGGCGAAAAGGCCCTTTGGGCCAAGCTCACACAAGCTTGAATACGAAAAAGCCCGGCGCTGAGGCCGGGCTTTCGATGAATGACGCTTTTGGGCGTGGTCTTAGCTGACCTTGACCTTGGAAGCGGCCTGTTCCTCGGCGATCTTCTGCTGGAACATCTGCGCGAAATCGATCGGGTCGAGCATCAGCGGCGGGAAGCCGCCATTGCGGGTGGCTTCGGCGATGATCTGGCGTGCGAAGGGGAACAGCAGGCGCGGGCACTCGATGAAGAGCAGCGGCAGCATGTGCTCCTGCGGGAAGCCGTCAATGCGGAACACGCCGCCATAGACCAGCTCGACGTTGAACAGCACGTCCTTGTCGAAGGCGGCCTTGGCGCTCAACGTCAGGTTGACGTCGAACTGCTTGTCCGTCATCGGATTGGCGTTGACGTTGACATTGATGTTGATGCCAGGAGCCTTGTCGCGGCCGCGCAGCGAATTCGGAGCGCCGGGGCTTTCGAAGGAGAAATCCTTCACATACTGCGCCAGCACGTTGAGCGTGGGCTGCTGTGCATTACCGTTGCCGTTGGCACCTTCCGGCGCTTCATTAGTGGCCATAAGCCCATGTCCTCTTGGCTCGGCCGCGACGCGGCCCGGATTGGAATCCGCGGTTCGCTAGCATGCTCGGCATGCCAAG
This sequence comes from Aminobacter sp. 01T433, assembly GCF_056398585.1. Classification (NCBI taxonomy): domain Bacteria; kingdom Pseudomonadati; phylum Pseudomonadota; class Alphaproteobacteria; order Hyphomicrobiales; family Phyllobacteriaceae; genus Aminobacter; species Aminobacter sp. 01T433. The sequence continues at coordinate 78,881 of NZ_JBFTPR010000010.1, forward strand.
ACAAGGTTTTGCCTGTGGCGGAGGCCGCCCGCTACTCGTCGCGGATGGAGCGCCAGGGCGATTTCGGGTTGGGCTGGCGCGAAAAGTCGTCCTCATCGAGATCGATGGTCTTGCCACCTGCTGGGCCGCCGCGACGGGCAAAACCGCTGAAATCGGAGGTGAAACGCACCCGCTTGCTGAGGAATCGCCAGGCCAAGGCGCGACCCGGCGGCAGGAACAGCAGGATGCCGACAATGTCGCTGATGAAGCCGGGAATGACCAGCAGGATGCCGGCCAGCACGATCATCGCACCGTTGGCGAGTTCCTTTGACGGGTCACGACCGGCTTCCATTTCGGTACGGATACGGGTCATGACGCCAAAACCCTGCACGCGCAGCAGGATGGAGCCCAAGACAGCGCTGAGCAGAACAAGCCCGATGGTCGACAGCACGCCGATTTCGCTGCCCACCAGCACAAATCCGGCTATTTCGAGCAAAGGCAGGGCAAGGAGCAGGAGAGGCAGCATCTAGAGCGTTGTTCCGGTCCGGTTTGAGTTGACGTGACAGCCATATGCGGTCACAGGCATAGCGCATACATCTTTAGATAGGGCGCTGCGCCTTTAATTTGAATGATCGGTGCATGCGTTCTATATGCAAGGCTAACAGGCGCTGCACAGATGCGGCGCCGGCGAATGGCACTTAAGCTGGCTTCGGCCGCGAACAAGGGACGGATCGGCAGAAGATATGGAATTCTTCGATTTCGGCACGATTTTCTTTCTAATCGCAGCGGTGGTGATCTTTTTCCAGCTCCGCAACGTGCTTGGACGCCGTACCGGCAATGAACGTCCGCCCTTCGACCCCTACACGGCGGCCCGCAACAAGCCTCAGGACGCCAATGGCAAGCCCGAGAACGTCGTGTCGCTGCCGCAGCGCAAGCGCGCCGCTGGCGAGCCGGCTGAAGACGTCTATGTCGCCATCGACGCCTTCGCCAAGCCCGGCACCGACCTGAACAAGGGCCTGCGCGCCATCAGGGACGCCGACGCATCTTTCGAGCCCAAGGGTTTCGTCGAAGGCGCCAAGATGGCCTACGAGATGATCGTCATGGCCTATGCCGACGGCGACCGTAAGACGCTCAAGAACCTTCTGTCGCGCGAGGTCTATGACGGCTTTGTTGCGGCGATCGCCGACCGCGAAGGCCGCTCGGAGAAGATCCAGTCCTCTTTCGTCGGCATCAACAAGGCCGATATCGTATCGGCGGAGATGAAGGGCGGCGAGGCTCATGTCACCTTGCGCATCGTCAGCGAGCTGATTTCGGCGACGCGCGACAAGGCCGGCGACGTCATCGACGGCGATCCGGAGACCGTGGCCGAGGTCAAGGATGTCTGGACCTTTGCCCGCGACACCCGTTCGCGCGACCCGAACTGGAAGCTTGTCGCCACCGAGGAAGAAGACTGACCGCGCGTGGCGGGCGAAGCCCGTGTTGCTCTCGCCCGCATTCGCTCCGGTCGGTTTTGCCGACCTTCCCGGTTGGCTGGAAGATGACCATCTAGCAGCCTTCGGGGCCTTTCGCCGCTCTGCCTTCCATGTCCTGAGCAAACCCTATCGCAGCGGCGCCCTCGGTGTCGCTTTCGATGCTTTTGGCCCAGCCTACGCCGAGGCGCGCGCGCGACCGGCGAGCAATGGTGCCGAAGCCCGCGCGTTCTTCGAACGTCATTTCCAGCCCGCCTTTGTTGCGCCGGAAGGCCGCGAGGCCGGTTTCGTCACCGGCTTTTACGAGCCCGAAGTCGAGGCCTCGTCCGTCAGGACAGAGATTTTCCAGGTGCCGCTGCTGTCGCGACCGGCCGATCTTGTCGACATTGACGACCACAACCGCCCCGCCGGCATGGACCCCTATCTCGCTTTCGCGCGTCAGACGCCCGAGGGGCTGGTCGAGTATTTCGACCGCCCAGCGATCGAACAGGGCGCGCTTTCAGGCAAGGGACTTGAGATCGCCTGGCTTGCCGATCCGGTCGACGCGTTCTTCGTCCATGTCCAAGGCGCTGCCCGACTGAACATGACCGACGGTTCGCTGCGGCGTGTCACCTATGCCGCCAAATCCGGCCAGCGTTTCACCGGTCCGGGCGGAATTCTGGCCGAAGTCGGTGAGATTCCGCTCGCAAAAGTAACGATGCAGTCGATCCGCGCCTGGTTCAAAGCCAATCCGCAGCGCGTCGAAGATATCTTGTGGCGCAATCGCTCCTACATCTTCTTCAGGCATGCCGAGGTCGATGATCCGTCGCTTGGGCCCATCGCTGCGGCGAAGGTGCCGCTGACACCGGGCCGTTCGGTTGCGGTCGACCGCCTGCTCCACACCTTCGGCACGCCGTTCTTCATCGCCGCCCCTGCCCTCACCGCATTTGGCGGCAAATCTTTTGCCCGGCTGATGATTGCCCAGGATACCGGTTCAGCCATCACCGGCGCGGCGCGTGGCGATTTGTTTGCCGGCTCAGGTTTCGATGCAGGCGAGATTGCCGGCGTGGTGCGCAACGGCGCCGATTTCTTCGCTTTGCTGCCGAAGCCCCTGTTTTTTGGTGGTGCGTCATGAGCACACGCCGCGACCGCAAGCTCAGCGACGAAGAACGCGTGTTGTGGAACGTCATTGCCCGCACGACCTCGCCGCTCAAGGGCAAACGGGCGATCGAGATCCCCGAGCTGCCAGCACCTGTTGTCGCCAAGCCGGATCCGACACCTGCCAAGGCGACGCCTGCGCAGGCAGCTTCACCCGCAGCTGCGCCCAAGCGCCTCTATGTCGCCCATTCGCTCGATGAACCGACGCGCGACAAGCTGTCGAAAGGCCGCCTGCCGATCGAAGGCCGGGTCGATCTCCACGGCATGACCCAGGACGAAGCCTATTCGCTGCTGCTGCATTTCCTGGCGCGCGCGCATGCCGGCGGCGTCCGTTATGTGCTTGTCATCACCGGCAAGGGCAATTCCAAGGGCGGCGATGGTGTGTTGCGTCGCATGGTTCCGGCATGGCTGAACACCGCACCGTTCCGCATGCTGGTGTCGAGTCATGATCATGCCGCCCGCCATCATGGCGGTTCGGGCGCGATCTACATCAGGCTGCGGCGGAGTATGGGCATTTGACGCCGCTCGGCGAGCGGATCCGCGAGCTCAGGCGCGAGCGCGGCGTCAGCCAGAAGGATATGGCCGCGACCATTGGCGTCAGTGCCGCCTATCTTTCAGCGCTCGAGCACGGCCATCGCGGCGTGCCGACATGGGCGATGATCCAGAAGATCATCGGCTACTTCAATGTCATCTGGGACGATGCCGAGGAGCTGCAGAAGCTGGCCGAAGGCTCGCATCCGCGCGTGGTGGTCGACACGGCAGGACTTTCGCCCGCCGCCACTGAGCTTGCCAACCTGATGGCCCAAGCCATCGGCGAAATGAATGACAGCGAGCTTGCCGCCCTCAATAGCCAGGTGCGCGAGGCGATAGCGCGGAAGAAACGCGGCTAAAACAGCGCTTCGAGTTCGGTCAGCTTGTCGTTGACCAGCCAGCCATAATAGTTCTCTTCAGGCATTTTCGCCGGTTCGCCCGCAGCCGCGCGCCTGTCGTTTTCGGCTTTGAGCGCATGGGCGCGAGCTTCAGGGTTGCCGACATTGTAGAGCGTGGCGGTGAGCCCTGGATTGCCCGAGATGTCGAAGCCGGCGATGTTTTTATAGGCCTCGATTGAGGTCTTCACAGTGGCTGCGACGTAAGGCAGCGTCAGGTCGGGATCCATGATGGTCTTGTAGACGCTGTTCGGGTCGGCGGCATCGAGCTTGGGCAGGCGCGAGACCTTGTGCACGAGGTCGCTCATCTGGAGCGCTGTTAGCGGATTGAGCTGGCCGATGCCAAAGGTCTGGCCGGCGTAGAAGGGCTGGAAGAATGTGGCGCTGAAGCGATCGTCGGGAAAGCTGGTGCCGCCCACAGTCTTGCCGCGAAAGCTCTGGTTCCATACCGTTTCGCGGCATTCCCACAAATCGTAGCTGTCCGACTTCGCCGCGCATTCGGAAAATTGCGGCCGCTTGACGAAATCGGTGACCTCTTCGCCGCCGTAGCTGAAGTTGAATTTGCTCGACAGGTAGGACACCGCCTTGACGTAGTAGGTCTGCATCCGGTCGTAGGCGTCGACATTGTAGGTGTGCTCGCCGACGATGGCGCCGACGACGTGGATCGGATCGATCCCATAGGCGCGCGCCACTGTCTTGATCTTGCCGCGCAGTTCGGCATCGTTCTGCAGCAGCGCGTAGACCTTGCGATACTTGGCGTCGAAGGTGGTCTTGCCGGCCTTGGTGCGCTTGGACGAGGCACCAGGCACATCAGGCTGCTCGGCATGGATATTGCCGGCGGCGACCAGGGTCGTTGCCGATGCCTGCGGCACGCCGAAGACCGCCGCCAGAAGAAATGCCGAGAGAAATACGCGTTTCATATGCTGCTGTTGCCCAAGCTCTATCAAGGCAAACTAAGAAAAGCCCTCGGCTTAGTCGAGGGCGTTGTCGCCTGACGGAAGCGAAAGGTGGCCGGATGGTTCCATTCGGCCACATGTCACATTGTTCCGGCGCGTGCACTGCGCCCGTGCCGGAAGCCCGCTTTAAAGGATGAAACGCGACAAATCTGTGTTCCTGGAGAGATCGCCGACGTGCTTTTCGACATAGGCCGCGTCGATCTTCACAGTCGTGCCGTTGCGATCGGGCGCGTCATAGGAGACCTCGTCGAGAACACGCTCCATCACCGTCTGCAAACGCCTGGCGCCGATATTCTCGACACTGCCGTTGAGGTCGACCGCGATGCCGGCGAGCGCGTCGATGGCGTCGTCGGTGAATTCGAGGTTGACGCCCTCGGTCGCCATCAAAGCGATATACTGCTTGATCAGGCTGGCTTCGGTCTCGGTCAGGATGCGAACGAAATCGTTCTTCTCCAGCGCCCGCAGCTCAACGCGGATCGGCAAGCGGCCCTGAAGCTCCGGCAGGAGATCCGAAGGCTTGGAGATGTGGAACGCACCCGAAGCGATGAACAGGATGTGGTCGGTCTTCACCTGCCCATATTTGGTCGCAACCGTCGTGCCCTCGACCAGCGGCAGCAGATCGCGCTGCACGCCTTCACGCGAGGGGCCGCCGGAGACGTCGCCACGCGCAATCTTGTCGATCTCGTCGAGGAAGACGATGCCTTCGTTCTCGGTCACTTCGAGCGCGCGCCGCACCACCTCATCCTGGTCGAGCAGCTTGTCGGACTCATCGCCGATCAGCAGTGCGTAGGATTCCTTGACGGAGGTCTTGCGCGTCTTGGTGCGCTGGCCGCCCATCGCCTTTTGCAGCATGTCGTTGATATTGAGCACGCCGACATTGCCGCCCGGCATGCCGGGGATATCGAAGCTCGGCATGCCGCCTGTGCCGCTATCGGCGACCTCGATTTCGATTTCCTTGTCGTCGAGCTCGCCGTCGCGCAGCTTCTTGCGGAAACTATCGCGGGTCGCCGGGCTTGCCGTCTTGCCCACGAGGGCTTCCAGCACGCGCTCTTCGGCGTTGACATGGGCACGCGCCTTGACGTCTTCGCGCATCTTCTCGCGCACCAGGCCGATGGCAATCTCGACCAGATCGCGGATGATCTGCTCGACGTCGCGGCCGACATAGCCGACTTCGGTGAACTTGGTCGCCTCGACCTTGACGAAAGGCGCGCCTGCAAGCTTCGCCAGGCGGCGCGAGATCTCGGTCTTGCCGACGCCGGTGGGTCCGATCATCAGGATGTTCTTGGGCATGACCTCTTCGCGCATCTGGCCTTCCAGCTGCTGGCGGCGCCAGCGGTTGCGCAGCGCGATCGCCACGGCGCGCTTGGCGTCCTTCTGGCCGATGATGAAGCGGTCGAGTTCTGAAACGATCTCACGGGGAGAAAATGTTGACATAGCGATACTCTTGAATACTCGGTTGTGGCTTATGTATGGGCTGGAAGCCGGCGCGCAAGGGCACCTGGCAGCAGCGGCACAAGGCCCCGGCGTAGCGTATGCCAGCCAGCGCTGAGCAGCAGCACAAGCGCGCCAAGCACCAGCATGGTGAGTGGCACGACGCTGTCGGAAAGCCCCGCCTTGACGACCAACGCACCGAAGGCGAAGCCGGCATAAGACAGGCCCGAGACCAAAATGGCCCGCCTGTCGACCACAAGCGCAACGAAGGCCAGCCCGATGAAGATCGCCAGGATGCTCCAGGCCGAACCCGCTTCAGTGCCATCCTGTCCGACCAGTCCGCTGACCAGCGGATGCACGATCAGCGGTGCTGCCAGCATGTGCAGCCAAAATGCGATGTCGGTGCGACGGGTTTGGCGCAGCGGATCGCTGAGGTCGAAACGCATGGCAAGCGTAAACACGGCAAGGCCGCAGGCCAGCAGCAGCGGCTTGGCGGCCTGGATGGCGAAATCGGGTGCCGCCATGAAAAGAAGCCCGACGGCGGAGGCGACAAGGGCCGCGACGCCGGCTGCGATCGTCACCGGCACGCGGAAACGCCAGTAGTGCAGCCAAGCCGCCCCAGCGGTAACAAGACCGGCAACGACGATCGGCGAGCCGCCGTGGTTGCCGAGGCCCATGCCGAAGCTCTGGCTGGGGTTGAAGGCTGCCGCCACCGCCGAAAAGACCGCTCCGGCATAGACCAGAAGCAACACGATGCTGGGCAGCGCCATGCGCTGCTTGCGGGTGAAGTACTCGGCCAGAAGCCAGCTCGCCACGGCGATGACAACGAACATGCCGGTGTTGCCGATCATGTCGCCGGAGAAATAGCCCAGGGCGCCCAAGAACAGCCCAAGGCCGATGGTGACGAAGATGTCGCTGAAACCGCTGATGAAACGAAACCTCTCGTCGTCATGCGGTTCCCTGTCGAAGGCGGGCGTTCTGGCGCTTTCCAGATCGCGCAGGCCTTGCGCCTGCGCGGCCGTCACCAGCCCGTTCGCCACTGCGGTGCGCAGCGCGTCGGGCGAAATGGCGAGCATGTCGGGCGGTGTCGAAGACTCGTTCACTACAGGATACCCGCCTGCCAATGCTTGATCGTATCGAGCGGATAAACCAGCATGATGACGTTGAGCGTCAGGTTGTCACGGATGACATAACCGACGCCGATTTCGAAGATGACGGCCAAGGCAACGACGCTCCAGACCGGAAGCCGCGCGGCCATGAAGAAGCCCAGCACCATGGCCAGCGTGTCGAACACCGAGTTCAGGACGCTGTCGCCGTAATAGTCGAGGGAAATGGTGCCCTCGCGGTAGCGGTTGATGATGAAATCGCTGTTTTCGACCAGCTCCCACGCCACTTCGATGCCGATGGCGACCGCAAGGCGGAAACCAAGCGAACTCTTGGGCGCGAGCCAGGTCAGCAGCGCGTAGAACAGGAATCCGTGGATGATATGCGAGAAGGTGTACCAGTCGGAGATGTGCTGGGAGTTCTCCGAACTCATCACGACGCCCTGCCACAGCTTGACGTAGCCGCATTTGCAGATTGCCGGGTGGCCCATCCAGTAAAGCGCCACCGCCTGTCCTGCGATCAGCAAGGCAGCCACAAGCAGCCACCAGCCCAGCTTCTCGCGTTGCCCGGCTGCCGCCTCCTCCCCTTGCGCAAGCATCATTCGTCGAAATCCCCCTCTTCGGCATCGCGCGCCATCATCAGCGTCGGACCGTAAATCGACGTTCGCGTATCGAAAGCCACGAAGCCAGCTTTTTCATAAGCGCGGATGGCCCGTTTGTTCGCCGGATTAGGATCGATGATCACGCGCGGCACGCCTTCCTCGAACAGTTCGTCGACGAATTGCCGGATGATGGCCGCACCATGACCCTTGCCGACCAGGTCCGGCACGCCGATCGACAAGTCGATGCCGAGCGTGCCGAATGGCTGGTCCTGGTAGGGGTGGTCGTCCTCCATATGCGGGTCGTAGCTCTGGAGGTAGCCGATCGGCTTGCCGTTCAGCTCGACGATCAGCGGCTCGACCGAGATGCTGTCGATGTGCTCCTCGATCGCTGCGATCTCGTCTTCGGGATGGCTCCACCATTCGGCGACGTGCGGCTGGGCCAACCATGCCTTGATCATCGGCAGGTCGGCCTTGGTCACCGGACGGAAGTCGTAGCGCGCGGTTGCCTCAATCGGCATCGAGCGTTTCGATCACGAAGCTGTGGTTGGTGTAGACGCAAATGTCGGCCGCGATCTGCATCGCCTTGCGGGCGATCTCCTCGGCGTCCTTGTCGGTGTCCATCAGCGCGCGCGCTGCAGCCAGCGCATAGTTGCCGCCCGAGCCGATGGCCATGACGCCGAATTCCGGCTCCAGCACGTCGCCGGTGCCGGTCAGCGCCAGCGAGACATTCTTGTCGGCGACCAGCATCATTGCTTCGAGGCGGCGCAAATAGCGGTCGGTGCGCCAGTCTTTGGCGAGCTCGACGCAGGCGCGCGTCAGCTGGTCTGGATATTGCTCAAGCTTGGCTTCGAGGCGTTCGAGAAGGGTGAAGGCGTCGGCGGTGGCGCCGGCAAACCCAGCGATGACATTGCCCTTGCCGAGGCGGCGCACCTTGCGGGCATTGCCCTTCATGATGGTCTGGCCGAGGCTGACCTGGCCGTCGCCGGCGATGACCACCTTGTTGCCCTTGCGCACGGTCACGATGGTTGTGGCGTGCATACTTTGTTCACTGGACATATGTTGCTCCGATGGCGCGCGGCCCCTTTGCGGCAGCTTGCGCGTTACGAGTGGAAGTTCGATCTTATGTATGACGCGGCGCAAGGAATGCAAATCCTCGCCGCCTATGACGAAATGCCCTTTCGCGACGATTGGCAAGCGGTCGCTCATGCTGCTAATACAGCGCCGCGCGTCCACTTGGACGCGCAAAGGACGCTGTAACAGTTTGAATCTGGTGCATGATCCTTTCCGAAAATCGGGACCGATTTTCGGAAAGGATCATGCACTAGGCTCTCGTTTTTGAGGACAAGGATCCGCCAATGGCCCCCCGTTCCGCCGAAGTCAGCCGCAAGACCAAGGAAACCGAGATTGCCGTCTCGGTCCATGTCGATGGCACCGGCCGTTCGGAAATGTCGACTGGCGTCGGTTTCTTCGACCACATGCTCGACCAGCTGTCGCGCCATTCGCTGATCGACATGAAGGTTTCGGCCAAGGGCGATCTGCACATCGACGATCACCACACCGTCGAGGATTGCGGCATCGCGATCGGCCAGGCGCTATCCAAGGCGCTCGGCGAACGTCGCGGCATCATGCGCTACGCCTCGATCGACCTGGCCATGGACGAGACGCTGACGCGGGCGGCGATCGACGTGTCGGGCCGCCCCTTCCTGGTCTGGAACGTTAACTTCTCGGCACCCAAGATCGGCACCTTCGACACCGAGCTGGTGCGCGAATTCTTCCAGGCGTTGGCCCAGAACGCCGGCATCACCTTGCATGTCACCAATCATTACGGTGCCAACAACCATCATATCGCCGAAACCTGCTTCAAGGCCGTGGCGCGCGCGCTGCGCATGGCCCTTGAAAGCGACCCGCGCCAGCCTGACGCAGTACCCTCGACCAAGGGCAGCCTGAAGGGATAGCCATGGCCATCCATGTCGTCATGGAGCCGCCTGCTTCGGCAGGAAAAAACGCTTCGGAAGCTGCCGTCTTTATCCGAGACGGCTTTTACATCCTCGGCTTCGTCGTGCCGCTGCTTTGGCTTTTGTGGCATCGCCTCTGGCTCGAAGCGGCGGTGACGCTTGCCGCCACGATGGCGCTTGCTGTCGCCAGCGAAGCTGCGGGGCTTACCTTTGCCGCACCGCTGCTGCCGCTGCTGATTTCGCTCTATGTCGGGCTCGAAGGTGGCGCCTTGCGTATCGCCGCCCTTCGCCGTGCCGGCTGGCACCAGTGGGGCGTGATCGAGGCCGACAGCATCGAGGATGCCGAGACGCGCTACCTCTTCGCCGGAGAACCTGGCGAAGAGCCTGCGCCGGCTGCTGTCACCATCTCCCCTGCCACGCACCGGCCTCAACCTGCTGGCGGAGCGCTCGGCCTGCTGCATTATCCCGGAAGACACTGACATGCGCGTTGCCATCATCGACTACGGTTCGGGCAATCTGCGCTCGGCGACCAAGGCCTTCGAGCGCGCCGCCCGCGAAGCCGGCATATCGGCTGAGATCGACCTGACCGCGGACGCCGAACGTGTGCGCACCGCCGACCGCATCGTCTTGCCCGGCGTTGGCGCCTATGCCGATTGCGCGCGCGGGTTGCGTGCCGTGGACGGCATGTGGGATGCGGTCGAAGAGGTCGCCATCCACAAGGCGCGGCCGTTCCTCGGCATCTGCGTCGGCATGCAATTGATGTCGGAGCGCGGGCTTGAAAAGACCGTCACACAAGGCTTTGGCTGGATTGCCGGCGACGTCAAGGAGATCACGCCGTCCGACCCGTCGCTCAAGATTCCGCAGATTGGCTGGAACACGATTCACGTGAAACATGCCCATCCGGTGTTCGATGGCATCGCCACCGGACCGACCGGCCTGCACGCCTATTTCGTGCATTCCTACCATCTCGACGCGACCAACGAGAAGCAGGTGCTGGCGACCGCCGACTATGGTGGCCAGGTCACCGCTGCGGTTTCGCGCGACAACCTTGTCGGCACGCAGTTTCATCCCGAAAAGAGCCAGGCGCTTGGCCTCGGCCTCATTGCCAATTTCTTGAGGTGGAAGCCATGACGACGAAAAAGGGCTACTGGATGGCGATGGTGGAGATCACCAACCCCGAGGCCTATCCGGCCTACATCGCGGCCAACCTTGCGGCGATCGCCCCATACGGCGCCAAGCTTCTGGTGCGCGGCGGCCAGTACGACCAGCCCGAAGGCCCGACCGGCAACCGCCATGTCCTGGTCGAATTCGAATCCTACGAGCAGGCGATCGCCTGCTACCACTCACCTGCATACCAGGAAGTCGTGAAGCTGCGGCACGCAGCTTCCGTCGGCAAGTTTGTCATCGTCGAAGGCGTCTGAGCATGATCCTTTTCCCCGCCATCGACCTCAAGGACGGCCAGTGCGTGCGCCTCAAGCTCGGCGACATGGACCAGGCGACCGTCTACAATGACGACCCGGGCGCCCAGGCGAAAGCCTTCGAGGACCAGGGTTTCGAGTGGCTGCATGTGGTTGACTTGAACGGCGCCTTCGCCGGCGCAAGTGTCAATGGTTCGGCGGTCGAGGCGATCTTGAAAGCGACCAAGAATCCGGTCCAGCTCGGCGGCGGCATTCGTTCGCTCGATCATATCGAGAGCTGGCTTTCGAAGGGCCTTGCCCGCGTCATCTTGGGCACGGTCGCCGTTCGCGATCCTGAACTGGTCAAGGAAGCCTGCAGGAAATTCCCCGGCAAGGTCGCTGTCGGCATCGACGCCAAGGGCGGCAAGGTCGCCGTCGAAGGCTGGGCCGAAGCCTCAAGCCTTGGTGTCGTCGAGCTTGCCAAAAAATTCGAGGGTGCCGGCGTCGCCGCCATCATCTACACCGACATCGACCGCGATGGCGTGCTGGCCGGCATCAACTGGGATTCGACCATCGATCTCGCCGAGGCCGTATCGATCCCGGTCATTGCCTCGGGCGGCCTCGCCTCAATCGCCGATATCGTGCGCATGACCATGCCGGATGCCAAGAAGCTCGAAGGTGCTGTTTCCGGCCGTGCTCTCTACGACGGCCGCATCGATCCGACCGAAGCGCTCGCCATTCTGCGCGGCACGCTCAAGCCAGAGCCCGGACTGTTCGAGGAACGGAAATGACCCTCAAAGCCCGCGTAATTCCTTGCCTCGACGTCAAGGACGGCCGTGTCGTCAAGGGTGTCCAGTTCGTCGATCTGATCGACGCCGGCGATCCGGTCGAGGCCGCCAAGGCTTATGACGCGGCCGGTGCCGACGAGCTCTGCTTCCTCGACATCACCGCTTCGTCGGACAATCGCGAGACCATCTTCGACGTCATTTCCCGCACCGCCGAACAATGCTTCATGCCGTTGACCGTCGGTGGCGGCGTGCGCCAGGTTTCCGACATCCGCAAGCTGCTTCTGGCCGGCGCCGACAAGGTGTCGATCAACACGGCGGCGGTGAAGAACCCCTCCTTCGTCGCCGAGGCCGCCGACAAGTTCGGCAACCAGTGCATCGTCGTTGCCATCGACGCCAAGAAGGTGTCGGCTGCAAACGAAGCTGACCGCTGGGAGATATTCACCCATGGCGGGCGCGAGCGCACCGGCATCGACGCCGTCGAATTCGCCCGCAAGGTCGTCGACCTTGGGGCCGGCGAAATCCTGCTCACCTCGATGGACCGCGACGGCACCAAGATCGGCTACGATTTAGCCCTGACCCGGGCCGTGGCGGATGCGGTGCGCGCGCCGGTCATCGCCTCGGGCGGCGTCGGCAATCTCGACCACATGGTCGAAGGCATCCGCGAGGGCCATGCGACGGCCGTGCTTGCCGCCTCGATCTTCCATTTTGGCACCTACACCATTGCCGAGGCCAAGGCCCACATGGCAAAAGCGGGTCTGCCGATGCGGCTCGATCCCATTGGCTGAGCTACCGAGGCAATGATGAGTGCATTCTCCCTTTCCGACCTGGAAAAGATCGTCTCCGAGCGCGCGCGTTCGGGCGACGCCAATTCATGGACGGCCAAGCTCTATCAAAGCGGCATGGAACGCGCGGCCAAGAAGCTCGGCGAAGAGGCGGTCGAAACCGTCATCGCCGCGGTCAAGGGCGACGATAGCGCCCTCGTTTCGGAAAGCGCTGATCTCCTTTATCATTGGCTCGTCGTGCTGGCTGTAGCCGGCATTCCGATGGCGGAGGTGATGGCCGAGCTGGAGCGGCGCACGTCGCAATCCGGAATCGCCGAAAAGGCCTCGCGGAAGAACGAGGGCTGACCGCTGGTCAGGTCCCGCAGGGGAGGTTCGATGGATCAGCTCGCGCCGTCGGAGAAATATTCTCCATACTGGTTCTTCTCAGCCGAGCATTGGGCCGGCTTCGGCGCCGACATGTCGATGACCTTGACCCAGGACGAGGTCGGGCGTCTGAGCTCGATGTACGAGCCGATCGACCTTGAGGAAGTCCGGCGCATCTACCTGTCGCTGTCACGCCTGCTGTCGGCCCATGTCGAGACCAGCCAGCAGCTGTTTCGCCAGCGCCAGCGCTTCTTCAACTCCGAAAAGAAGGGCACCAAGACACCCTTCATCATCGGCATGGCTGGGTCGGTCGCCGTCGGCAAGTCGACCACCGCGCGTATCCTGAAGGAGCTACTCACGCGCTGGCCGTCGAGCCCGAAGGTCGATCTGGTCACCACCGACGGCTTCCTCTACCCCAACGAGGTGTTGCGGCGCGACAATCTGATGGAACGCAAGGGCTTTCCCGACAGCTACGATGTCGGCGCCCTGCTGCGCTTCCTCTCGGCCATCAAGTCGGGCCAACCGAATGTGCGGGCGCCGGTTTATTCGCACCTGACCTACGACGTGATGCCGGGCGAGTTCGTCACCGTCGACCGGCCCGATATCCTGATCTTCGAGGGCATCAATGTGCTGCAGCCGCGCGAGCTGCCCAAGGATGGCAACTTCGTGCCCTTCGTCTCCGACTTCTTCGACTTCTCGATCTATATCGATGCCGATGAGCAGGTGATCCACGAGTGGTACATCGACCGCTTCATGCGGCTGCGCGAGACCGCCTTCCGCAATCCGCAGTCCTTCTTCCATCGTTACTCGCAGCTGTCGGAAGATGCGGCGCGGGCCATCGCCGAGGGGCTGTGGGCCAATATCAATTTGAAGAACCTGCGCGAGAACATCTTGCCGACGCGCCCGCGCGCCGATCTGATCCTCAAGAAGGGTGCCGGGCACCTGGTCGAGGAAGTGGCGATCCGCAAGCTCTGAGGGCTTTTGTTGGAGCATGATCTTTTCCGAAAACCGGCATCCACTTTTCGGGATCATGCTCAGGCCGGCTTCGTCACCCGCCGCAGGGTCAGGTTGATCCGACCGCCCTGCTTCAGCAACGCCGACGTCATCGGGTAGATGCGGTCGACGCCATGGAAGGCGAGCCGCCCCTCCCCGCCCAGCACGACGATGTCGCCGCTCTCCAGCCTGAACGAAACCGTCCGGTCGTCGCGTTTGGTGCCCCCGACGCGAAACAGGCAGGCATCGCCGAGTGATACCGAAACCACAGGTGCTGAAAACTCGCGCTCGTCGCGGTCCTGGTGCAGGCCCATCTTGGCCGCATCGGTGTAGAAATTGACGAGGCAAGCTTCGGGCGGGTGCGGATAGCCCGACACTTCGCGCCACAACGCCAGAAGCGCATCGGGGATCGGCGGCCATGGTTCGCCCGTCACCGGATGCTCGGGCTGGTAGCGATAGCCGCGCTCCTTGTCGGTGACCCAGCCGAGCGAGCCGCAATTGGTCATCCGCACGCTCATTTCCTTGCCGGTCTTGGGCATGGCTGGTGTGTAGAGCGGTGCTGCTTTCACCACCTCGCGTATGCTTTCGACCAGGCCTTCCTGCACTTCGCGTGAGAGAAAGCCGGGCATATGGCGGACGCCTTTGGGCAATACGAGCACGTTTGAGCTGCCTTGTTCGATCTGGCCGTCCAGAATGCCACCTGAAAAGCAAAACGGCGACCCGAAAGCCGCCGTTGCGCATCATGAAAGCTTGTATCAGGCCGTGGCGATTTCGGGGATGCGCAGCACCTGGCCGGGATAGATCTTGTCGGGGTGCGTCAGCATCGGCTTGTTGGCCTCGAAGATGACGGTGTATTTCGACGCCTTGCCCTTGCCGTACTGTGCCTCGGCGATCTTCGACAGGTTGTCGCCCTTCTTGACGGTGTAGAACACCGGCGCCTTGGCAGGGGTCGCTGCCTTGACCAGCTCGGTCATGTCGACCTTGCCGTCGAGCTTGAGGCCGGAGTCAGGCGCTACGACCTTGAGCTCGTCGGCCTGCACCTTGGAGACGCCCAGCGTGTTGCCGACGGCGATGACCGCCTTTTCGAAGATCGACTGGTCCTTGACCACGCCGGTCAGCACGGCAGTGTCGCCCTTGACCACAACCTGGACGTTGTCAGTGCCGAGCTTGTGAGAGTCGAGTTCCTTCTTCAGCGTGTCGGCGCTCGGAGCCTCATCGTCGCCGAAACCAAGCTTCTTGCCGACATTCTTGACGAAATCGAACATGCCCATTCGTGATCTCCCTTGCTGTGGCAGTTGCCGAAGCTTGGCATCTGCAAAACCAAATTGGAAGCACGATCAGTGCTTGACGTTTAATCGCCGTCGACCCGGCCGCGCAGCTTCTTGACTGTCGACCGCCCGGACTTGGACTTGAGGCGCCGTTCGACCGAGCCTTTTGTCGGCCTGGTCTTCTTGCGTGGCGGCGGTGGCGGCTCGGCTGCCTTGGCGACGAGTGCCGTCAGCCTGGCCCGCGCGTCGGCCCGGTTCTGCTCCTGGGTGCGGTAGCGTCCGGCCTCGATGACGATGACGCCGTCCTTGGTCGCGCGCTGGCCGGCGAGCTTGATCGTGCGTTCGCGCACCCGCTCGGGCAGCCCCGGGGCGTTTGCGGCATCGAAGCGCAGCTGAACGGCGGTAGCCACCTTGTTGACGTTCTGGCCGCCCGGCCCCGACGAGCGGATGAAGTTCTCTTCGATGTCATCGGGATGGATGACCACGTCATTGGCTATGAAAATCTTGTCGTCGGCGCTCATGCGCCAAGTCATGCCGTGTAGTCGCCGAAAAGAAAAGGCCCGGCTTTTGGCCGGGCCTTGAACGTTACGTTTCGAAAATCGCTCGGATTACTCGGCGGCTTGCTGGGTGCGTGGTGCGGCACCGCGCACGGCGGCGTCGACATGGCTTTCGAACTTGCCGAAATTGTCGATGAACATCGACACCAGCTTCTTGGCCTGGCGGTCATAGGCGGCAGCATCAGCCCAGGTCGAACGCGGGTCGAGGATCTTGCTGTCGACGCCGGGAACCGAGACCGGAACGGCGAAGCCGAAATTGGCGTCGGTGCGGAATTCGACCGTGTTGAGCGAGCCGTCGAGGGCCGCCGACAAAAGTGCGCGCGTCGCCTTGATCGGCATGCGCGAGCCCACGCCATAGGCACCGCCAGTCCAGCCGGTATTGACCAGCCAGCAGTCGACGCCGTGGTCGGCGATCAGCTGGCGCAGCAGGTTGCCGTATTCGCTGGGGTGCCTCGGCATGAAAGGTGCGCCGAAGCAGGTCGAGAATGTCGCTTCCGGCTCGGTCACGCCGCGCTCGGTGCCAGCCACCTTGGCAGTGTAGCCCGACAGGAAGTGATACATCGCCTGTGCTGGGGTCAGCTTGGCGATGGGCGGCATCACGCCGAAGGCGTCGGCCGTCAGCATGATGATGTTCTTGGGGTGGCTGGCGAGGCCGGTGGCACTGGCGTTCGGGATGAAGTCCAGCGGATAGGCGCAACGGGTGTTTTCGGTGCGCGAGCCGTCGTTGAAGTCCGGCACGCGGTTTTCGTCCAGGACGACGTTTTCGAGCACCGTGCCGAAGCGACGGGTCGTTGCGAAGATTTCCGGCTCGGCTTCGGCCGACAGGCGGATGGTCTTGGCGTAGCAGCCGCCTTCGAAATTGAAGATGCCGTCCGGGCCCCAGCCATGCTCGTCGTCGCCGATCAGCGTGCGCTTGGGATCGGCCGACAGCGTCGTCTTGCCGGTGCCCGACAGGCCAAAGAAGATGGCGGCGTCGCCATCGGGGCCCTCATTGGCCGAGCAGTGCATCGGCATGACGCCGCCCGCCGGCAGGATGTAGTTGAGTGCTGTGAACACCGACTTCTTCATTTCGCCGGCATATTCGGTGCCGCCGATCAGAACGATCATGCGCGTCAGGTCGACGGCGATCAGCGTCTCGCTGCGTCCGCCATGGCGCGCCTTGTCGGCGCGGAAGGACGGCAGGTCGATGATCGTCATCTTGGGCACGAAGCCCGCCAGCTCCGCCTCGTTGGGGCGAATGAGCAGGTTGCGGATGAACATCGAATGCCAGGCATATTCGGTGACGACGCGTGTCGGCAGGCACAGCGAGCGGTCGGCGCCGCCGATCAGGTCCTGCACGAACAGGTCCTTGTCGGCCGCATGCGCCAGGAAGTCGGCATGCAGGGCGTCGAACTGGGCCCGGGTCATCGCATTGTTGTTGTCCCACCAGACCTGAGCCTCGGTGTTTTCGTCCCGCACCACGAACTTGTCCTTGGGCGAGCGACCGGTGTACTGGCCGGTGTCGGCGACAAGCGCGCCATGCGCCGTCAGCTTTGCCTCGCCGCGGCGGATCGCCTCTTCGGCAAGCAGTGCCGGGCCAAAGTTGTAACGGACGGTACCCGAGGTTTTGAGCCCTGCTGTTTCAATCCCGCAATTGGGATTGCGCTTACCGATTTCCGACATTCGGGAACCCTCGTTCGATTTGACGCCAATGTCCGGTCTGCGGGCCGGACGCCGCTGTCCCGAGGGACTGAAGTCAGCCAGAAACAGAAAAACCGAGCGATTTCAAATCTTTAATCGATTTAAAAATTTTGAAATCTATCTAAATCGTTTAAAAGCCGGGGATGAGCCGGGCGTTGCCCTGGAAGCAGGCAGGTTTTTTGTTCGAGGTTCCGCACAGGCACCCCATATAGAGTGGGCACCGGTCGTGGCGGTTGCGCTCCTGGCGATCGGAGGGTATGCCACATTTTGTACCTAATTTGTCCTGCAAAAGCCCTGCTCCAAGCAGGAAGGGACACCCGCTCATGAGGGAGC
Source organism: Aminobacter sp. 01T433 (assembly GCF_056398585.1). Classification (NCBI taxonomy): domain Bacteria; kingdom Pseudomonadati; phylum Pseudomonadota; class Alphaproteobacteria; order Hyphomicrobiales; family Phyllobacteriaceae; genus Aminobacter; species Aminobacter sp. 01T433. The sequence continues at coordinate 96,600 of NZ_JBFTPR010000010.1, forward strand.
CGCAGGAAATGGCAACGATCGCGCTTGTCGACGACGACCGCAACATTTTGACATCGGTTTCGATCGCGCTCGAGTCCGAGGGCTACCGGGTCGAGACCTACACCGACGGTGCTTCGGCACTTGAAGGCTTGGCTGCGCGTCCGCCGAACCTCGCCATCCTCGACATCAAGATGCCGCGCATGGACGGCATGGAGCTGTTGCGCCGGTTGCGCCAGAAGACCGACCTTCCGGTGATCTTCCTGACCTCCAAGGACGATGAGATCGACGAGCTGTTCGGCCTCAAGATGGGCGCGGACGATTTCATCCGTAAGCCGTTCTCGCAGCGGTTGCTGGTCGAACGCGTGCGCGCTGTCCTGCGCCGGGCAAGTGCCCGCGAAGCAGGTGTCAAGGCGCCGACCCAGCAGGCACGCTCGCTCGAGCGCGGCCAGCTGGTGATGGACCAGGAGCGCCACACCTGCACCTGGAAGGGCGAGCCGGTCGTGCTCACCGTCACCGAATTCCTGATCCTGCACTCGCTGGCGCAGCGTCCTGGCGTCGTCAAAAGCCGCGACGCTTTGATGGATTCGGCTTATGATGAGCAGGTCTATGTCGATGACCGCACCATCGACAGCCACATCAAGCGCCTGCGCAAGAAGTTCAAGGCCGTCGATGACGACTTCGAGATGATCGAAACGCTCTATGGTGTCGGCTACAGATTCCGCGAAGCGTGATATCGGCGGGGGCTGAGATCATATGGCGATGGAAGCAGAGATCAGCAAACCGGCGGCCGTTGCAAAACGACCGCGCGGACGCCTGCTGTTTCTCGACCGGGCCAGGATCAGGCTCGGCCGCCTGCTCGGCCACTACTTCTTTTCGAGCCTCACCCGCCGCATCCTGTTTCTCAACCTGGCCGGGTTGGCGGTTCTGGTCGCCGGCATCCTCTATCTCAACACGTTTCGCGACGGCCTGATCGGCGCTCGTGTCGAGAGCCTGATGACGCAGGGCGAGATCATCGCCGGTTCCATTGCCGCCTCGGCCACCGTCGAAACGGATTCGATCAGCATCGACCCCGAAAAGTTGCTCGAACTGCAGGCGGGCGAAACACTCGGCCCCGGCTCCGACCAACTCGACAGCCTCGACTTTCCGATCAATCCCGAACGCGTCGCGCCGCTGCTTCGCCGACTGATCTCACCGACCCGCACCCGCGCGCGCATCTATGATCGCGATGCCAATCTGCTGCTCGATTCGCGCCGTCTTTATTCTCACGGCCAAATCCTTCGCTACGACCTGCCGCCGGTCGAAGAAGAGCAGCCGACCGTCTTTGAACGGGTGCAGAAGTTCGTCTTCGGCTTTTTCCGTGACAACGCGCTGCCGGTCTACAAGGAGCAGCCCGGTGGCAACGGCGCGGCCTTCCCCGAAGTCGTGCAGGCGTTGACCGGTGGCCCGGCGACGATCGTCAGGGTCAGCGAACAGGGCGAGCAGATCGTCTCCGTCGCCGTCCCGATCCAGCGCTTCCGCGCCGTGCTTGGGGTGCTGATGCTGTCGACCGAAGGTGGCGACATCGACAAGATCGTTGCCGCCGAGCAGAAGGCCATTCTGCGCGTCTTTGGCGTTGCGGCCCTGGTCACTGCCATCCTTTCGATGCTGCTGGCATCGACAATCGCGACGCCCCTTCGCCGTCTTTCCGCTGCAGCCAATCGGGTTCGCCGTGGCGGCAAGAGCCGCGAGGAGATCCCCGATTTCTCCGACCGCCAGGACGAGATCGGCAATCTGTCGGTCGCCATACGCGACATGACCAACGCGCTCTACGCTCGCATCGAGGCCATCGAGAGTTTCGCCGCCGACGTTTCGCATGAGCTCAAGAACCCGCTGACCTCGCTACGCAGTGCGGTGGAAACGCTGCCGCTGGCCAAGAACGAGGACTCGCGCGCGCGTTTGATGGAGATCATCCAGCACGACGTCCGGCGCCTCGACCGCTTGATCACCGACATCTCCGACGCCTCGCGCCTCGATGCCGAGCTCGCGCGGGAAGACGCGAGCCGGGTCGATCTCAAGAGGTTCATCGGCGACCTGGTTTCAGTGTCGCGCGAGACCAGCCGCCACAAGAAGCCGGTCGAGATCGCGTTCAATGTCGCCAAGTTGCCGCCTGGGGTGAAGAACTACAATATCGTCGGCCACGATCTGCGTATCGGCCAGGTCATCACCAACCTGATCGAAAATGCCCGCTCCTTCGTGCCCGATGACCATGGCCATATCGCCATTTCGCTGGCGCGGGTCGGCAAGTTCAATGTCGTCACTGTCGAGGACAACGGTCCCGGAATCCGTGCGGAAAACATCGATCGTATCTTCGAGCGCTTTTACACTGACCGGCCGGCCGGCGAAGCCTTTGGCCAGAATTCGGGCCTGGGCCTGTCGATCAGCCGCCAGATCGTGGAAGCCCATGGCGGCACGCTGACGGCCGAAAACATCACCGGCACCAAGCCGGGCGAGATCAAGGGCGCCCGCTTCGTCGTCGCCTTCCCTGCGGAAAGCTGACGTGCCCGCCAACATGCATGCCACGGCGGTTGTGCTCGGCGATCGCGGCGTGCTGGTGACTGGACCCTCAGGCTCAGGCAAGACCGCGCTGGCTTTGGCGCTGGTCGAAAAGTCCCGCGCCTCTGGCAGTTTCGCCCGGCTGGTATCAGACGATCAGGTCTTTCTTTCGGCACATCAAGGCAGGCTTGTGTGCCACGCGCCGCCAACGATTGCCGGCCTTGTGGAAGTTCGCGGCCTCGGCCCCGTCCCTGTCGAACATGAGGTTGCGGCAGCCGTCGACCTGCTTGTCAGGCTGGTGCCGGCAAATGAGATGCAGCGGTTGCCTGAGACAGACAGCGAGCTTCTCTTGGGTTGCAGGGTCTCTAGGCAGATGCTCGCGGAGCGGGAAATCGCTGCGGCTGTGCCTGCCATATTGGCCCTGCTCGGCAATGGACTCTTCGCCTGAGCCTGCCCATTATTTTTGCTGCATTGCGTCAAAATGCCATGTCGTGCCGAAAATTGGGGCTTGTAAACGCCCTCGCCGTCGACAAGATAGCGCTCCCGCCCTCCGCGAAGGCGGCAAAAATACTGCGCGGTTGTGAAAGTGCCATGACGGGAGCCATGACAGAATGATCGGACTCGTGCTTGTAACGCACGGTCAACTGGCTGAGGAGTTCCGCCACGCGGTGGAACACGTCGTCGGACCGCAGGAGAATTTCGAGACCGTTTCGATCGGGGCCGATGATGACATGGCGCAGCGTCGCAGCGACATCATCAATGCCGTTGCGCGTGCCGACACCGGCACCGGCGTAGTCGTTTTGACCGACATGTTCGGCGGCACACCCTCCAACCTCGCCATTTCGGTGATGGAAGCGGGACGCGTCGAGGTCATCGCCGGCATGAACCTGCCGATGCTGATCAAGCTGACCAGCGTGCGCAAGGCCGACAACATGTCGGGAGCGCTTGACGAGGCGCAGGCCGCAGGGCGGAAATACATCAATGTGGCAAGCCAGGTGTTGAGCGGCAAATGAGCGGCATGCCCTTTTCGGCCGAAGACGGCCACGTCGTCCGCGACCTCGCCATCGTCAACCAGCGCGGCCTGCATGCCCGCGCTTCGGCCAAATTTGTGCAGATCGCCGGTGAATTCCAGGCCTCGGTCAGTGTCGAAAAGGACGGCATTTCCGTCGGCGGCACCTCGATCATGGGCCTGATGATGCTGGCTGCCAGTCCCGGCTGCACCATTCGCGTCACCGCGAGCGGTCCAGAAGCCAATGAGGCGATGGAAGCGCTGGCGACACTGGTCGCCGCACGCTTCGGCGAGGAATGCTGATCGTCTGGCACTCGCTGAGCGACATGCACGAATAAAGATTTCTTTATGTCCCATTTACGATGGCTGCCTGATCTGGTAGTCAGGCCGCTCTTTCGCGCGCCCTTATCAGGCCTCCCGCGCCGGCGCGCAGTAAACAGGAATCGGAGCAAGCCATGACGGGTAGCAAGGATTATCTGGTCGCCGACATTTCGCTCGCCGGCTGGGGTCGCAAGGAAATCGAGATCGCTGAAACTGAAATGCCGGGCCTGATGGCCTGTCGCGAGGAGTTCGGCGAGAAAAAGCCGCTCACAGGCGCGCGCATTTCCGGCTCGCTGCACATGACCATTCAGACGGCAGTGCTGATCGAGACGCTGAAGGAACTCGGCGCCGACATCCGCTGGGCCTCGTGCAACATCTTCTCGACCCAGGATCACGCAGCCGCTGCGATCGCCGAAGCCGGTATCCCGGTGTTCGCCGTCAAGGGCGAGACGCTTGAGGAATACTGGCAGTACACCGACCAGATCTTCCAGTGGACCGATGGCGGCGCCACCAACATGATCCTCGATGATGGCGGCGACGCCACCATGTATATCCTGATCGGCGCCCGCGCCGAGGCAGGCGAGGACGTGCTGTCCAATCCGGGCAGCGAAGAAGAAGAGATCCTGTTTGCCCAGATCAAGAAGCGCATGGCGGCAACGCCGGGCTTCTTTGCCAAGCACAAGGCCGCCATCCGTGGCGTCACCGAAGAGACCACGACCGGCGTCAACCGTCTCTACCAGTTGCAGAAGAAGGGCCTGCTGCCCTTCCCGGCAATCAACGTCAACGATAGCGTCACCAAGTCGAAGTTCGACAACAAGTACGGCTGCAAGGAATCGCTGGTCGACGGCATCCGCCGCGGCACCGACGTCATGATGGCCGGCAAGGTCGCCGTCGTCTGCGGTTATGGCGACGTCGGCAAGGGTTCGGCAGCTTCGCTCCAGGGCGCTGGCGCTCGCGTTAAGGTCACCGAAGTCGATCCGATCTGCGCGCTTCAGGCAGCCATGGACGGCTTTGAGGTCGTCACCCTTGAGGACGCTGCTCCGACCGCCGACATCGTCATCACCACGACCGGCAACAAGGATGTCATCACGCTCGACCATATGCGCCTGATGAAGGACATGGTCATCGTCGGTAACATCGGTCACTTCGATAACGAGATCCAGGTTGCTGCTCTGCGCAACCTGAAGTGGACCAACGTCAAGCCGCAGGTCGACATGATCACCTTCCCGGGTGGCAAGCGCATGATCCTGCTGTCGGAAGGCCGTCTGCTCAATCTCGGCAACGCGACGGGCCATCCGAGCTTCGTCATGTCGGCGTCCTTCACCAACCAGACGCTGGCCCAGATCGAGCTCTGGACCAAGCCCGGCCAGTACAAGAACGAAGTCTATGTCCTGCCCAAGCACCTCGACGAGAAGGTCGCGCGCCTGCATCTCGACAAGCTTGGCGCCAAGCTGACCACGCTGAGCGACGAACAGGCATCTTATATCGGCGTCACGCCGAAGGGCCCGTTCAAGCCGGAACACTACCGCTATTAACCATAGCGCATAAACCTACAACATGTTGAAGCCGGGCGATTGACTTTCGCCCGGCTTCTCTTTTTGCGCAAACGCCTTCTTCACGACGATTCGCCTAGCGGCTATTGTGGCGTGATTCGCCACGCGCCCGTTCTCGGCGGGAATTTTGGGGCGCTTCAGGGCGGTCTTGCATTCAGGCGGCGGAGAGGAACAAGACATGCCGGGGGAATACCCGCTTCTAGCGGGACAGGCCGTTTCCGGCGGCCGACAGGATTCGCAGATGGCCCTTTCGAGCGCCAGATGGCAGACCGCGCGCCGGCTCGGTAGCCGCGCCGCCGCTGTTCTGCTCGGCGCCACTGCCCTGTGCACGCCTTTCGGATTTGCGCATGCCCAGCAGGCTTCCATTTCCGGCCTGCCCGTCAGCACGGCCGAAGTCATCCAGCTCGCCATGTTCGTCGGCGTCATGGGCGCCGCCCTGATCTCGGCTGTCGCGCTGATCCGCGAAAAAGCGCGCGTGAGTGCGGAGAATGTCGAGCTGCGCGGGCGCGTCGCCGACCTCAACGCTTCGCTGCAGCGTTCCGAAGCCCTGCTCAATCTGCGCGACCAGCGCGTCATTGTCTGGGCCAGCGAAAACAAGAAGCCCGAGCTGATCGGTTCGCTGCCGATCGAAACCGGCGCGCCTGACGAGCGCGCTGCCTTCCTCGGCTTTGGCCGTTGGCTGATGCCGCGTTCGGCCGCAGCGCTTGAAAACGCCATCGCTGCCTTGCGCGACAAGGGCACCGCTTTCGAGCTGGTGGCCGAAACCCACGCCGGTGCGGCCCTCGAGGTCCAGGGTCGCAAGAGCGGCGCGCATGTCATCGTCCGCTTCATTTCGATCTCCGAGGCGCAGCGCGGTCAGGCGCGGCTGAAGCTTGAAAACCAGCGCCTCGGCGCCGAATTCGAAACGCTGGTCGCCCTGATCGATGCCATCGACATGCCATCTTGGATGCGCGATGCCGATGGCCGACTGAAATGGGTCAACAAGGCTTTCGCCAGGGCAGTCGAAGCCGCCGATTCCGCCGCCGCCATCCGCGACGGCAAGGAGTTCCTGGGCACCCAGTCGCGCGAGGCCATTGCCCAGCAGCACCTGTCGCGGCCCGTGTTTCAGCAGACGCTGTCGACCGTCATCGACGGTGACCGCAAGATGTTCGCCGTCACCGATGTGGTCGGCAAGGAAGGTTCGGCAGGCATCGCCGCCGACATGAGCGCTGCCGAAGCCATCCGCGAGGAATACAGCCAAGTGGTGCGCAGCCACTCTGACACGCTCGATCAGGTCGCGACTGCGGTTGCCACCTTCGACGCCAACCAGAAGCTGCGTTTCTACAACAACGCCTTCCAGAAGCTCTGGGATCTCGACGCCGGCTACATCTCGAGCGCGCCCGACAATGCGCTGCTGCTCGACCGCCTGCGCAGCGAACGCAAGTTGCCGGAGCAGCCGGAATGGCGCCGCTGGAAGGAAAACCTGCTTTCCGCCTATCGCGCCGTCGAGCCGCAGGAGCATCTGTGGCACCTGCCCGACGGCCGCACCATCCGGGTGGTAGCCAACCCGCAGCCCAAGGGCGGCGTCACCTGGGTGTTCGAGAACCTGACCGAGAAGATCGATCTCGAAAGCCGCTACACCACCGCCGTGCGCGTGCAGGGCGAAACCCTCGACAATCTCGCCGAAGGCGTCGTCGTCTTCGGCCCCGATGGCCGCATCCGCCTGTTCAATCCGGCGTTCGGTCAGCTGTGGGGCGTCTCGGCGGACGCGCTGCGACAGAGCACGCATATCTCGGCGATCCGCGCCGAATGCGACACCCGAGCCGAGCAGAGCCCATGGGGCGATTTCGTCGCCGCGGTCACCGGTTTCGATGAGCGTAGCGACCGCCACGGCCAGACCGAGCTCAGGAACGGTTCGGTGCTTCAGCACGCCGTCATCCACCTGCCCAACGGCCAGGTGATGCTGACCTTTGTCGACGTCACCGACAGCGTCAATGTCGAGCGCGCGCTGAAGGACAAGAACGAGGCGCTGCAACGCGCCGACCAGATCAAGAACGAGTTCGTCCAGCACGTTTCCTACGAGCTGCGTTCGCCGCTCACCAATATCATCGGCTTCACCGAGCTTTTGTCGCTGCCCGGCACCGGGCCGCTGTCGCAGCGCCAGCGCGAATATGTCGAGCATATCGGCTCGTCGTCGGGCGTGCTTTTGACCATCGTCAACGACATCCTCGACCTCGCCACCGTCGATGCCGGTATCATGCAGCTCGATATCGCCGAGGTGCATGTCGACCGCTCCATCGAGGCGGCAGCCGACCTCGTCGCCGACCGGCTGGAAGAGCATTCGATCAAGCTTGCCATCGACACCAGGAGCGCGCCCAAGAGCTTCAATGGCGACGAGACGCGTGTCCGCCAGATCCTGTACAATCTGCTCAGCAACGCCGTGAACTACGCGCCCGCCGCAAGCACCATCACGCTGACCTGCCGCCAGCTTGCCGAAGGTGTCGAATTCTCCGTCCACGACGACGGTCCGGGCATGCCGCCGGAGGTGCTCGACACGATGTTCCAGCGCTTTGAATCCCGCGTCAACGGCGGCCGCAAGCGCGGCGCGGGCCTTGGCCTGTCGATCGTCAAGAGCTTCGTTGAACTGCATGGCGGCTCGGTCCGCATCGACAGCGGCAAGGATCTCGGCACCACTGTCATCTGCCTGTTCCCAGACGTGCCCGCCGGCGTCCGGGTCGCGGCGGAGTAGACCCTTTGATGACGGCCAGATCGCTGGAGCTTTTCCTCCCCGACGATGTCGCGACCACGCGGCTGGGCGAGGACCTGGCGCTGGCGCTCAAAGCCGGCGACGTGCTTCTGCTCGACGGCGATCTGGGTGCGGGCAAGACGACCTTGGCGCGCGGCCTGATCCGTACGCTTGCCAGCGATCCGATGCACGAAGTGCCGAGCCCGACCTTCACGCTGGTGCAAAGCTACGACACGCAGCTGCCTGTGCATCATTTCGATCTCTATCGCCTGTCTTCGCCAGATGAGCTGGAGGAGCTGGGCTTCGACGAAGCAATCGCCTCCGGCGTCGCGCTGGTCGAATGGCCCGAGCGTGCGTCCGACGCCATGCCGGCGACAAGCCTGCGTATCGCGCTCGACCATGAGGGCGATGGCCGTCGCGTGACGATATCAGGTGGCGGCGATGACTTCGACCGTGTCGCCCGCTCGCTTGCCATGCGCGCATTTCTCGTTGCTTCCGGCTGGGGTGATGCTCGCCGGGCCCGCTTCACGGACGACGCTTCGGCACGCGCCTATGAGACGGTGACGCGCGACGGCAGCGAACCGCTGGTTCTGATGAACGCGCCGCGGCTGGTGCTTGGCCCGCCGGTGCGCGATGGCAAGCCTTATGCCGAGATCGCCCATACCGCGCAGTCGGTGGCGGCCTTTGTCGCCATCGACCGCGCGCTCGCCGCTGGTGGTGTTTCGGTGCCCGGCATCGTCGCCCAGGATCTCGACCAGGGCTTTTTGCTGCTCGAACACCTCGGCACCGGCGCTTTCCTTGGCCCAGACGGCGAGCCCGTTGCCGAACGCTACGCCGCCGCTGCCGAATTGCTGGCAATGATTCACGGGAAACATTGGCCTGATCGCATGGAGGCTGCCGCTGGCGTCTTCCACGATGTGCCGCCTTTCGATCGCGATGCGTTGATGATCGAGGTCGACCTGCTGGTCGACTGGTATGTGCCAGCCGTCACAGGCGCATCGGCATCCGATGCGCTGCGCGAAGGCTATCGCCACGCCTGGAACGCTGCCTTCGATCGCCTCGCGGACAAGCAATACGGCCTCGTCCTGCGCGACTACCATTCGCCGAACATCATCTGGCGCGATGATCGCAAGGGGCATGACCGGCTCGGCATCATCGATTTCCAGGACGCGCTGATCGGACCCGTCGCCTATGACGTCGCCTCGCTTGCCATGGATGCGCGGGTGACGGTTTCACCGGAAATCGAGCGCAGCACTGTCGACGCCTATGTCGCCGCGCGTCATGCCGCCGGTGCGTTTGATGAAGTCGCGTTTCGCGAGGCCTACGCCATCATGGCGGCGCAGAGGAATTCCAAAATCCTGGGCATCTTCGTCCGCCTCGACCGACGCGACGGCAAGCCGCAATATCTGAAGCACCTGCCGCGGATCCGCGATTATCTCGGCCGTGCGCTCGCCCATCCGGCACTTGCCGAACTCAGTGATTTCTATCGCGAAAATCGCCTGCTCGAGGAGTTCGATACGTGAGCGGTGCGAAGATCCCGCCCGTCGCCATGGTGCTTGCAGCCGGCCTCGGCAAGCGCATGCGGCCGATCACCGACACGATCCCCAAGCCGCTGGTGCGCGTCGCCGGAAAGACGCTGCTCGACTGGGGGCTCGACAGCCTCGCTGGGATTGGCGTCGCAAAGGCCGTGGTCAATGTCCACTATCTGCCGGACCAGATCGTCGCCCATGTCGCGGACCGCGAGAAGCCACGCATCGTCATATCGGACGAAAGCGACGGCCTGCTCGATTCCGCCGGCGGCATCGTCAAGGCGCTGCCAGAGCTTGGCACTGACCCCTTCTACATCGTCAATGCCGACACCTTCTGGATCGACCATGGCACGCCGAACCTGACCCGTCTCGCACTCGCCTGGGACGCCGCGCGCATGGATATTCTGATCATGCTCGCGGATCTTAGACAGGCAACGGGCCATTCGGGCGGCACCGACTTCCTCGTCGCGCCGGACGGCGCCTTGAGCCGTGCCAAGGGTGCGCCCGAGGGCCTGATCTATGCCGGAGCCGCGATCATTCATCCGCGCCTCTTCGCCCATGCTTCTGAAGCGCCGCATTCGCTCAACCGCTATTTCGACGAGGCCATATCAACTGGCCGTTTGTTCGGCATGCAGATGCACGGCAGCTGGATCACCGTCGGCACGCCCGACGCCATCCCGCAGGCGGAGGCCGCGGTGAAAAGGGCATTGGCGGAAGCGCAATGAGCGGCCGTGCGTCGCCACGCGTTTATTCGATCCCGCCAGGCATTCCTTTCCTGCCGACGTTGGCGCAGGCGCTGCTCGATGGCCGGCTGATCCCCGATTTCCGCTACGCCGGCGATCCGCTCTCGCTCGCCGATGTCACCATCTATGTGCCGACGCGGCGTGCGGCGCGCGCCTTGCGCGGCGTCTTTGTCGATGCTGCCGGCGGTGGTTCGGCCATCCTGCCGGTCATCAAGCCGCTGGGCGAATTCGACGAGGACGAGGCGGCGTTCGAGGCCGAGGGCCGCGGCGCGCTTGACCTTGCCCCGCCTGTCTCGTCCACCGACCGCCTGTTGTTGCTTGCGCCTTTGGTGCGCGCCTGGAAACGTCGACTGCCGGCCCATGTCGCAGCACTTTTCGAAGAAGAGATCGTCGTTCCGGCATCCGCCGCCGACGCCATCTGGCTGGCGCGCGATCTTGCCGGGCTGATGGACGAGATCGAAACCGAAGGTTCCGACTGGTCGCGGCTGGCCGGGCTTGTGTCAGGCGAATTGTCGGGCTGGTGGCAGGTGACACTCGACTTCCTGTCCATCGTCACCGGCGCCTGGCCGGAGATGCTCAAGGAGCGCGACCAATCCAATCCTGCGGCGCATCGCAGCGCCCTGATCCGGCTTGAAGCCGAACGGCTGGAGCGCAACCCACCTGCAGGTCCCGTCATTGCCGCCGGCTCGACCGGCTCCATTCCCGCCACCGCCGAACTGCTCGCGACGATCGCGCGCCTGCCGCGCGGGGCCGTGGTGTTGCCAGGGCTGGATGCAACGCTTGACGAGCGCGCCTATGAGACGATCACGGCGATCGGCGCGAAAGCCTCGGTGCTCGGCCATCCGCAATATGGCCTTGCCAAGCTGATCGGCAAGATTGGCCTTCTGCGTGGTGATATCGAGGAACTCGGCGCGCCGTCGCAAGCCATGGTGCTGCGGGCGTCGCTTGTCGGCGAAGCGCTGAGGCCGGCCGAAACCACAGACGCCTGGGCCGACAAGCGCGGTGACGTCGACGATACAGAGATCGCGGATGCCCTTGCCGGCATAACCTTGCTCGAAGCAGCGCATGAGCGCGACGAGGCGGCGGCCATCGCCCTCGCCTTGCGCCAGGCAGTCGCGGAGCCGGGTCATCGTGCCGCATTGGTCACCGGCGACCGCAATCTGGCGCGACGCGTTGCGTCCGAACTCCGCCGCTTCGGCATCCAGGCCGACGATTCCGGCGGCATGCCGCTTGCCAACACCCCACCCGCAGCCCTGTTGCGCACCATGCTCGACGCTGCCTTCCGCCCCGGTGATCCGGTCGCGGTACTGTCGCTGCTCAAGCACCCGCTGCTGCGGCTCGGGGCCGACCGAGCCACGGTCAGGCGGGCCGCCGAGACGCTGGAATTGGTCGTGCTGCGCGGCGGCGTCGGCCGTCCCGATATTGCCGGCCTCGCCGAAACCTTCGACAGCAGGATGAGCGATGTCGCCGGCGGGTCGCGCAAACCGTTCTGGTTCGACCGCATCACGGTGCGCCGCATCGAAGAAGCGCGCGACGTCGCCACAAGGCTCGTCACTGGTCTGGCGCCTTTGTTTGCCTTCCGCGGTGATACGTCGGTCGAACTCGCGGCGATCGTCAAGGCAACGGTCGAAGCGCTCGAAAATCTCGGCCGCGATGAGCTTGGCGGCCTCGGCGCGCTCTATGATGGCGACGCCGGCGCCAAGCTCGCCGAAGCGCTTCGCTCGCTTGTCGCCGCGCAAGCGTCATTCACCTTCGCCGCCGACGAATGGCCCGACGTCATGGACGCTCTGGTGGCGCCCGAGGCGGTCAAGCCGGCGCAAGGTGCCGACCGCGCCATCGCGATCTGGGGCGCGCTCGAAGCCCGCTTGCAAAGCGTCGACACGCTGGTCATCGGCGGGCTCAACGAAGGCAGCTGGCCGCGCAAGGCCGAGGCCGATCGCTTCATGTCGCGCGTCATGAAGACTGGCATCGACCTGGAGCCGCCAGAGCGGCGCATCGGCCTTGCCGCCCATGATTTCCAGATGGCGATGGGCGCGAAGAACGTCGTGCTGTCGCGCTCCGCCCGTTCGGGCGATGCGCCTGCGGTGCCTTCGCGCTGGCTGCAGCGGCTGTTGACCTACGCCGGGCCCGATCATGCCGCCGTCTTGCGCAAGCGCGGCGAAAAGCTGCTCGTCTGGGCGCGCGCTCTCGACGCCGGCCACAAGACCGATTTCGCAGCCCGGCCCGAACCCAAGCCCCCCGTGGCTGTCAGGCCACGCCGTTTCAGCATCACCGAGGTCGAGACGCTGCGCCGCGACCCTTACGCCGTTTATGCCAGGCGCATCCTTGGCCTGTCGGCGATCGACCCGCTGGTGCGCGATCCCGGCGCTGCCGAGCGCGGCACGCTGTTCCACGACATATTGCATCTGTTTTCTTCGACCATCGTCGGTCCGCGCGCGCCCAATGCGTTCGAAGCCCTGATCGCTGCCGGGCGCCACTGCTTTGCCGAAGCTGCCCTTCCCGCCGATGTCGAGGCCGTCTGGTGGCCGCGCTTCGAGCGGCTGGCGGTCAATATCCTCGTGTGGGAACGCAGCCGCGCCGACGCCGTTGCCAGCCGTCACGCCGAAGAAGGTGCCTCGGCGATCGAGGTCGGCCTCACCGGCGTCACCCTTTCGGGCCGTGCTGACCGCATCGACGTTCTCGCCGGCGGCATGGCCGACATCCTCGACTACAAGACCGGCTCGTCGCCATCCAAGGCGCAGGCACACACGCTGATCTCGCCGCAGCTGGCACTCGAAGGCGCGCTCTTGCGGCGTGGTGCCTTCCGCGAGCTTGGCACGCGCGAACCCTCGCAGCTTGCCTTCGTCAGGCTGAAGCCCAATGGCGAGGTGTTCGAGGAATCGATCCTCGAACACAACAGGAAGCCGAAATCAGCCCTCGAGCTGTCCGAAGAGGCATGGACCAGGCTGGAACAGCTGTTGCTGCACTACAACGACCCGACCACCGGCTATCTCTCACGTGCCCTGCCCTTCCGCGAAGGCGAAACCGACGGCGACTATGACCATCTCGCCCGCGTGCTTGAATGGTCGGCCGGCGGTGACGGCGGTGCGGAGGGCGAGGAATGAAAAAGAAATTCTTCGTCCCCACCGAAACCGCCGAACGCCAGGCCCGCGCCTCCGATCCCGCCAACTCGGTCTGGGTGTCGGCTAATGCCGGCTCGGGCAAGACGCATGTGCTGTCGCAGCGCGTCATGCGGCTTTTGCTGCGCGGTACCGACCCGTCGAAGATACTCTGTCTGACGTACACGCGCGCCGCCGCCGCCAACATGTCGAACCGCGTCTTCGCCAATCTGTCCGAATGGACAATGCTGCCCGACGCCGAGTTGACTGAGCGTATCGCTGCCCTCGACAGCGCCCGGCCCGATGCGGCCAAGCTGCGCCGTGCCAGGCGGCTGTTTGCCGAGGCGCTGGAGACGCCGGGCGGGCTGAAGATCCAGACCATCCACGCCTTCTGCGAGTCGGTGCTGCATCAGTTTCCGCTCGAAGCCAACATCGCCGCCCATTTCGAGATGCTCGATTCGCAGATGGAGGCGACGCTGTTTGCCACCGCTCGGCGCGACATGGTCACTGGCGCTGGCGAACACAATCCGGAACTCGCCGAGGCCTTCGCCAAGGTGCTGGAGCGCGGCGGTGAAGCCGGGCTTGATGCGCTGCTTGCCGAGATCGTGCGCAAGCGCGACGGCCTGCGCGCCTTCATTGGCCAGATCCAGGACTTTTCCTGGCCGTTCGGCACGCTCTATGAAGAGTTCGGGTTTTCGCCCGACGACAGCGCCGAGGCCATCGCCGCTTCGATCTGGCCGCTATCAGGTTTCGAACCGGCCTTCTTCAATACCTTCGCCGCTGCCGCCGAAGCGACCGACGCGCGTAGCGTGCTCAACAACATCCTGCCTTACGCACGCCTTGCGTACGCCGAGGCCGATCCGCTCCGCCGGCTCGCGCTGCTGGGCGATGCCTTCCTCAAGGCCGATGGCGACCCCTACAATCCATCCAGCGCTTTCAAGAAGGCCCTGCTCGACCGGCTGCCTGATTTGCCTGAGCGCTACGCGGCGACCGCCGCCGCAATCACCGAGGCCGCCGACCGCCTCGCTCATTTCCGCATGCTGGAAGCAACGCAGGCGGCACTGACCATCGCCGACTGGCTGATCGCCCGTTATGAGCGGCTGAAGACTGGGCGCGGCTTCCTCGATTTCAACGATCTCATCACCCGCACGGTCAACCTTTTGGCGCGGCCCGACGCGGGCCCATGGGTGCAATACAAGCTCGACAAGGGCATCGACCACATCCTTCTCGACGAGGCGCAGGACACCAGCCCCGACCAATGGGAAGTGGTGAAGCGGCTGGCCGAAGAGTTTTTCTCCGGCTTCAGCGCGCGCGACAACGTCCACCGCACGGTCTTTGCCGTCGGCGACGAAAAGCAGTCGATCTATTCGTTCCAGGGGGCAGCGCCTGAATCCTTCGACAATTCCAAGCACGAGTTCGCCGCTCGCATCCGCGACGCCAACGCGCGCTTCGAGGACGTCACGCTGACCTGGTCGTTCCGCTCGACCGACGATGTGCTCTCGGCCGTCGACCGCGTCTTCGAGGACATGAGCGTCCGTCGCGGCGTCACCCGCGCGCCCGAGCCGCCGAGCCACAAGGCGATCCGCGCCGGTGCCGCTGGCTATGCCGAGGTCTGGCCTTCCGTTGGCGCCGATGCGGTTGACGAGCCGGACGACTGGCGCAAGCCCATCGACCATGCCCATGCGCCCGCAGTGGTCGTCGCCGAACAGGTCGCGGCGACAATCCGCAAATGGCTCGACGAGCGCGAGGTCATCGAAGGCACGGGCAAGCGCCTTCGTGCCGGCGACGTCATGGTGCTGGTGCGCAAGCGCGATCGTTTCGTGCATGCGCTATCGCGCGCCCTCAAGCGCCGCGACATTCCCGTTGCCGGTGCCGACAGGCTCAGCCTGCCCGGCCACATCGCCGTCAAGGATCTGATCGCGCTTGGACGGTTCCTCATCCAGCCGGAGGACGACCTGTCGCTAGCCGCCGTGCTGCGCAGCCCGATCTTTGGTCTGTCGGAGGATGCGCTGTTTGCGCTTGCTGCGGGACGTGGAAGTGGGCGCTCGCTGATCGCCTCGTTGCGCGACCATGCCGAAACCGACGCAAGCTTCAAGGTAGTTGCGGACCAGCTTGAAGCCTGGGCGACCGAAGCGGCGTTCCGGCCGATCTTCGAGTTCTATTCGGGCGTATTGTCGGGCGGTCGCGACCGCGATGGCGTGCGCAAGAAGATGATTTCGCGCCTCGGCCAGGAGGCCGGCGACATCCTCGACGAGTTCCTGAGTTTCTGCCTGGCGGAAGAGCGCACGGGCTTGCCCGGTTTGGAATCCTTCCTGTCGACGCTCGAAAACGCCGGTCCCGAGATCAAGCGCGAGATGGACCAGACGCGCGACGAGGTTCGCATCATGACCGTGCACGCCGCCAAGGGCTTGGAGGCGCCGGTGGTGTTTCTGGTCGACAGCGGCTCGGCCCCGTTCAGCGACCAACATCTGCCGCGCCTGATGCCATTTGTGCCGCGTGGAAAACACTGGCAGGGCAAGGGCTATCTCTGGCGCGCCGGCAGCGACGTCGCCAACGCCTTCTCCAAGGGTGCCAGTGCATTGGCCAAGGACCTCGCCGACGACGAGTACCGGCGGCTGCTCTATGTCGGCATGACGCGTGCTGAAGACCGGCTGATCGTCTGCGGTTATCACGGCAAGCGCCAGCCGGGCCTCAACACCTGGCATTCGATCGTCAGCCGCGCTTTGTCGGCAGCACCCGAGAGCGAAGAGCGCGGCCATCCCGTCATCACCGACCGCCTGGTCCACCGCTTCCGCGTCACCCCGCTGCCCAAGACGCCTCTTTCAGCGGCGGAGCCGGAAGCTGGCGAAAGATCGCCCATCGAACCCTTGCCTGAAAGCCTCTACGCTGCGCCACCGCCCTTCGAGGATCTGCCACGGCCGCTGTCGCCGTCGGGTGCATCAGCTCTGATCGACGAGACGCGCGAACCGCTGATCTCCGGCCGCTCGCCGGTGCTTGATGCCGATGGCGAGCCGGGCTTTGCCATCGCGCGCGGCTCGGCCCTGCATCGCCTGCTGCAGATGCTGCCGCGCCTTGCCCAAGAGGATCGCGTTGCTGCCGCCGAGCGCTACCTCGCTCGCGTCGGACAGGACTGGCAACTGCACGAACGGTCCGCCGCTGCCGCCTCTGTCATGTCGGTGCTCGGCGACCCACAATTCCAGCCGCTGTTTGCTCCGACTTCGCGCGCCGAGGTATCGATCATGGGCAGCCTCCATGTGCGCGGCAAGCCGCGTTCGGTTTCGGGCAAGATCGACAGGCTGGCGGTCACCGATAACGAGGTTTTGATCGTCGACTACAAGACCAACAACGCGCCGCCCGTCTCGTTCAACGAGGTGCCTGAGGCCTATGTAGTACAGCTTGCTCTCTACCGCGCGCTGCTCCAGCCGCTCTATCCCGGCAAGCCGGTGGCGGCGGCACTTCTGTTCACCGAGGCACCGCGATTGATCCCTGTCCCCGCCGAGGCGATGGACGCCGCGCTTGTTCGACTCACCGAGGCGTGACACAAGAACTGCTTGAACGAGGGGCGCCTTACCACCACATATGGCGCGACAGCCAACTCCAAGAGGACCGTTACATGGCCACCGTCAAGATCGACAACAGCAATTTCAAGTCCGGCGTGCTCGAGGCCAAGGAGCCCGTCGTCGTCGATTTCTGGGCTGAATGGTGCGGCCCCTGCAAGATGATCGGCCCGTCGCTCGAAGAGATTTCCAACGAGCTCGCCGGCAAGGTCAAGATCACCAAGGTCAACATCGACGAGAACCCCGAGATCGCCGCCCAGTTCGGCGTGCGCTCGATTCCGACGCTGATGATCTTCAAGGACGGCGAAGTCGCCGACATCAAGGTCGGCGCCCTGCCAAAGACCGCGCTGTCGAGCTGGATCAACGGCAACATCGCCTGAAGATCGCTTACGCAGTTAACGGATGTGAAAAAGCCCGGCTTTGACCGGGCTTTTTTGTATCCAGCTTTTGGCTTGTCTTCAGGTGGGGGGCGTGCCGTTTTCGGCAAGCACAGCACCGACGAGGTAGAGCGAGCCGCCGATCAGGATGCGCGGCGCGGGCTCGTTCTCGTCCCAGGTGTCGCGCAAAAGCATCAGCGCATTGGCAACTGAGCTCACCGGCTCGGCCGACAGCCCGGCTTCGCTCGCGCGCACTGCCAGCTCCTCGTTGGGCACGCCGCTTTCGCTCATCGTCACCGGCACGGTGTAGACGTGCCGCGCCATGCCATGGAACGGACGGAAATAGCCGGTCTGGTCCTTGGTGTTGATCATGCCGGAGATCAAAAACAGCGGCCGCTGGAACTTCTCTTCCTGCTCGGTCAGCGCTTCGGCGATGACGGTGCCGGCGCCGGGATTGTGGCCGCCGTCGATCCAGATTTCGGCACCCTTTGGGCCGAGGTCGCTCAGCTTGCCCAATGGCATGCGCTGCATGCGGCCGGGCCAGGCGACCGTCGTCATCGCCTTGTCGGCGGCGCGCTCGCTGATTGGAAAACCTGCCGATCTGACCGCAGCGATGGCGGCTGCCGCATTGGCGAACTGATGCCGGCCGGGAAGCCTTGGCGGCGAAAGGTCCATCAGCCCGTTCTGGTCCTGGTAGACCATGCGGCCGTTTTCTTCGAAGGCAACGAAATCCTGGCCGTAGACCTCGAGCGGACAGTTGAGCCGCTCAGCGGTGTCGATGAGAACCTGCTGCGCAGCCTCGGTTTCCTGGGCACCAATGACAACGGGGCAGCCGCGCTTGATGATGCCGGCCTTTTCGGCGGCGATCAGCTCGACCTTGTCACCGAGATAGGCCTCATGGTCCATCGACACCGGCATGATCACCGATACGGCAGGCCGCTTGATGACGTTGGTGGCGTCGAAGCGTCCGCCAAGCCCGACCTCGATGATGCAGGCATCGGCCGGATGCTCGGAAAACAAGACGAAGGTGACCGCGGTGAGGATCTCGAAGACGGTGATCTTTTCGCCGCGATTGGCCTCGCCGACGCGCCTGACGGCATCGGCCAGCACGTCGTCGGCAACCAGCTTGCCGCCGCCAGGTGCTGCCAGGCGATAGCGCTCATGCCAGTTCACCAGATGCGGCGAGGTGTGCACATGCACCAGAAGCCCGGAGGCTTCGAGCAGCGCTCGCGAAAACGCCGCCGTCGAGCCCTTGCCGTTGGTGCCGGCGATGTGGATCACCGGCGGCATGTGGTCCTGTGGATTGCCGAGCCGTTCGAGCAACCGCGTGATGCGGTCGAGCGAAAGGTCGAAACCCTTCGGGTGCAGCGCCAAAAGGCGCTCGATTTCGAGATCGGCTTCGAGCGTGGTCATGGCAATCCCCCCGGGCTTCAACGTCGTCCAGGCCGCGAGGCGCTAGGCCTGCGGGCGGCGCTCCGGCGCCGGCACCACTGGCGGCAGGATTTCGGCCTCGGCCACCTTGGCCGCAGCCGGCGCCTTGACCAGGATTTTCACCAGGTTGGCCACCGTTGACTTCATTTCCAGCCGCGACACCACGATGTCGACCATGCCGTGGTCCATCAGGTATTCGGAGCGCTGGAAGCCTTCGGGCAGCTTCTCGCGGATCGTCTGCTCGATGACGCGCGGGCCGGCAAAGCCGATCAGCGCACCGGGCTCGGCAATGTGCACGTCGCCCAGCATCGCATAAGAGGCGGTGACGCCGCCGGTCGTCGGATTGGTCAGCACCACGATGTAGGGCAGGCCGGCTTCCTTGAGCCGGTCGACGGCAACCGTCGTGCGCGGCAGCTGCATCAGCGACAAGATGCCTTCCTGCATGCGTGCGCCGCCCGAAGCGGCAAACAGGATCAACGGCCGCTTCTTTTCGAGTGCGACGTCAAAAGCGCGGATGATGGCATCGCCGGCGGCCATGCCGAGCGAGCCGCCCATGAAGGCGAAATCCTGCACCGTGACGACGACGGGAAGGCCCTCGATCGTGCCGGTTCCCGACAGGATCGCGTCTTCCATGCCGGTCTTGGCCTTGGCGTCCTTCAGCCGGTCGACATAGCGCTTTTCGTCACGGAACTTCAGCGGATCGACCATCACCTTGGGATTTTCGATCGGCTCGTAGCGGCCTTCGTCGAAGAAGAAACGCAGGCGCTCCTTGGCCGAGATCTTCATGTGATGGCCCGACGAGGGGATCACATACTGATTTTCCTCGAGGTCCTTGTGGAACACCATCTCGCCGCTCTCGGGATCCTTGATCCAGAGATTTTCGGGCATTTCGCGACGGCCCAGCATCGAGTTGATCTTGGGGCGAACGTAGTTGGTAATCCAGTTCATGGCAGAAGTCCTCTTCGAGCCCAGGACATGGGATATTTATTGGGCGGTAGCAAGGCGTGCGGCGCGAATGCCCTGGGACAAGCCAGTGACCAGCGTCGCCACGGCCTCGGCCGGGTCGGCTGTTTTCTCGCCCTTGGGCCCGATGACATTGGCAACCGCATTGACGATCGCAGTGCCGACAACCACGCCGTCGGCGGAAGCGCCAATGGTCCTGGCCTGCTCGGCGGTCTTGACGCCGAAGCCGACGCAAACCGGCAGGTCGGTGTGGGCCTTGATGCGGTTTACCGCCTCGGCAACCTTTGACGTGTCGGCCAGCGCCGAGCCGGTGATGCCGGTCATCGAGACATAATAGACGAAACCGGAAGTGTTCTCGAGCACCTTGGGCAGGCGCTTGTCGTCGGTCGTCGGCGTTGCCAGGCGGATGAAGTTGATGCCGGCCTTGAGGGCGGGGATGCACAGCTCGGCATCCATTTCCGGCGGCAGGTCGACGACGATCAGCCCGTCAATGCCCGATGCCAACGCGTCTTCGAGGAAACGGTCGACGCCGTAGATGTAGATCGGGTTGTAGTAGCCCATCATCACGATCGGCGTTTCGTCGTCGCCCTGGCGGAACTCGCGTGCCATCTGCAGCGTCTTTTTCAGCGTCTGGCCGGCCTTCAGCGCGCGCAGGCCAGCAGCCTGGATCGCCGGGCCGTCGGCCATCGGGTCGGAGAACGGCATGCCGAGCTCGATGATGTCGCTGCCGGCCTTGGGCAGCGCCTTCATGATCGACAAGGACGTGTCGTAATCGGGGTCGCCGCCCATGAAATAGGTGACGAGTGCCGGACGTCCCTCGGCCTTGAGCTTCGCCATGCGGCGGTCGATGCGGGTGGTCATGATCAGATCTCCATACCCAGCATCTTGGCCACCGTGTGCACGTCCTTGTCGCCGCGGCCGGACAGGTTGACGATCATCACCTTGTCCTTGCCCATAGCAGGGGCGACCTTGACCGCATGCGCGATGGCATGGGCGGATTCGAGTGCCGGGATGATGCCTTCGACGCGCGTCGTCAGCTGGAACGCCTCAAGTGCCTCGTCGTCGAGGATCGGCACATATTCGACGCGGCCGGTATCGCGAAGCCAGCTATGCTCGGGGCCGACGCCGGGATAGTCGAGACCCGCCGAGATTGAATGGCCGTCGAGGATCTGGCCGTCGTCGTTCTGCAAGAGATAGGTGCGGTTGCCGTGCAGTACGCCCGGGCGGCCCGCGTTCATCGAGGCGCAATGCTCGATGCCGTCAAGGCCGCGCCCACCCGCTTCGATGCCGACGATCTTGACGCTGCGGTCGTCAAGGAAGGGATGGAACAAGCCGATCGCATTCGAGCCGCCGCCGACGGCAGCAACGATCATGTCGGGCAGGCGGCCTTCCTGTTCGAGGATCTGGGCACGCGCCTCGGTGCCGATCACCGACTGGAAGTCGCGCACCAGTTCCGGATAGGGATGCGGGCCGGCAGCTGTGCCGATCAGATAATAGGTGTCGTGCACGTTGGTGACCCAGTCGCGCAGCGCTTCGTTCATGGCGTCCTTCAGCGTGCCGTGGCCGGCGCTGACCGGGCGCACTTCAGCGCCCAAGAGCTTCATGCGGAAGACGTTCGGCATCTGCCGCTCGACGTCGGTGGCGCCCATATAGACAAAGCACGGGAAGCCGAAGCGTGCCGCAACGGTTGCCGAAGCAACGCCGTGCTGGCCGGCACCCGTTTCCGCGATGATGCGGGTCTTGCCCATGCGCTTGGCCAAAAGGATCTGGCCGAGGCAGTTGTTGATCTTGTGCGAACCGGTGTGGTTGAGGTCTTCGCGCTTGAAATAGATTTTTGCGCCGCCCAGATGCCTGGTCAGGCCTTCGGCGTAATAGAGCTTGGAGGGCCGGCCGGCATAGTGGGTCGACAGGTCGCTCAGCTCCGCCTTGAAGGCCGGATCGTTCTTGGCCTCATCCCAGTGCCGCTGCAGCTCAAGGATCAGCGGCATCAGCGTCTCGGCGACGAAACGGCCGCCAAAAATGCCGAACATGCCCTGTTCGTCGGGCCCGGTGCGGAAGGAATTGGGCTCAGTCGGCTTGTTCACGGCCGATCTCCTTGCGGCTGGAGGCTGGTCAGGCTGCTCTGCTGTCGCGAGCTGCCCGGACGGCCCTGAAGAAATTTTCGATCAGCGCCGCATCCTTGACGCCCGGAGCGCTTTCCACGCCCGAGGAAATGTCGATGCCGGGCGGGTTGGCGAGCTTGAGGGCGTCGCCGATATTGGCGGCGTTCAAGCCACCGGAAAGCATGTAATCGACGGAGGCGTCAAGGCCTGCGAGCAGCCGCCAATCGAACGACACGCCGTTCCCGCCGGGCAATTCGGAGCCGGCGGGCGGCTTGGCGTCGAAAAGCATGCGGTCGGCAACACCTATATAGGGCGTGATCGCCTCGAAATCGGCGGCCTCGCGAATGGAAAAAGCCTTCATGACCGGCAAGCTGTAGCGCACTTTTACCTCAGCCACGCGCGCCGGCGTTTCCTTGCCGTGCAGCTGGATCATGTCGGGCGCCATCTTAGCCACGATCTCGTCGAGGAACACGTCATCGGCATCGACGGTCACGGCGACGGCCTTGGCCCTGCCCTTTGCAGCCTCACGCAGCCGTCCGGCGAGCGCGGGCGCAACATTGCGCGGGCTCTTGGCAAAGAAGATGAAGCCGACATGGCTAGCGCCATTGCTTAGCGCAGCGTCGAGTGTTTCAGCGGTGCTCAGGCCGCAGATTTTGATGTCGAAAGCCATGGGTGGGGAGTGGCACGAAAAGGCGGCTAAGTCGAGGAAAAGCGGAGGGAGCGAGTAGGGAGTAGCGAATTGTGAGTAGTGAAAAGAGGCAAGATCAGCCGGGCGTGAACGCGGCGGCCAGGTGTCGGTCCACTACTCCTCACTCAAACTGTATCGCCTGCAGCGCGCCGCCATTGCGCTTGAGCCAGGCCTTGCAGCGCTCGGTGTCAGGGCACAACTCTTCGCACAGCTTCCAGAATTTCGGGCCGTGGTTCATCTCCCTGAGATGCGCCACTTCATGCGCGACGAGGTAGTTGATCACGGGTGTCGGCGCCATCATGATGCGCCAGGAAAACGACAGCACGCCGTCCGACGTGCACGAGCCCCAGCGGCTCGTCGTGTCGCGAAAGCGGATCGCCTTGGCGCGGCGGCCTGCGGTTTGGCAGTGCGTTGCCACCATCGCCTCGATGTCGCGCTTGGCTTCGCGCTTGAGGAAATCGGCGATGCGGCGCGGCAGATGCGTTCGGTCGCCATGAACCAGAAGCGTCGGACCGCTTTCGTCCTGCGACTGGCGCACGGTGCCGCGCGTCCCGCCTTCGTGGATGATGAGATGCGGGGTGCCGCGAATGGGAATCTTGATCCCGGGGCGTACCTGCGGCCGATCAGGCACCTTGGCGAGGCGCTGTTCCAGCCAGCCCTGATGGCGGTCGAGGAAGCGGTCGACCTCGCCCTGGCGCAGGCCGGGCGGCACGGTGATGCGCAGGCCGCGTCCGCCGGCATCGATGCGCAGAGTCAGCCGCCGCGCCCGGTCGTTCTCGACGATCCTGAGCGGCAGCGTGCGGCCCGCAACGATGTGATCCCGCTCCTGGACGGGAGCACGTGCAGGCTTTGTCAGCTTGCGGAAGAAGCCAAAGGACATGGGGTGAGACTAGATGATTCGAGGGAGTTCGGAGCAAAAGAAAACGGCGCCGCATGCACGGCGCCGTTGGCATTCATGGGTTGGGTTCGACGTCAATCGTCAAGCAGGCCCGATTTGCCGCCCTTCTTGGGCGTCACCGTCGGTGCCGTCGGCTTGTGGCGGTTGGCCATGAAGCGGTCGAAATCGTCCTGGTCCTTGGCCCGGCGCAGTTCGCGGGCATAGGCGTCGAATTCCTCGCGCATCGTTTCAAGCTTGCGGCGCTCTTCGTCGAGGCGCTCGAGTTCCTTCTCGCGCCAGTCGTCGAAAGCGACGTTGCCGGTGCGGGCGTTGGTCCGGTACGAGGCCTTGCGGCAGCCGGCGAAGATGCCGTCGGTTGCCCGGTTTACGTCGCGCTTGAAGCCTTCAAGCCGGTCGCCCCAGATGATGTAGGCAAGCATGGCGAGGCCGAGCGGCCAGAACACCATGAAGCCGATCACCATCAATGCGATGGTTGCCGGCGTCCAAGCCGGACGGATCAGTGCAGTCGTGTTCATTTTAGTTTGCCGTTCCTTTGTTCGAGGCAGCCGGGGAAAAAGCTGCTCCAAACGACATGGGAATGGAAAAATGGCGATTCAAGACGGTGCCGGGTGAAACCGGACAATGGCTTGGAAAACCTAGCCTTTTTTGAGGCTCTCGAGCACCAGGATGACCAGGCCCGCGACCAGTCCCCAGAACGCCGATCCGACGCCAAACAGCGTCAGGCCCGACGCGGTGACGGCAAAGGCGGTGGTTGCGGCCATGCGGTGGTGGTCGTCCTTGAGCGCGATGGCGAGCGCATTGGCCAGCGGCGCCATCAGCGCGAGACCGGCCACAAGCACGATCAGGCTCTGCGGCAGCACCGCAAAGATCGCCACAAGCGAAGCGCCGAAGGCGGCGAAAACGACATAGGCGAGCGCGTAGAACGGTCCGGTTTTCCAGCGCTCTTTCATATCAGGATGCACGTCGGGGCCGGTGCAGATCGCCGCCGAGATGGCCGCAAGGTTGGTGGTCGAGGCGCCGAATGGTGCCGACAGCACCGAAAACAGCCCGGTGACGCCGATCAGCGGCCCCGGTTCGGGGTGGTAGCCGGCGGCACGCAGCACGGCGAGGCCGGACAGGTTCTGCGACGCCATGGTGACGAGATAGAGCGGCAGCGCCAACCCCACGATCGCTGCGACCGAAAACTCCGGCGCGATCAGTGTCAGGGTCGACAGTTCCGGCACAGGCAGCCCGCCAACGCGGCCTGTCAGGAACGCGGCAAGCCCGCCGCCGACCAGCACCACCAGCACCGAAAGTGCCGGGTTGTAGAGCC
Source organism: Aminobacter sp. 01T433 (assembly GCF_056398585.1). Classification (NCBI taxonomy): domain Bacteria; kingdom Pseudomonadati; phylum Pseudomonadota; class Alphaproteobacteria; order Hyphomicrobiales; family Phyllobacteriaceae; genus Aminobacter; species Aminobacter sp. 01T433. The sequence continues at coordinate 121,417 of NZ_JBFTPR010000010.1, forward strand.
TGATGAGAAAGAACGCGGCGATCAGCGGCAAGATCAGCCAGGGATCCCCAGGGATGGTCTTCACCGCATTGATGGCGAAGGTGACGACGATGCCGGCGAGCATGCCCGAGGCAACCGATGCCGGAATACGCGCGATCAGCTGGGTCAGCGGCTTGATCAGCCCGGTCAGCACCAAAAGCACGCCGGTGACGAGGAAGGCGCCGACCGCCTCGCCGATGTTGAAGCCGCTGCTCGCAGCGATCAATGCGGCGCCCGGCGTCGACCAGGCGGAGATGACGGGCATCTTGGTCCGCCACGACAGCCAGGCCGTTTCGAACGCCATGGCAAGGCAGATCGCAGTGACCCAGCTCGCCGTCTGGATCTGCGAGGCGCCCACCGCGTTGGCGGCGGCGATGATGATGGCAAGCGTGCCGCCGAACCCGACGATGGCTGCGACAAATGCCGAAATCGGGATCGATATGCGCATCGGCTCAGCCTGCCCGTTGGATCATTTCGCCGACCGCGCGGGTCATGAGGTCGAGATCCTCGGGCCGCGACAGGCGGTGGTCGCCATCGGGCACCAAAGACAGCGTCGCGTCGTCGGCCGGCAACAGGCTCATCAGCTTGAGCGCGTGGCTGTGCGGCACGTCCGGATCGACCAGGCCCTGGATGATGTGGACCGGGCAATGCGTATGGATCGGCCCGGTCATGACCAGGTTTTGCCGTCCATCTTCGATCAGCGCGCGCGTATAGATGTAGGGCTCAGGCGAATAATCCGATGGCTCCTCGAAATAGCCCTTCTCCAAGAGATCGCGCCGTTGCGCGTCGGTCAGCTGCGGTTCGACCAGCTCGGCGGTGAAGTCGGGTGCGGGCGCCAGAAGCACCAGCCCCGCAACGCGATCGCCCTCGCCCGATTTGTTCAGCTCGGCATTCATGCGCAGCGCGATCCAAGCACCCATCGACGAGCCGACAAGGATCTGCGGTCCACGCGTGAACTGACGAAACACCGCCAGGCTTTCGCCCAGCCATTTCGAGATCGTGCCGTCGGCGAAGCGGCCACCGGACTCGCCATGACCGGAATAGTCGTGGCGCAGGAAGCTCAGGCCTTCGCTTGCGGCCCAGCCGGCCAGTGTCTCGGCCTTGGTGCCAAGCATGTCCGAATTGTAGCCACCGAGCCATACAATGCCGGGTGTTGCCCCCTCCATATGCCTGACGGCGATGCGGGCGTTGTCCACCTCGATTAAGCTTGGCGCAGTTGCATTCATGTCAAATCCCCTTGGCACGGACTTGTGGCACAGCCGGCCTGATGCGGAAAGTGCCCTAAGAATCGTTCTTTTGGGGCAGTTCGCATGTGCGGAAGCAGGTGATTTGTTGTGATTGCTGTGTTATTGACTTCGCCCGCGCGCTCCCCACATTGGCGCGTCCGCAGACCTTCCAACGTCAATGGCTCGAGGAGACCACGACCATTCGCAGACCTTTTAAATCAGCCGCGCCTACCAAGGACGGCCCACGTTCCAACCGTGACATCCGGGTTCCCCGGGTCCAGCTGATCGACGTCGACGGTTCGAACCGTGGCGATGTTTCCATCAACGACGCACTCCTGGCCGCCGAAGAGGCTGGCCTCGATCTCGTAGAAATTTCCCCCAACGCCACGCCGCCCGTCGTCAAGATCCTTGACCTCGGCAAGCTGAAATACGCCAACCAGAAGAAGGCGGCCGAGGCGCGCAAGAACCAGAAGGTCATCGAGATCAAGGAGATCAAGATGCGCCCGAACATCGACAGCCACGACTACGAGACCAAGATGAAGGCGGTTCGCCGCTTCTTCGAGGAAGGCGACAAGGTCAAGCTGACGTTGCGTTTCCGTGGCCGCGAGATGGCGCATATGGAACTCGGCATGCAGCTCCTCAACAAGGTTCGTGAGGAAACCGCCACCATCGCCAAGGTCGAAGCCGAGCCCAAGCTCGAAGGCCGGCAGATGATGATGGTGCTCGCGCCGCGTTGATGCCTTTGTGCATCGACCCGAAAATCGACACAGATTTTCGGGAAGCACGATGCGCGGATCAAAATATTAGAGCGTCCTTTGCGCGTCCGAAAGGACGCGCGGCGCTCTAATCCCGGCGACAGCCGGGGCGATGTTTCATTTCTCTTGAAAGGCGTCGAGCGGTCGAACTCGCCATGCGGGTGCTGCAGGCGAGTGGACTGCCATGAGCAAACAGATGGTTGAAGGGCTGGGGAATTATCAGCACCGGCGCCGCATGGTGCTTGCTGCGCTGATCATCGCCATGTTTGCGGCGCTGTTGTTCGGCCAGTCGACCTTCCCGCCCGAAACGACAGTCCACGAAGTCCTCGAGATGGCCGGCCTGCTGATGATCTTCCTCGGCATCGTCGGGCGTTTGTGGTGCACGCTCTACATCGGCGGGCGCAAATCGGGCGAAGTCGTCACTGGCGGGCCCTATTCGATGTCCCGCAACCCGCTTTACGTCTTTTCGACGCTGGCGGCGGCCGGCGTCGGCGCGCAGATGGGTAGCATCGTCGCCATGATCGGCTTTGCCGTATTGTGCGCCTTGGCCTTCCATATCGTCATCCTGCGGGAGGAACGGCATCTCGACTCGCTCTTCGGCCCCGAATATCAGGCCTATGTCGCCAGGGTGCCGCGCTTCTTTCCCAACATTTCCCTCTACCAGGAGGGCAACACGGGCAGCTTCAACCCTCGCATCCTGCTGACGACGCTGCTTGATGGCCTGGTATTCCTGGTCGCGCTTCCTGTGTTCGAGATGATCGACCATGCCCAGATGACGGGCACGCTGCCGGTTCTGTTCCGCATTCCCTGAAACCTCGCGATTCATTGCATTTGCGCTGCACCCAGGGTGTTGCGCATTGCACCACTTCCGCGTATATAGCCGCGTCCCAGAACCGCCCGGCAGGGCATGCCGTGGCGGTTCCATTTGCTTTTCGGGCTTTGGTCGGCCTGAAAACAACAACATGAAGGGATTTCGCAAGCATCTCCGGGTGCCGAGGAATCCTAAGAACGGAGTAGCAAAATGCCCAAGATGAAGACCAAATCCGCTGCTAAGAAGCGGTTCAAGATCACCGGGACCGGCAAGGTCCTGGCTGCTGCCGCTGGCAAGCGCCATGGCATGATCAAGCGTTCCAACAAGTTCATTCGCGACGCCCGTGGCACGATGGTTCTGGCTGAACCGGACGCCAAGAAGGTCGTCAAGAATTTTCTTCCGAACGGCCTCTGAGCCCTCGGTCTGGACAGCGTTTTAAGGAGATCATGATATGGCACGTGTAAAAAGAGGCGTTACCGCCCACGCCAAGCACAAGAAGGTTCTCGAGCAGGCCAAGGGTTTCTACGGCCGCCGCAAGAACACCATCCGCATTGCCAAGCAGGCGGTTGAGAAGTCGAAGCAGTACGCTTACCGCGACCGCAAGAACCGCAAGCGCACCTTCCGCGCCCTGTGGGTCCAGCGTATCAACGCAGCGGTCCGCGAGCATGGCCTGACATATGGCCGCTTCATCGACGGCCTGAACAAGGCCAACATCGAGATCGATCGCAAGATCCTCTCCGACATGGCCATCCACGAGCCCCAGGCATTCGCCGTGCTCGTTGCCAAGGCCAAGGTTGCTCTTGAGTATCTCAAGAACACCACCCCGAATGCTTTTGAAAGCGCTGTTGCTTAACCAGCGCCTTCCCAAGCATCACAGACTTGATTTGGGAAACCCGCGCTGGCACGGCTGGCGCGGGTTTTTCTTTGCAGCAACGAAGGGCCGTTTGGGCCGCAACGGAACTGGACCATGAGCGATCTTGAAACTCTCGAACAATCGCTGCTGAGCGACATCGCTTCGGCCTCCGACGAGCAGGCCATCGAGGCGGTGCGCGTTGCCGCCCTCGGCAAGAAGGGCTCGGTCTCGGAGATGCTGAAGACGCTCGGGGCGATGAGCGCCGAAGAGCGCCAGACCAAGGGCCCGGCGATCAACGGTCTCAAGAACCGCGTCACCGATGCGCTGGCCACCCGCAAGACCGAACTGCGCGACGTCGCCATCACCGCGCGCCTGATTGCCGAAAAGGTCGACGTCACCTTGCCGGTCCGCCAGTCGCCGGCCGAGCGCGGCCGCATCCACCCGATCAGCCAGGTCATCGACGAGATCGCTGCGATCTTCGGCGACCTTGGCTTTGCCATCGCTGAAGGTCCCGACGTCGAGACCGACCACTACAATTTCACCGCGTTGAACTTCCCCGAGGGGCATCCGGCGCGCGAGATGCACGACACCTTCTTCTTCCCGCCCGACGCCAATGGCGAGCGCAAGCTTTTGCGCACCCATACCTCGCCGGTGCAGATCCGCACCATGGAGACGCAGAAGCCGCCGATCCGCATCGTCATCCCCGGCAAGACCTACCGGCAGGATTCGGATGCCACCCACTCGCCGATGTTCCATCAGGTCGAGGGTCTGGTGATCGACAAGACCGCCAACATTGCCAACATGAAGTGGGTGCTGGAAGAGTTCTGCAAGGCGTTCTTCGAGGTGCCGTCCGTCAAGATGCGCTTCCGCCCGTCCTTCTTCCCGTTCACCGAGCCGAGCCTCGAGGTCGACATCCAGTGCGACCGCTCGCGGCCGGGCGAAGTGCGCTTCGGTGAGGGCAACGACTGGATGGAGATCCTGGGCTGCGGCATGGTCCATCCGAACGTGCTGCGCCACGGCGGGCTTGATCCCGACGAGTACCAGGGTTTTGCCTGGGGCATGGGCATCGACCGCATCGCCATGCTGAAATACGGCATGCCCGATTTGCGCGCCTTCTTCGACGCCGATGTCCGCTGGCTCCAGCACTACGGCTTCCGCCCGCTCGACATGCCGACGCTGTTTGGTGGGCTGAGCGCATGAGTGCCGCCGCCGACCCGTATGCCGATGCCGTAAGCTTCGCCTTTGGCGACAGCCCGGAGCTCGCCGACGAGCTATTGGCGCTGGTGCTGTCGGGCAAAAAGACCGCGACCTGCGGCGCCTTACGCGATTACGGCGGCGACGAGCCGGTGCCTGTGGTCGGCCGCAGGGATGTCGTGCTCGACGGCCAGGGCCGGCGTGCCGCGGTTATCGAAACCGTCGAGGCGATCCACCGCCGCTTCGACGAGGTCGATGCCGAATTTGCCGCCGCGGAAGGCGAGGGCGACCTGTCCTACGAATATTGGCGACAGGCCCACGAGGCCTATTTCGCCCGCAATGGTGGCTTCTCGCCTGACATGATTTTGGTTTGTGAGCGGTTCCGGGTGGTGGAAGTGCTCGACCGCAACGACACGAAACGAGTGAACCCATGAAATTCACCCTCTCCTGGCTCAAGGACCATCTCGACACCGACGCTTCGCTCGAACAGATCGTCGAGCGGCTGACCTCGATCGGCCTCGAAGTCGAATCCGTCGACGACAAGGCGGCGCTCAAGCCCTTCGTCATCGCCAAGGTGCTGACGGCAAGCCGGCATCCCGACGCCGACAAGCTGCAGGTGCTGACTGTCGACACCGGTGACGGCAAGCCGGTGCAGGTCGTCTGCGGCGCGCCCAACGCGCGTGCGGGCCTCATCGGCGCCTTCGCCGCTCCGGGTGCCTATGTTCCCGGCATCGACGTCACGCTGTCGGTCGGCAAGATCCGCGGCGTCGAGAGCCATGGCATGATGTGCTCCGAGCGCGAGCTGCAGCTGTCGGATGAGCACAACGGCATCATCGACCTGCCGGCTGACGCGCCTGTGGGCACGTCCTTCGCCACCTATGCCCATCTCGACGATCCGATGATCGAGATCAACCTGACGCCGAACCGTCCCGACGCCACCAGCGTCCATGGCATTGCCCGCGATCTCGCGGCCTCCGGCCTCGGCACGCTCAAGGGCGGCAAGGTCGAGTCGATCAAAGGCGAAGGCGACTGCCCGGTCAAGGTGACCATCGAGGTCCCCGAGCTTTGCCCCGGCTTCGCGCTCAGGCTCGTTCGCGGCGTCAAGAACGGCCCCTCGCCCAAGTGGATGCAGCAGCGCCTGATCGCCATTGGCCTGCGCCCCATCAACGCGCTGGTCGACATCACCAACTATGTCACCTTCGACCGCGGCCGGCCGCTGCACGTCTTCGATGCCGCCAAGGTTGCCGGCAATCTGGTGGTCCGTCGTGCTAAAGCTATTCAGGAGACCGCAAACCTTCCGGAAGAGCGCTTCTTGGAGAAGCAGCGAGAAGGGATTGAAGTTGAACTTCTGGGGGAGTGGGAGCCATTTGGCCTCACGAGGCGGGCACCAGCTGTTTGGGAAGATTATGAGTCCGTCCAAGCGTTGGATGGTCGTACCTATAAGCTGACGCCTGAGATGTGCGTCATTGCTGATGATAACGGGGTCGAATCCATCGCCGGCATCATGGGTGGCGAGCATTCCGGCTGCGATGAAAACACGTCAGACGTGCTGATCGAATCCGCACTTTGGGATCCGATCACCACCGCCCGCACCGGCCGCGCGCTCGGCATCATCACCGATGCGCGCTACCGTTTCGAACGTGGCGTAGATCCCGAATTCATGGTTCCCGGTGTCGAGCTGGCAACCAGGCTGGTGCTTGATCTTTGCGGCGGCCAGCCGACAAGGACCGACGTTGTCGGTTATGCCGGCCACACGGCCAAGGTCGTCTCCTTCCCGCTCGCCGAGGTCAAACGCTTGACCGGCATCGAGGTTGAGAAGGCCGAGAGCCTCGACATTCTGACCCGCCTTGGTTTCGGCGTGAAGGGTGATGGCGACGTGGTCGATGTCACGGTTCCGTCCTGGCGTCCCGACGTCGACGGCAAGGCCGATCTGGTCGAAGAGGTCATGCGTATCCACGGCGTCGACAACATCGCGCCGCAGCCGCTTGGCGCCCATGACGCGGTCAACGGCAAGATCCTGACCACGCTGCAGATCCGTACCCGTGCTGCGCGCCGTGCGCTCGCCGTGCGCGGCATGATGGAGGCGGTCACCTGGTCGTTCATCCCGGCCAGGCACGCCGAACTGTTCGGCGGCGGCCAGCCCAGCCTCAAACTGTCGAACCCGATCGCCGCCGACATGTCCGACATGCGACCCTCGCTGCTGCCAGGCCTGATCGCCGCTGCCCAGCGCAACGCCGACCGTGGCCTCAGCGATGTCGCCCTGTTCGAGGTCTCGGGCACCTATGAGAGCGATACGGCAGACGGCCAGCGCCGCGTCGCAGCTGGCGTCCGCCGTGGCACCGCCAAGCTCGAGGGCTCGGGCCGCAACTGGTCGGGCAATGCCGGCAATGTCGGCGTCTTCGACGCCAAGGCCGATGCGATTGCCGCGCTCGAAGCCTGCGGCGCACCCGTCGATCGACTGCAGATCGAAACCGGCGCGCCTGAGTGGTACCACCCGGGCCGTTCCGGCGTGATCAAGCTCGGCCCCAAGGTCGTGCTCGGCACCTTCGGCGAATTCCACCCCAGGACGCTCGAAGGCCTCGACGTGGCGGGTCCGCTCTGCGGCTTCGAGGTTTACGTCGATGCCGTCCCGGAGCCCAAGGCCAAGCCGACCAAGACCAAGCCAAGGCTCGACCTGTCGGCCTTCCAGGCGGTCAAGCGCGACTTCGCCTTCGTCGTCGACAAGGCGGTCGAGGCCGGCACGCTGACCCGCGCAGCACTCGCCGCCGACAAGAAGCTGATCACGGCTGTTTCGGTCTTCGACATCTTCGAAGGCGCTTCGCTCGGCGAAGGCAAGAAGTCGATTGCCGTCGAGGTGTCGATCCAGCCGCAGGAAAAGACCCTGACCGACCAGGACTTCGAGGCCCTCGCGACCCGTATCGTCGAGAACGTCAAGAAGCAGACCGGCGGGGCTCTCAGGAGCTAACAGGTTCGAGGCGGCGATGGACCACCTTCGCTATGCAGGCCTGCCGTTCGAAGCGCAACGGCAGGCCTTTTTTGACATACTTCTGGCCGATCCGCTGGTTCGCGGGGCGCTCGAAGGGGCTGCAAGGTTGGCCTTGCCGCAATGGATGATCGTTTCGGGCGCGCTCTACAACAGCATCTGGAACCATCTGACTAGCCGCCCCGCCGGCTACGGCATCAAGGATGTCGACCTGTTTTATTTCGACGGCTCGGACCTCTCATGGGAGGCTGAGGACGCTGCGATCCGGCAAGGCGCGGAGATGTTTACGGACCTGCCGCTGCCGGTTGAAATCCGCAACCAGGCGCGGGTTCATCTCTGGTTCGAGCAGCATTTCGGTTCTCCGCGCGCGCGCTTCCTGTCGAGCGCCGAATCCCTCGAACATTTCGCATCACGCACCCATGCAGTGGGGCTGCGCCTGGCGCTCGACGGAACGCCCGAACTTTGCGCCCCGTTCGGCCTGGACGACATCTTTTCGTTCCGCGTGTTGCCGAACCATCGTCACGACAATCGCCTCACGCACGAAACCAAGGGTCGGCGCGTAAAGCAGATGTGGCCCGAAGTTTCGGTCGCTGATTGGTGAGCAGCCGGCCGGCTTTTCCATGACTGGCTGGATGAATCGCGCCTAGAATTCGTTGTGCATGGGAGATGTCTTCCATGCTGCGCAACACGACCACGCGTTACGGCTGGGCCGCGATCGTCCTTCATTGGCTGATCGGGCTGATCTTCATCGGCCAGTTTGTCCTTGGCTGGACGATGACTCGCATCGCCAGCCAGCGCACCGCTTTCGAACTGATCCAGCTGCATAAATCCTTTGGTTTCCTGCTGCTTGGGCTGGTTCTCATCCGCATCGGCTGGCGGCTCGCCAATCTGAGCCCCGAACTGCCCGACGAGGTCGGCCCGGCCGAGCGCGCTGCGGCCCCAGCGGTGCATTTTCTGCTCTATGCGGCGCAGCTTGTGGTGCCGCTGTCGGGCTGGGCGCTGGTTTCCGTGTCGGTGCTGGAAGTCCCCTCCATGCCGTTCAACCTGTTCCTGATGCCCAATCTGCCGCTTGGGGTTTCCGAGCAGGCGGAGAACTTCTGGATCTTCAGCCACAAATGGCTGGCCTATGCTGCCATCGCATTGGTCGTGCTGCACATTTTGGCGGCCCTGCGCCACCATTTCTGGCTGCGCGACGTCGTGTTGGTCAGGATGATTTCGCCTTTTGTCGCCAGCCGCGCGCGCAAGCCGGAATAGCCGCCCCCACCGATTCGTTGGTTCCGTGCGTGGCCAGCGAGCCGCGCCATCAGGGAGTATGATGAGATGTCTTTGCGTGTTCTTGGCGTTGCAAGCTTCTTGGCACTTGGTCTGATCGGCACTACCGATTCGGCGGTGGCACTGTCGGATGCTGCCGGGCACTATGCCATCTCCGCCAATGGTTCGAGTATCCGTTTTGTCATCGGCAAGGTTGGTGGTGGCGGGTTGAACGGTGCCTTTGGTCATTTCTCGGGCAGCATCAGCATCGATGGTGGCGATATTGGCCGTTCGAAGGTCGACATCACCATCTATCCCGACAGTGTCGGCACGGGTGAAGTCCGCGTTGATGCGTTCCTGAGGTCGGACGCTGTCTTCGATGCCGCCAATTCGCGCCAGATCACCTTCCGCTCGACGTCGGTGCAGCGTACCGGCGACAATTCGGCTGTTGTCACCGGACAGCTGACGGCGCGCGGCCGTACCTCGACCGAGAAGTTTGAGGCACAGCTGCAGGGCTTGAAGAACGGGCAGCTTCATTTCCATGTCAGCGGCAAGGTGCTGCGCTCGCGTTATGGCATGGACGTCGGCACGCCGCTCTATTCCAACATCGTCGATTTCGAGATGAGTTTCGCGGCCCGCCGCGCCTGACCGTCCCAATCTCTGCTGGCATTTTTCGCCCCTTTTGCGCACAGTTCGGGTTGGCGGCCGCCAGGGCCGAATTCAAGTATCGGAGGCGAGATGTTTCGTTGGGGCGTACTTTCGACAGCCAAGATCGGCCGTGAGCAGCTGCTGCCGGCGATCGCCGATTCTGACAATGGCGTGGTCGCAGCCATCGCCAGCCGCGACATCGCCAAGGCCAAGGCGCTGGCCGACCGCTTTGGCGCGCGCCACGCTTTCGGCTCCTATGACGAGCTTTTGGCTTCCGATGCGGTCGACGGCGTCTACATCCCGCTGCCTACCTCGCAGCATCTGGAATGGGCGGCAAAAGCTGCCGAAGCCGGCAAGCATGTGCTGGTCGAAAAGCCGCTGGCGCTCAAGGCGGACGACATCGCCCCGCTGATCGCCATCCGCGACCGCAAGAAGGTGGTTGTCTCCGAAGCCTTCATGGTCACCTACCACCCGCAATGGCTCAAGGTACGCGATCTGATCGCGTCCGGCGCCATCGGCAAGCTCAAGCATGTCCAGGGTGCGTTTTCCTATTTCAACGTCGACCCCAACAACATGCGCAACCAGCTCGACCTTGGCGGTGGCGCCCTGCCCGACATCGGTGTCTACCCGACGGTCACAACGCGATTTTCGACCGGCAAGGAGCCGGTGCGGGTGCAGGCAAGCATCGAGCGCGACAAGAAATTCGGCACCGACATCTATTCCAGCGTGCGCGCCGATTTCGGCGATTTCGAGCTGTCTTTTTATCTCTCGACCCAGCTCGCCAATCGCCAGCTGATGGTCTTCCACGGCGACAAGGGTTTCATCGAAATCCACTCGCCCTTCAATGCCGGCCTCTACGACCATCACCGCGTCGAACTCCACAACGCCGGCCACAATGAAGCAACCGTGTTCCGCTTCCCCGGAGCGCAGCAATACCGGCTCGAGGTCGAGGCCTTTGTGCGCGCAGCACAAGGCGGCAAGGACCACGTCTTCTCGCTTGAGGAATCGGTGCTCAACCAGAAAGCCATCGACGCGATTTTCCGCGCCGGCGAACATGACGGCTGGGAGAAGGTTTAGGCGGACCTTTCTGCCGTCGGGCATTTTTATGCTAGGGAGCGCGAAATGATCTCCCAATCCAAGAGTTGCCGATGATTCCCTGGTCCGTTCTCGACACCGCAAAGATTCCCGGTGGCGGCGAGGAGCTGCGCCTGAAGCAGCGCGGCCATGAATTCTCGATCATGCTCGGCACCAACGAGCTGATGAACAGCCGTCTCAGCGGCTCGGAAAAGGCGCTGGCGACGCTGACGTCGGAGCGCATCCGCGACCGCGCCCGGCCGCAGATGCTGATCGGCGGTCTTGGCATGGGCTTTACGCTGCGCGCCGCCTTGGCCGTGCTTGGCGCCAATGCCCGCATCGTCGTTGCCGAACTGGTGCCTGAGGTGGTCGCCTGGGCGCGTGGCCCGATGGCGGAGGTTTTTGCCGGTTGCCTGGACGACCCGCGCGTCGAGATCGTCGAGGGCGATGTCGGCCGCGTCATCGCGGCGGCCAAGGCGACCTATGATGCGATCCTGCTCGATGTCGACAACGGCCCGGAAGGGCTGTCACGCAAGGCCAATGACAGCCTCTACAGCCACGCCGGACTTGATGCAGCCCGCGCGGCATTGCGTCCGGGGGGAATACTGGCCGTGTGGTCGCAAGGCCCCGACCGCAGCTTCACCAGGCGCCTTGAAGTCTGCGGCTTTGCCGTCGAGGAGGTCAAGGTCCGCGCCAACGGCAAGAGCGGCGCCCGCCACGTCATCTGGCTCGCGACCAATGGCGGGGCAAAGGGGCGTTAGCCCCACACCAGCAGTGCGATCATGCCGACGCCGCCGACCAGCAGGCGCCACCAGCCAAACAGCGCATAGCCGTTGCGCGAGACGTAATCGAGCAGGTGCTTCACGACAAACAGTGCGGTGATGAACGCGGCGAGGAAGCCGATGCCGATCACCGGCAGGTCGGACGCCGAAAGAATGTCGCGGTTTTTGTAAAGGTCGAAGGCGAACGCCCCGACCATGGTCGGCATGGCGAGGAAGAACGAGAACTCCGCCGCCGCGCGCTTTTCAACGCCCATCAGCAGCGAGCCGACGATCGTCGCACCCGAGCGCGAGGTGCCGGGGATCATCGCCAGGCACTGGAACAGGCCAATCCTGAGATAGACCGACAGCGGAAACTTGGTGACGTCGCCGTAGCGTGGCTTGAGGTCGAGCTTGTCGACGAACAACAGCACGATGCCGCCGAGGATCAGCATGGTGCAGATCAGCTTCGGCGATTCAAACAGCACCGTCTTGATGAAATCATGCGCCACAGCGCCGATGATCGCCGCCGGCAGGAAAGCGATCAGGATGCCCGCAACGAAGCGTTGCGTCTGAGGGTCGCGGGGCAGATCGATCAGCATTCGCCACAGCCGCGCCCAATAGACCGACAAGATGGCCAGGATGGCGCCAAGCTGGATCAGGATCTCGAAGGTCTTGCCGGTCGAGTTGAAACCGAGGAAATGCCCGGCGAGCAGGATGTGGCCCGTCGAGGAAACCGGGATGAATTCCGTGAGCCCCTCGAGCAAGCCGAGCAGCAGTGCATTGACGATTGTCTGGCTATCCATTCCAGTCCCCGCGAGGTGGTTCATTCGCGATTGCTTGTCATAGGGCGGAACTCACCCTATAGGTCGGTTCGCCCGAGAGCCCGGCGAGCCGGGTCCAGAAGCTCTAGCGGCGCGGCAACCGATTCGCCAGAGCGCTACCGATCACGAAATTTCGCAGGACCATGCTGACGCTTTTCCATCACCCAATGTTCGCGACATGCCGTTTTGTCCGCCTGGCTTTTGGCGAGTATGGCGAAGAGCTGGCGCTGATCGAAGAGAAGCCGTGGACGCGGCGCAAGGAATTCCTGGCGCTCAATCCGGCCGGCACGCTGCCGGTTCTGCTCGCTGAAGGCGACGTGCCGATCGTCGGCGCGATGATCATTTCCGAATATATCGACGAGACGCGCGGCGTACTGAAGCGCGAGCGCAGGCTGTTCGCCGAAGACCCGATGGAGCGCGCCGAAATCCGCCGCCTCACCGACTGGTATCTGACCAAGACCGAAAGCGAAGTCACCCGGCATCTGGTGCGCGAGCGGGTGCTGAAGCCGCATATGCCCGAATCGGCAGGCGGTGGTTCGCCCGATTCAGCCGCGATCCGTGCGGCCCGTGCCAACATCCGCCAGCACATGAAATACACCAACTGGCTTGCCGGCACGCGTCACTGGCTCGCAGGGCCACGTATTACCTATGCCGACCTTGCCGCCGCCGCCTCGCTTTCGGTGCTCGACTATCTCGGCGAGATCGAATGGCGCGAATATTCCTCGGCGCGCGAATGGTACACCAGGGTCAAGTCGCGGCCATCCTTCCGGCCCCTGCTCACCGACCGGGTACGTGGCCTGACACCGGCATCGCATTATGCGGACCTCGATTTCTGATACGGCGCTGCGCCAGCTGATCGAGCGCGAAGCCAAACGCGCCGGCTTCGCCGCCGTCGCGGTCACGCGCCCAAACGCCATTCCGCTGGCCCCTGCCCGCCTTGCCCAGTTCGTCGATGAAGGCTTGCACGGCTCCATGGGCTGGATCGCCGAAACGCTGGAGCGCCGCAGCGAACCATCCGTTTTGTGGCCAGACGTGCGCTCGATCATCGTTCTGGCGATGAATTATGGGCCCGACAGCGACCCGCGCGACCTCCTATCCCACAAGGACCGTGCTGCGATCTCGGTCTATGCCCGCAACCGCGACTATCACGACGTCATGAAGGGCCGGCTGAAGGAGATCGCCGGCAAGATCGTCGCCCGCGCCGGCGGCGACGTGAAGGTGTTTGTCGACACCGCCCCTGTGATGGAAAAACCCTTGGCCGAGGCGGCGGGGCTTGGCTGGCAAGGCAAGCACACCAATCTGGTCAGCCGCGAGTTCGGCTCCTGGCTGTTTTTGGGTACTATCTTCACCACCGCCGAGCTTGAACCCGACGCCGCCGAGGTCGACCATTGCGGCTCCTGCCGCGCCTGCCTCGACGCCTGCCCGACCGACGCGTTTCCTGCGCCCTACAGGCTCGATGCGCGGCGCTGCATCTCCTACCTCACCATCGAAAACAAGGGGCCGATCCCGCTCGAATTCCGCCCAAAGATCGGCAACCGTATCTATGGCTGCGACGATTGCCTTGCCGCCTGCCCGTGGAACAAGTTTGCCCAGGCCGCGTCCGAGCAAAAACTCGCGGCCCGCGACGACCTGCGCGAGCCGCGCCTCGCCGAGCTGCTCGCACTTGATGATGCGACCTTCCGCGCTTTCTTCTCCGGCTCGCCGGTCAAGCGCATCGGCCGCGATCGTTTTATCCGCAACGTGCTGATTGCATCGGGCAATTCGGCTGACGCCACCTTGATCGAGCCTTGCCGGGCTTTGCTCGCCGACCCCTCGCCTTTGGTGCGCGGTGCCGCCATCTGGGCGCTGTCGCGGCTTGTGCCGGGCGAGACGTTTTCGGCTCTTGCGCAACAGGCTCTGAAGACCGAAACCGAAGACGACGTGATTGCCGAGTGGCAGCTTACGCAAGTCGAACCCGCACGGACGCAGGCATGACCGAGCAGAAAATATTCATCTTCGGCGCCGGCTACTCCGGCAAGGCATTCGCCCGCATGCGCCCACACGGCGTTCGCATCGCCGGCACCACGCGCTCGGCGGACAAATTCGCGGGCCTCGAAGCAGCTGACATCGAGCCTTTTGTCTTCGACGGACAGCTGACCCCTGAAGTCAGGGCGCAACTGGCCGTAACCACCCATCTCGTGGTCTCAGCCGCACCCGGCGATGACGGCGACCCGGTGCTGAATGCCGCTCGCGAGGCGATCGCTCACGGCATGCCACTGCTGCGCTGGATCGGTTATCTCTCCACCGTCGGCGTCTATGGCGACCATGGTGGCGCCTGGATCGACGAGACCGCGACATGTCGGCCGAAGCCCGACCGTTCCTCGATGCGGCTCGCCGCCGAGCAGGCTTGGCACGAGCTTGGCGAAGCGATCGGACGGCCGGTCGCGATCCTGCGCCTGTCGGGCATCTACGGCCCTGGGCGCAACGCCTTCGTCAATCTCGAAAACGGCACCGCCAAGCGCCTGGTCAAGCAGGGACAGGTGTTCAACCGCATCCATGTCGACGACATATCAGGCGCGCTGTGGTTTCTCGGCGATGGCGATTATGGCGGGGTCTTCAACGTCACCGACGATGAGCCCGCGCCACCCCAGGATGTCGTCGCTTATGCCGCTGACCTGATGGGTGCAGCACCGCCGCCTGAAATTCCGTTCGAGACTGCCCAACTTTCGCCCATGGCGCGGTCTTTCTATGGCGAGAACAAGCGCGTCGCCAACACCGCGATCAAGGCGCTGGGCTATCAATTCCGGCTGCCCAACTACCGTGCGGCACTGGACAGCATGTGGGCTGACGGCAGCTGGCGCGGCGAAGGCGAGGCCGACAGGCGCAGCCCGATGCGGCAGACCTGACCGGGTGTGCCAAGCGGCGAAATAAGGGGGCGAGGGGTCAATATTTACCATTCGGTAACCGTAGCGGCCCAAGCTCGTGGAGAGGATCGGACTCCAATGACGACATCATTCAGCAGATTTCTGGGCAAGGCAGCGCGGCTTCTCATGGTCGCGGCAACGCTTGGGCTTGTCGGCATCGACATGCAGGCGGCAAGTGCCGCTGAGCTGGCGAAGGACCTGTTTGGCGCCAAGAAGCTGCCGGCGGCGATCGCTGCGCATTCCTACGGCTTCTACTCCAAGGGCTGCTTCTCCGGCGGCGTGGCGATTGCCACCGATGGACCGACCTGGCAGGCCATGCGCCTGTCGCGCAACCGACGCTGGGGCCATCCGGCGATGATTTCGCTGATCGAAAAGCTGTCGCGCGACGCCACCGCAGACGGCTGGCCCGGCCTGTTGATCGGCGACATCTCGCAGCCGCGCGGCGGCCCGATGCTGACAGGCCACGCTTCCCACCAGATCGGCCTTGACGCCGACATCTGGTTCACGCCCATGCCCGATCACCGGCTTACGGCGAGCGAGCGCGAAAACATGAGCGCTGTCTCGATGGTCAACGAAAAGACCCACCGGGTCATCGAAAAGCGCTGGACGCCAGCGCATGCGCGGCTGCTTGAGCGCGCCGCGAGCTATCCCGAGGTTGAACGCATCCTCGTCAATCCCGGCATCAAGCAGAAACTTTGCGAGACCGTCACCGGAGACCGCTCGTGGCTGCGCAAGGTTCGGCCCTTCTGGGGCCACGATTACCATTTCCACATCCGCATCGGCTGCCAGCCGGGCTCTATGGGCTGCAAGGAGCAGGATCCGACGCCGCGCGGCGACGGCTGTGACAAGTCGCTTGCCTGGTGGTTCACCGAAGAGCCCTGGCGTCCGGCTACGGGCCCAGAAAAGCCCAAGGCGCGAGACGTCATGACGATGGCCAGCCTGCCCAAGCAATGCGTTGCCGTGCTCAATGCGCCCTCGCCGGCTTCAGAAGCGGCCGTCACGTTCCGTGGCAAAGGCGCGCCTACGGCTGTGGTCGCTGCTCCAGAGCCCGAGGCGGTGGCGCCGGGCAAGCCGGTGATTTCACAGTCCGGCGGCGCGTCGGCTGCCGCCAACGCCTTCGCGCCCAGGCCTTCAGTGGACATCCCCTTGCCGCGTCCTCGACCGACGAACAACTGATCCAGCAAAGCGGCAGGCGCGCCGACCCGCTTCCCATGTCGCGGAAATCCGTTTATGGATTTCAACCGATTTAACCTGTCGGGGCGTCTTACGAGTGACACCAGCCTTGCGTCTCGCACTGATCGCCCATGATGAGAAGAAAGACGACATGGTCGCCTTCACGGGCGCTCATGCCGACTTCCTTATGACCTGTCATATCGTTGCCACCGGCACCACCGGCCAGCGCGTGCTGGCGGCCTGCCCCGGCCTCAACCTGACGCCGCTGAAAAGTGGTCCGCTCGGCGGTGACCAGCAGATCGGCGCGCTGATCAGCGAGGGCAGGATCGACCTCTTGATTTTCTTCGTTGATCCGCTGACGCCGATGCCGCATGACGTCGATGTGAAGGCATTGATGCGGCTCGCCATCGTCTACGACATTCCCATGGCGTTGAATCGGGCGACGGCCGAGATCATGCTGGAAAACCAAGAGAACGGCTGAACGCCGACGTGGGGACGGAGCCGAGCATGTCACATCCAAGCGAGCAAGCGCAGGCTCTCCCCTTCCCGATCCTGATCGGCGATATCGGCGGCACCAATGCGCGCTTTGCCATCGTCGAGAGCGCCGACAAGGACGCCGGCGAACCGCGCATCGTCCAGACCGCCAATTATGCCACCATCGACGACGCCATTCTCGCTGTCCTCGACGGCGCGCCGGTCAAGCCGCGTTCGGCGGTTCTGGCCGTTGCCGGGCCGGTCGAGGGCGAGGAGATCGCGCTCACCAACTGTCCCTGGGTGGTGCGTCCCCGGCAGATGTTTTCGACGCTTGGTCTCGTCGACATCCTCGTGCTCAACGATTTCGAAGCGCAGGCGCTGGCTGTCGTGGCACTCGGCGACGAGCACATGGAAAAGATCGGTGGCGGCGAGCCGGAAGAGGGTGCTGGCCGCGTCGTGCTCGGTCCTGGCACCGGCCTTGGCGTCGCCGGCCTGGTCCATGCGCTTGGTCGCTGGATCCCCATTCCCGGCGAAGGCGGTCACATGGATCTCGGTCCCCGCAGCGCGCGCGATTTCGAGGTCTTCCCGCATCTCGAAAAGCTCGAAGGCCGCATCTCGGGCGAGCAGATCCTGTGTGGACGCGGCCTGGTCAACACCTATCGCGCCGTGGCCACGGCCGACGGTAAGGCCCCCACCCTCACCCAGCCGGCTGAAGTCACCGCCGCTGCGCTTGCCGGCAGCGACGTGATTGCCGAAGAAGCCCTTTCCATCTTCGTCACCTGCCTTGGACGTACTGCCGGCGACCTGGCGCTGGTGTTCAAGAGTAAGGGCGGCGTCTACCTCACCGGCGGCATTGCCCAGAAGATCGTGCCGGCATTGAAACAGGGCAACTTCCGCGAGGCCTTTGAAGACAAGGCACCGCATCGCGAGCTAATGGCCTCGATGCCGGTCTATGTCATCACCCACCCGCTGGCGGCCCTTGCCGGCCTCGCAGCCTACGCCCGTACGCCAGAACTGTTCGGCGTCGAGACCGGCGACCGGCGCTGGCGCCTCTAGCTACCAAAAGGCGGTTTCCCCTTCGCACGTCATGCTTTATGAGGGGCGCAGTTTTCGCGCAGCGACAGGGCTGCCTGTTTGAAGACGCCGCAAGGAGCTGACAATGAGCGACATGGGTCTTGTGGTGGTCGGTGCCGCCGGGCGAATGGGTCAGGTGCTGTTGCGCACCATCCACGCCATGGAGGGCGTGCGTGTCGTCGGCGCCATCGAGCGTAGCGGCTCGCCGCATCTCGGCAAGGACGCCGGCGAACTCAGCGGCATCGGCATCATCAATGTCGAGATCACCGATGATCCGCTGGCCGCCTTCGCCAAGGCCGACGGCGTGCTCGATTTCACCGTCCCGGCTGCAACCGTCGAATTCGCCGGCTACGCCGCACAGGCGCGCATTGCCCATGTCATCGGCACCACCGGTTGTTCGCCCGAAGACGACGCCAGGATCGCTGCTGCCGCCCGCCATGCCACCATCGTCAAGTCGGGCAATATGAGCCTCGGCGTCAATCTGCTTGCGGTGCTGGTCGAAAAGGCCGCCCAGGCGCTCGGACCCAGCGACTTCGACATAGAAATCCTTGAAATGCACCACCGTCACAAGGTCGACGCGCCTTCGGGCACGGCGCTGCTGCTCGGCGAGGCGGCGGCCGAAGGCCGCAAGATCGCGCTGGCCGAGAAGAGCGTGCGCGTGCGTGACGGCCACACCGGCGTGCGCGAGGCGGGCACGATCGGCTTTGCCGCGCTGCGCGGCGGCTCGGTCGTCGGCGATCATTCCGTTATCTTGGCCGGCACAGGCGAGCGCATCACCTTGTCGCATCAGGCCGAGGACCGCACCATCTTCGCCCGCGGCGCCGTCAAGGCAGCGCTATGGGCGCATGGCCGCAAGCCTGGGCTTTACTCGATGCGCGACGTGCTCGGCCTGTAGTCAACCCAATCCAGCCTCATCATCTCAATCTCAAGGGAGCAAAAATGTCCGGAACTCTCGTGCTCGTCCGTCACGGCCAGAGCGAATGGAACTTGAAGAACCTGTTCACCGGCTGGCGCGACGTCGACCTGACCGAACAGGGCACCGCCGAAGCCAAGGCCGCTGGCCAGAAGCTCAAGGCGCGAGGACTGAAGTTCGACATCGCCTACACCTCGGCCCTGATGCGTGCGCAAAAGACCTGCCAGTACATCCTCGACGCCACCGGCCAGAGCGATCTCAAGACCATCCGCAACCAGGCGCTCAACGAGCGCGACTATGGCGACCTCAACGGCCTCAACAAGGACGATGCCCGCGCCAAGTGGGGCGAGGAGCAGGTCCATATCTGGCGCCGCTCCTACGACACCCCGCCTCCCGGCGGCGAGAGCCTCAAGGACACCGGCGCGCGCGTGTGGCCCTACTACATGCACGACATGCAGCCGCACGTGCTGCGCGGCGGCACGGTGCTGGTCGCAGCGCATGGCAATTCGCTGCGAGCGCTGATCATGGCGCTTGAAGGCATTTCGGGTCCGGACATCGTCAAGCTCGAACTCGGGACCGGCGTGCCGATCGTCTACAAGCTCAACGCTGATTCGACCGTCGCTTCCAAGGAAGTGCTGGCGTAAGCCGATAAGGGAGCTGCGGATTCGCGGCTCCCTACCCTTCGTCGGCTTCGATATGCCGACTGCCCCTACGTCATGCGGCGTGCTTGAATGCGACAATTCCAACTCGTCGCAGCATTCGTCGGCAAAAGCTGAAAAAGCGCGTTGACACAGTCGCTTCGCCCGCTTACATCACCGCCACCAGCCCAGATGGCGGAATTGGTAGACGCGCACGGTTCAGGTCCGTGTGCCGCGAGGCGTGGAGGTTCGAGTCCTCTTCTGGGCACCAGTTTCCTGTTTCAGATAGCTCCGTGCTGTCGAGAAACACTCAAAAAAAGCCCGGTTTTCACCGGGCTTTTTTTGTTGCCTGATTTCAACGCATCCCTGTCGTCTATCGCGAGCGCCGCATCAATCGGGCCGATCCAGGTCAACGATGCCAGGACCAGTCGGACAAGCTTCGACCTGAGCATAAAGCTGACCCCAAACCCCGGGGCCAGGGTCATTCTCGGCGATGCATCATGCCTCAAGGTTGCGGTTGCGATCCTGCCAGAGTTCCAGCACGGCCAGTGCCGCCACTGCGATGCCAAGGCCTATGTGCCAGCTGCGCAGCGCGCCGCCATACTGGAAGAAGAATGGCGAGATGATCATCCAAGCGCCGCACAGCAGCGACAGGAATTCCTCCCAGCGCCGCAGGAAGACCTGCTCCAGGCCGGCGAGCACCACGACGGCGGCGCCCACAAGCGCTGTGACCGCCACCATTTTGGGCATGCCGGCATTGCCGAGCAGCATGGGCGAGGCAATGATCGCGACGCCGAGGATCATCGACGCGATGTCCTCCCAGCGCCGGTGTGTCATGAGGCCAGCGGGAGCCATTTTCTCAAGGGTTGCCATGATAAAAATCCTCTTCGGTTACGTTCGAGTTAAGCTCGAGCGCCCGTGAGGACTATGTGTGCGTGCCTATCGAACTCCTCAGTCGGGCGTTCTTCGCACTGGCAGCATTATCTCAAAAAAACGCAATAAGTTCAATGACGAAGAAGGACTGCTCCCGTCACGAAGCAGGGACAGGCCGTCTCTCATCCGCGTCGGTGGCGATGGAGCCACAACAGGCCGGCACAACCGGCTAGCGTGGTTGCAAGCCCGATCCAGAACCACCTGGTCTGCCCGGTCATGAAGCTGCCGCCGAGCCAGCCTGCGCCCTGGAGCATCCAGACCGCGCCGAGCACGGCAGCGAGCCCGGCGAATATATTGCCTGCGATTCTCATCACGACAATCCACTTCGATTGAAGATCCCAGAACGCCTTGCCAGAGCTTGGAATCCGCGAACCTTGGGAAGTATTTCCGACAGTTACTTTGTACACATAGATTCTACTGATCTCCCGATCACCTGCGCCCGGCGGCTGCAAGTGTGAAAATATTCCTTACGCCGGGCACTTTGACTCTGACAGACTGTTACCCAGAGACTCCAAACGTGTGCGCTCGTCATGGAACCGCCCGAAGGTTGCCCCATTCGCTGCCACATTTAGGTTGAAACCGCTCCGTGTGTACAATCAACGGAGTGTTAACCAGAAGATGAAGAACGCCAAGCCCGCGATCGCGGCGGCCGCCATTGCCGCCAGCATGATGTTTCTAGCCTCCACCGGTACCGCCTCGGCCCAATGCGGCGGTGCATCCTGGTACGCTCTGAACTCGAAGACAGCTTCGGGCGAGCGCATGAATCCATCGGCCATGACCGCAGCGCATCGTTCGCTTCCCTTCGGCACCAAGCTCAAGGTGACCAACCAGAGAAACGGCAAAAGCGTCATTGTGCGCGTCAACGACCGTGGCCCTTTCATCAAGGGACGCGTGCTCGACCTGTCCAAGGGTGCCGCCCAGCAGATCGGCTTCATCCAGTCCGGACATACGTCCGTGTGCATGGAACGCCAGAGCTGACGCGGTAAAAGATTACCGAAGTAGACGGCGCGCCGCCGTCTCGGCCATCGCGTCAGCGAGGCCAAGCTGCCATTCGGCCCGGCAATAGGCGCGGAAATCGAAGCAGGGCAGGCCGGGGCAGACCTCGAATTCGATGAGATGCACGGTGTCGTCGGCCTCGACGCGGAAATCGAGCGAAAAGACGTCGCGCAGGCCGAGCCCGGCCATCAGCTTCGCTGCAATCTGCCTGATGATTTCGGCCGCGCCCGGCTGCACCGAGGCGACACGCACCAGTTCCGGTTCGGCATAGTGGCCAGCACCCTTGGCGGCCGCGCCCGTATCGCCGTAAAGCGCCATGCTGTCGGCCATGGTCTGGAAATCGCCGCCTGAATCGACAAAGACGATGCCCAGCGCTTCCGGCCCGGCACCGGGGTCGACGGCGAGAAAACTCGCCCGCACGTTGCGGCCCGCCAGATAGGGCTGCACGATGACGTCGTCACGATAGGCATCGAACACCCGTCGACCGAGCCCAAGCGCTTCTTCCGCCACGCGGCAGCGCGAATCCTCCCAGATGCCGATCTTGGCGCCGAGCCGGTTCGGCTTGACGAAATAGCCTGAGGACGAGACCGGTGGCTCGACCAGCCATTTGCCGCCGCGTGCAAGCCCCGCCTGTGGCACCGGCAGGCCGAGTGCAGCGAGCACCGCACCGGCGCGGAACTTGTCCTGGCACAGCGCAAACAAGGAATCGTCGGCGCCGATGGTGGCAAGCCCATTGAGGCGAGCGAGTGCGGGTGCTGCCCCGCCGCGGAAATAGGCGATGCCGTCGGTCAGCGTCCAGACAAGGCTTGTCTTGCGGTCGCAGGCCGCCAGGACCTCCGCCGCATCGTCGAGCTCGACGGCACGAAAATCGAACCCGCGTCGCGCACAGGCCTCGGCGAGCGCTCCGAACTCGGGCGCCAGATCGGTCGACTGCGCCAGATAGGATGATATCTCGGTCGCCGCCTTGCGGGCAAAACCATCGGCCAAAAGCCTGTCGAGGCAAGCGCGCTCCGGTTCATGGACAAGGATAAGCGTCGGTCTTGGCCCAGTCATCGGCGATTGTCCTGCTGTCATGTGCGCGCCGACGCATGGGAGCGCTGGCATCGCTCGACAATCGCATCAAGCCAGCGCCGGGCTTGCCGGAAAACCGACCTGTTGCCATCGCCTGGACGACAGCCTTGGCGACAAATCTCAGATCAGAACGTTGGGCTCGTGCCGCCCGTTGACCGCTATGTCGAGCAGAAATGTCTTGCCGGCATGCGGGTCGGCGCCACGTGCGACGTCATCCATTCCTTCCCAGGCCGAGGTCGCCACCAGCCGGTCGGCGGCAGCACCGACGAAGGCTGGGCATGACACCTGCGACGCTGGCACCGGCACAGAGCGCAGCACGCTGCCGTCGGGCGCATAGGCGTCCACACGGCCGCCGCCCCAGCTGGCATTCCACAGCACGCCGTCGCGGTCGACAACGGAGCCGTCGATGCCGCCCTTGTCGCCTCGGCGGTCGACAAACAGTTTGGGGTCGCCCAGCGGCAGGCCGGTGTCGGGATCGCAGTCCAGGCGATAGAGCAGATTGGTCGCCGTATCGCTGTAATAGGCGGTCTTGCCGTCGGCGCTGAAGCAGATCGAGTTGGGGATGCTGATCGCCGGGAACAGCAGCCTGAGCTCGCCCCGGAAATACCAGTAGATGGCGCCCGCGCCCGCCTCGGCCTTCTTGCCCATGGTGCCGAACCAAAGCGCACCGCAGGGGTGGACCCGCGCATCGTTGGAACGCGTCGCCGGGTTGGATGCCTCGACCGACATATTCAGGCTCAGCTTGCCGGTCGCGGCATCGCGGATATGCAGGCCGGTCTCGGTCAAAAGCAGCTGGCGTTCGCCGTCGATCGTGGCGAGAGCGCTTGCCCGTTCGCTAAACTGGTGCACCTTGGTCGCTCCGCCCGACAGCTTCTTTTCCAGCATGCGGTTGGCCAGGATGTCGAACCAGTAGAGCGTGTCGGTGGCGGGATCGTAGGTCGGCCCTTCGCCGAGCTCACAGGCCTCGTCGGAAAGGATCACAGCAGCCATCTCACGCTCCCTTGCCGATGGCATCCCAGCCGGCCACTGCGGCCTGCGCACGCGCCCCGACGTCGGCAGCGCTCATGCCGGGCTTGTAGAGGCTGGAGCCGAGCCCGAACAGCTGCACGCCGACCTTGGCATAGGCTGCGAAATCGGCCTCCGACACGCCGCCGACGACGCCGACCTGCGTCTCCTTGGGCAGCACGGCGCGGATCGCTGAAATGCCGCCGGTACCAAGCACGCTGGCCGGGAAAAACTTCAGTGCCGATGCGCCAAGCCGCAGCGCCAGAAACGCGTCGGTGGGGGTGAACACACCCGGCATCGTCACCATCTTGTGCGCGGCTGCACGCCCCATGACCTCGGCGTCGATGTTGGGGCTGACCAGCAGGCGCCCGCCAGCATCGTTGAGTCGGTCGACATCCTTGCCCCATACCACCGTGCCGCCGCCGACCAGCGCCTGCGGCAGCGCCTTGGCCAACAGCTCGATCGAGCGGAACGGGTCCGGCGAATTGAGCGGCACCTCGATCGCCTCGATGCCGGCGTCGAAGACCGCGCGGCCGACATCAAGCGCTTCTTCAGGCTTCAACCCGCGCAGGATGGCGACCAGTCCACGGCCAAGTCTGGGGAAGGGCGCTGTCATGGTCATTGGGCTGCTCCCCCAGGCAACATCTTGTTGCGCCGCGCCGCCGCCACCAGGCCCGCCAGCACGGCTTGATCCGCATCGGCGATCGTCACCGCGATACCGTCGAGGGCCATGGCTTCGGCGTAGAGCGCGCCCAGCGATCCCGACACGAGGATCACCGGTGCGCCGCGCCGGCCAAAACGCCTGACAGCCGAGGCGATCTCGGCACCGATCAACAAGCCCGAAAGTGCCGCCGCCGCATCGTCTGGGTTCAGCCCGTTCAAAAGACCGGCGGCACGGATGCCAAACAGCCGGGCGCCGATGTCGCCGTCGAACAGCGCCTCCTGGCACCAGTCGCGAAACACCTGATTGTCAGGCGCAACCGCAGCCGGCTTGTCGCCGATCGAATGGCGCAGGATCGAATGCTGAGACAGCACCGAAAACATCTCGCCGGTCGGCCAGGTGCCGAAGCCAGAAATTGCGCCGGCCTCGGCGATGACCCATTTCGAATGCGTGCCTGGCATGCAAACGAGGTGGCTGCCCGAACCGATCAGACCGGCCACACCGGCAAGCTGGGTCTCTTCGCCGCGCATCACGTCAGGCGTGCGCGCACTGCGCTGGGCAAGCCCCGGCACAATGCGGATGTCGCGGCCGACACCGGGGACGGGCACGGCGGCGCCGAGAATATCGCTGAGCGAGGACGGCACATCGACATAAGGCGCTTCGATCCAGCCCTGGCGCGCACCGGCCATGCCGCAGATGATCGCAGGCAAGCCAGCGGGAGCGCCCATCTCCTGCAGATGGCGGTCGAGCACTGCGGCAAAACCCTTGTGCTGGGCAGTGAGCAAGCCCTCGTCGCTTCGGCGTTCATCGAGCACGGCACCTGAGGCGTCGAGCAGCCAGACGCGCAGCCGCGTCGTGCCCCAGTCGACGGCGGCGATCGCCGCCTTGGATGTTGCGCTCACAAGATTCCTCCGTCGACGATCAGCGTTTGCGCCGTCAGCATTTTCGAAGCGTCCGATGCCAGGAAAAGCACCGTGCCCACCATGTCTTCGGGCAGCATCATGTCGGGGATGCATTGCCGGGCGATGTGCTCGTTGAGCGAGGTTTCGGTCACCCACAGCGCGCGCTGGCGTTCGGTGATCACCCAGCCCGGCGCCACCGCATTGACCCTGATCCTGTCGGGGCCATAGCGGCCGGCAAGCCCCTTGGTCAGCCCGACGATCGCAGCCTTGGCCGCCGTATAGGCCGGCATGGTGCCGATGTTGAGCATGTAGGAGGTCGAGGTGAAATTGATGATCGAGCCGCCGCCAGCGGCCGCCATACCAGGTGCTGTCGCCTGGATGGTGAAGAAATGCGGCCTGATGTTCACCGCCTGGTTGGCGTCCCAGCTTTCGGGCGTGACGTCGCCGACTTCGTGGCGCTCGTCATTGGCGGCGTTGTTGACCAGCACCGTCACCGGCCCGTGCGCTTCGACAGCGGCAGCCACCGCGCTGCGCAATTCATCGATGTCGCGCAGGTCGGCGCGCAGGAACAGAGGTCTGTTGCCGGTCGCCAGTTCAACACGGTCGCAAAGCTCCCGACTCGGTTTGTCCGCGATGTCGACGAAGGCAACCTTGGCGCCCTGGAGAGCAAAGCCTTCGGTCAGCGCGGCGCCGATGCCGGAGCCGCCGCCGGTGATGAGCACCGATCGGCCTTCGAGGTCAGGAAATCGCGCCGATGGCATCATGATCGTTCTCACAGTCACGCTTGCTGTCCGACAAGGCGGAGCGCCACTTTTTTAGATCGCGGCGCGACAAAGGGGAACCTGATTTTGCATATGCCGGCGGCTGATCCTGCGCCGGCAAGGCGCGCTCAGATCGCCCGGGCGTAGGATGCGCCGCGATGGGATTCGCGGAGATAGCCGAGTGTCGCGTCTGCGTCGGCCGGACGGCCGAACAGATAGCCTTGCCCGCCGGCACAGCCGAACTGCACCAGGCGTTCGGCCTGCGCTTCCATCTCGATGCCTTCGGCAACGACATCCATGCCGAGGCCTTCGCACATCGCCAGGATGGCGCGGATGATATGTTCGGACGGCCGGTCCTCGAGGATCGAGGCGACAAAGGCGCGGTCGATCTTGAGCTTGTCGAAGCGGAATTCGCGCAAGCGCCCGAGCGACGACTGGCCGGTGCCGAAATCGTCGAGCGACACACGAATGCCGACGCGCCTGAGATCCTCGACGATCTTCGCCGCCGAGACCGGATCGGTCATCAGGCCGGTTTCGGTGATCTCGATCTCAAGACGGCGCGGATCAAAACCGGTGCGTTCAAGGATCGACAATATGTGCAACCCGGTATTCTGGTCGACAAGCTGCGACGGCGACAGGTTGAACGACAAGAACATGTCCTTTGGCCAACTGCGCGCGGCTTCCGCAGCCTTGCGCAGCACCAGCTGCGACAGCGGGCCGATGATGCCACGCTCTTCGGCGATCGGGATGAAAACGGCTGGCGAAACGGACCCGAGATCGCGGTCGGTCCAGCGTGCGAGCGCTTCGAAACCGATGGTGCGGCGGCTGCTGAGATCGACGATCGGCTGGAAATGCGGCGTGACCTCGCCAGCGGCAACAGCGCGGCGCAGCGCCTGCTCGATGCGGGTAACGCGCTTGGCCGCTTCCTCCATCT
This sequence comes from Aminobacter sp. 01T433, assembly GCF_056398585.1. Lineage (NCBI taxonomy): Bacteria > Pseudomonadati > Pseudomonadota > Alphaproteobacteria > Hyphomicrobiales > Phyllobacteriaceae > Aminobacter > Aminobacter sp. 01T433. Next base: position 148,250 of record NZ_JBFTPR010000010.1, read on the forward strand.
CGCGGGTATAGACAACGACACGGCCTCGGCCCGAGCGCTTGGCATGGTAGAGCGCGGTCTCGGCCTTGCGCACCAGCGTTTCGGTGGTGTCGTCGGCCGAATAAAACAGCGAGCAGCCGACCGAGGCCGACAGGCGCGCCGTGCGCTCGCCGACATCGTAAGGTGCGGACAGGATTTCGATCAGCATGCGTGCCTTTTCGGCTGCTGCATCCTCGGAGAACACCAGCGGGTAGAGGAAGGCGAATTCGTCGGCGCCGATGCGTGCCACGGCCGAATGGCCCTCGCAGGCGGCGCGCAGGCGCATCGCCACCTGGATCAGGATGTCGTCGCCGGCGCGATGGCCAAACAGGTCGTTGATCGGCTTGAAGCCGTCGAGATCGAGAATGCCGACGGTGAACGGGGCAGGGTCCTCGGCGCGGTCGCCGATCAGCCGCTCGACCTTGTCGAAGAAGCGGCGCTGGTTGCCGAGCCCGGTCAAGGCGTCGGTGAAAGCCATATCCGCCGTGTCCCTGTCCGAATGGCTGACGCCGAATGACATGCTTGGTCTCTAGTTCTGCTGATGTTTGAATCGTCGCAGGACCCTGCCAGCAAAGCGTTTAGGAATTGTATTCAATTCGCCTGCCTGTCCGTATTTCGACGCTGCGTCGAAACCGGTTTCACACTTGGCTGGATTCGCCTCGTCAGGCGGTGCTTTCGGCCTCGCCTTGAGCCACATCGCGATGCCACAACGACCCCCGCCATTGCATAAGCCCGCCAAATTGCTACATCCTCGTCATCTGAGCGCGCGACCGATGGCCGGTTGCCGCGTTAACACCATCGACCAGCCGCGCCGGAGACCTCCATGCCGCTCAAGATCGCCGTCCAAATGGACCACATCGAAACCATCTCGATCGCCGGCGACACCTCGTTTGCGCTGTCGCTCGAGGCACAGCGGCGCGGCCACGAGCTCTACCACTACACCCCAGACCGGCTGTCGCTGCGCGACGGCAAGGTTTTTGCCCGCATCGAAAAGCTCGAAGTGCGCGACATCAAGGGCGACCATTTCACGCTGGGCGAGCCGGTGCGCACCGACCTCTCGGAGATGGACGTGATCCTGCTGCGCCAGGACCCGCCCTTCGACATGAACTACATCACCACCACCCATATCCTCGAGCGCATCCACCCCAAGACGCTGGTCGTCAACGACCCGGCCTGGGTGCGCAACAGCCCCGAAAAGATCTTCGTCACCGAATTCGGCGACCTGATGCCGGAAACGCTGATCACCAAGGATCCGCAAGAGGTCGCAGCCTTCCGCAAGGAGTTCGGCGACATCATCGTCAAGCCGCTCTACGGCAATGGCGGTGCGGGCATCTTCCATCTCCATGAAGCCGACCGCAATCTGTCCTCGCTGCTCGAAATGTTCGGCCAGATGTTCCGCGAGCCCTACATCGTCCAGCGCTATCTCAAGGACGTGCGCAAGGGCGACAAGCGCATCATCCTGATCGACGGCGAGCCTGTCGGCGCGATCAACCGCGTGCCCGCCGAGCACGACGCCCGCTCCAACATGCATGCCGGCGGCCGCGCCGAAAAGACCGAGCTGACCGAACGCGAGCGCGAAATCTGCGCCCGCATCGGCCCGTCACTGCGCGAACGCGGCTTCATCCTCGTCGGCATCGACGTCATCGGCGACTACATGACCGAGATCAACGTGACCTCGCCGACCGGCATCCGCGAGGTCAAGAAGTTCGGCGGCGCCGATATCGCAGCGCTGTTCTGGGACGCGGTGGAGAAGAAGCGGAGCTGATTTCGCTCAGCCCGCCTCCATCTCGCGCATCTTGGGCTGCCGCATCAGCAGCAGCCGCAGGGCGCTCAGCGTCAGGACCGGCATGATCGTGCAATAGGCGACGAGCGGCCAGGCCGTGTCGCCATCGAGCACGAGGACGAGCGCCGTGCCCAAGACACCGACGATCAGGCTCTGGACGCAGAAATAGAGCGCCACCGCAGTGCCCGCGACATCGCCGAATGCCTCGAGCGCACCATTCGCCGTCACCGAGCCCGTGATGACGATGCCGACGGCGATCACCCACATCGGCACGACGAAGCTTGAGAACGACGGTGCCGCAAACAGTTGCCCCGCGGCCAGCAACGCGGCTCCGAACAGCAGCATGGCCATGCCGCGCACGAGGCATCCCGCGATGCCCCAGCGCGCGACGAACAGTTTGGCGAAACGCGTGGTCACCATCATCGCAACCGCTGCTGTGGCGAAGGCGAGGCTGAAGCCGAGCTGGGAGAAACTGGCACGGTCGATGAGCACGCGTGGGGCCGTCGAAAAGAAGACGAAGAACGCGCCCATCGCCGCACTGAAGCCGAGCGTGTAGACCCAGAAGGCCGGGCTTTTGCTGGCCGTGTCTCGTGCCATCTTGCCAGCGCATTCACTTTCGCTGCTAGCGCAAGGATGCCGAGCATCATGAAGATCGCGCGCCAGCCGAAGCCCTCGGCGATCAACGCGCCGGCGATCGGGCCAAGTGCTGGCACACAAGCCAGCATCGCGCTGAACAGGCCATAAATGACAGCGCTTTCCGGCCGCTCGGCATAGACATCGCGAACCGTGGCAAACGTCGCCACAAGCGCGGCCGAGGCACCCAATGCCTGGAGTACGCGCAGCGCGACAAATGCCGCGGCGGAGGATGTGCCGGCAAGCAGGAACGACGCCACCCCAAACAGCAGCGCGCCTGATATCAGCACCGGGCGCCGGCCGATCCTGTCGGAGATCGGGCCGAACACGATCTGTCCGAGCCCAAGCACGATCATGTACAGGCTCAGCGTCAGCTGGATGACCGCTGGCGTGGTGTCGAGGATACCTGGCATCGCAGGGGTGACCGGCAGGTAGATGTCCATGGCCAGCGAGGCCAGGATGTCGAAAGGAGCCATCAGCAGCAGTGCCGCTGGCAGGGAATAATTCCACGTCGGAGAGTTTGGATTGGGCATGACTAGGCATCCGCTCAAATGAGATTCATTTGGCGGCGATCTGCCACTTCATGTGCTTATGGAAATGATCGGACAGACTGCCGCAACAACGTCGAGATGTGTTGTTGCGGCCTATTTGTCTGCGGACTTGGCTGTGCCCATCTTCGTCTCGCGAATGGCGCTTGCGCCTTGAAATACCCGGCTCCAGTACCAGCCTGGGCCGGCTGGAACAACCCCCGCCTATGACGAAGGGATCCGCGCTCACGCGGCGCGAGGGTTGCGCAAATCTGCCGCGTCAGTCGCCTTGAAAATCCTGAACGTGTTCCGCCCCGCTGCCTTTGCTGAATAAAGTGCGGTATCGGCCTGCACGTGCAGGTCGGCTGGCATGCAGTTCTCAAATAGCGCAATGCCGACAGATGCACCGAGCCTGAGCGCCTGGCCACCATGATTGATAGGCCTGCCGAGCTGTTCGATGATGCTGCGCGCGAGCTCCGAGATTGCCATCAGGTCGAGATGGGCTCCAACCAGCACGGCAAACTCGTCTCCGCCTATCCGCGACACAAGTTCCGCATCGACGCACGCATCCCGAAGCCGTCGCGCCACTTCCTTCAGGCACTCGTCACCCACGACATGACCGAACGTGTCGTTGATCTGCTTGAACCCGTCGAGGTCGACAAGCAGCAGCGCGCCGAGCGCGGGCCGCTCACGGGTGCTCGCGGTCAGTTCCGACAGCTTCAGCTGGAACTGGCTTCGATTGGCGAGCCCGGTCATGACGTCGAACTCGGCGAGGTAGCGCGTCTTGTCGGCGAGGATCTTCTCTTCGGTGATGTCTTGCTTCATGCCGAAGATGCGCACGGCGACGCCGTCTTCGCTCTCAACGGTCGCGGTAATCCGTATCCATCGGCGATTTCCCTTCGCCGTCACGATCTCGGCATCCAGTTCAAAACCGGTGCGCTCTTCGATCGCCTTGCTGCGCCGCGCGTGCAGCTCTTCGACCGACCGCGCCGTGTAGCACTTCAGGGTCTCGCCTCGGTCGAGGGCCGAGCCGCGTGGAAGATCGAAGATGTCGTAGACGACATCCGTCCAGTGCAGCGACTGATCGGCAAGGTTGCATTGCCATACGCCGATCCGGGCGGCAGCCGATGACCTGTCGAAGATCTTCTGGCCATGAACAAGCGAGGCCGTTTGGGTGCGGATGAGCGCAGCCTGAGCCGCCAGCTCAGCTTTGAGTTCGGCTATCGTGGTCGCGTCACGCCGCCGGCGAACGCCCAACCGCCCGATCTTCTGCTTGGACAGCCCCCGCTGCATGATGAAGCTCAATCGCCTTCTTTGATGATGCGTCCTTTATTAGCGCATAAGCACTTAAGACTCTCTATGCGGCGCAGCTGCGGCACCTGCAATGCAAGACAAGGTTAATGAGAGGTAGCGTCATTGCCAGATCATTTTGTTCCCTGATTGTTCTTGCTTCTCTCTGCAATCTATGCTTGTCTTGCGTCGAGTTATCACGACCTGATCGCGGGCGAGGGGTCGCGCCTGCATGAGCCAAATTGCGGTGGCGTGCTTTGCGTATCCCAAGGGACACGTGGCGTCAGAGCGGAGGGGGCAGCATGGTTTCGCGCGTGCGCACGGTCGCGTTCCAGGGCATCGAGGCGGTTCCTGTCGACGTGCAGGTGATGGTGGCGCCTGGCAAGGTCGGCATGCATATCGTCGGCCTGCCGGACAAGGCAGTGGCCGAAAGCCGCGAGCGGGTGCAGGCGGCACTGCACGCCTCGGGCCTGTCCATGCCGGCCAAGAAGGTGACTGTCAATCTCGCGCCCGCTGACCTGCCCAAGGAAGGCAGTCACTACGACTTGCCCATCGCGCTTGGCCTGATGGCAGCACTCGGCGCGCTGCCGGGCGATGCGCTCGCAGCCTATGTCGTGCTCGGCGAACTCTCGCTCGACGGCACCATATCGGCGGTTTCAGGTGCTCTACCGGCGGCAATCGGGGCGAATGCGGAGGGCAAGGGGCTGATCTGCCCTGCGGCCAGCGGGCCCGAGGCCGCCTGGGCGGGTGCGGACATCGACATCCTGGCGCCGCGCAGCCTGATTGCCATTGCCAACCACTTTCGCGGCACGCAGGTCCTGTCGCGGCCGGAGCCTGGCATTCGCGCAGCGCCGCGCGACCTGCCAGACCTCGCCGACATCAAGGGCCAGGAAAGCGCCAAGCGCGCGCTTGAAGTGGCTGCGGCCGGCGGGCACAATTTGATGATGGTCGGCCCCCCAGGTGCCGGCAAATCGATGCTGGCGGCACGGCTGCCGTCGATCCTGCCGCCGCTGTCGCCCCAGGAACTTCTCGAAGTCTCGATGATCGCCTCGGTCGCCGGCGAACTGGCCGAAGGCAAGCTCACCGACCGGCGGCCGTTCCGTGCGCCGCATCATTCGGCCTCCATGGCTGCGATGGTCGGCGGCGGCTTGAGAGCCCGGCCCGGCGAGGTGTCGCTCGCCCATCACGGCGTGCTGTTTCTCGATGAACTTCCGGAATTTACGCCGCAGGTGCTCGATTCCCTGCGCCAGCCGCTCGAAACCGGCGAATGCATGATCGCGCGTGTCAATCACCGCATCACTTATCCCGCAAGAATCCAGCTGGTCGCGGCGATGAACCCGTGCCGCTGCGGCATGGCCGGCGAGCCAGGTTATCGTTGCCTGCGCGGCACGCGCTGCCAGAGCGATTACCAGGCGCGCATCTCCGGCCCGCTGCTCGACCGCATCGACCTGCGCATCGAAGTGCCGGCAGTCTCTGCCTCCGACCTGATCCGTACCGGCAAGTCGGAAGCAAGTGCCGACGTCGCGGCACGTGTCGCCCGCGCGCGCACGATCCAGCGCGAGCGTCTCGAACGCCATGGCGTGACCAACGCCACCACCAACGCACAATGCGCCGCCGGCCTGATCGAAGACATCGCGACACCCGATGCCGCGGGGCTGTCGCTCCTCAAGGACGCCAGTGAAAAGCTCGGCTTTTCCGCCCGCGCCTATCATCGCGTGCTCAAGGTGGCGCGCACGCTTGCCGACCTCGAAGGCAGCGAGACTGTCGGCCGCATCCATCTTGCCGAAGCGATTTCTTACCGCATCGTCTCGGAACGCATGGCGCAGGCGGCGTAGGCGAGGGCGCCTATGCGCAAGATTTGCCGGGCTGAGGAGGGCGGCAGTCGACGATCTACGAAGAGGAGCTGAAGGCAGCCGTGCCAACTCGGTGTAGCCGGCATGGCCCGGCGCTTCGTGCGGCCGAGGCTTCGCGGCAATCTTTTGGTCATGGGGCAGGGCGTGCACAAAAAAATGTCCACGCCGCGCCACAATGCCTGCTTGTTCGCCGCCCGCCGACCAGCGGCGGGGCATGGCCGGATCCGGATAGGTCTTACTTGACCGAGCCGACCAGCGTGGGCTGGCCTTCGCGGATGGTCACCCAGCGGCCGGTGTTTTCCGCCGACTGGCGCTTGAGGTAGGTGTAGCCGGTCTCGTCCCACTGCTGCACGGTGTCGGTCAGATTGTCGAGAATGAAGTCGCCTTTGGAGGTCCGCACCGTCAGCACGGCGTGACCCTCGCCGTCGGGCTTGCGCACAACGGTAATCAGCAGGTTGGACAGCGACACGCCTTCGCGGCTCAAGCTGCGGCGCTTTTCCAGCACGTAGTCTTCGCAATCGCCAACGCCGTTGTCGGGATAGGCCCAGACCTCTTCGCGGCCATAGATATCGATGTCGTTCATGGGCTTGATGGCCGCGTTGACGGCGACATTGATGGCAACCAGCTTGCGCCAAAGCGCGCCGGTCATCTGCGCGGGACCGGGATCGCGCTGCTTGATCGAGCATTCGGCCAGGTTGAGGCGGCAGAATTCATAGTGGCCGATCGGCTGCGAGGTAAGCCCGCCGGTGACCATCGGCTGAGACGCCATGGCCGTGCCCGCGGACAAGACCAAGCCTGCCACCAGCCCAAAAAACAAACCAGTACGCCCCGCCGCGCACCGTACGCCTGTTGCGGAAATCATCTGCCCCGCTCGCCCCTTTACATCGTTAACAAAACGTTAAGGTCGTGGGGCGTGCTGAGTCAATCAAAGCTCGCGACAGATTGCAGACATGGTTACCGCCGCCGCCGCCAAGCGATAATTGTGCAACAGAACGGCAAAAGCCCGGCGTGGTGCGCCGGGCCTCTGTGGAAAAGTTCAATGCCGAAGCTGTGTCGAAGCCGGAGTGGTCAGGCGTTGCGCACCAAATGCGGCTTTGTCGGCTTGCGCGCGGTGGCACCATAGCTCGTCATGAAGTCGACAATGCGCGGCACGATCTCGGCGCGGAAGCGTGAGCCGTTGAACACGCCATAGTGGCCCACCGCCGGCTGCATATAGTGCGCCTTCATGTCGTGAGGGATGTTGACACACAAATCATGCGCGGCCTGCGTCTGGCCGAGGCCCGAAATGTCGTCGTTTTCGCCCTCGACGGTGAACAGTGCCACGTTGCGGATCGCCGATGTGTCGACCAGCTCGCCGCGATGGGTCATCTCGCCCTTGGGCAGGGAGTGGCGCACGAACACGGTCTCGACGGTCTGCAGGTAGAACTCGGCGGTCAGGTCCATCACCGCCAGATATTCGTCATAGAAGTCGCGGTGCTTCTCCGCGCCATCGCCATCGTTCTTCACCAGCTGCATGAAGAAATCCTTGTGGGCGATGATGTGGCGGTCGAGGTTCATGCTCATGAAACCCGACAGCTGCAGGAAGCCCGGATAGACGTCGCGGGCGAAGCCGGGCGCGGGCCACGGCACCTGCATGATGACGTTGTCGCGGAACCACTCGATGGTTTTTTGTTCGGCCATCTCGTTGACGGCGGTCGGGTTGCGGCGCGTGTCGATAGGTCCGCCCATCAGCGTCATGGTCGAGGGCGCAAAGCGGTCGCCGCGCGCTTCCATCACAGCGATTGCCGCCAGCACCGGCACCGAAGGCTGGCACACCGCCATGACATGGGTGTCCGGCCCGAGCGCATGGAACATGTCGATGACATAGTCGATGTAGTCGTCGAGATCGAACTTGCCTTCGGTCACCGGCACCATGCGCGCATCGGCCCAGTCGGTGATGTAGACGTCGGCATGCGGCAGCATCGCCTCGACAGTGCCGCGCAGCAGCGTGGCATAGTGGCCCGACATCGGCGCCACGATCAAAAGTTTTGGATCGGGGCGGCGCCCTTCCGGCAGCGCGCGTTCGAAGCGGATCAGGTTGCAGAACGGCCGCGACCAGGCGACCTTTTCGGTCACCGCAACGGGCTGGAAGTTGACCACTGTCTTGTCGAGGCCGAATTGCGGCTTGCCATAGCGGCGCGTGGTGCGCTCGAACAGCTCGGCCATCGCCGCCACCGAGCGGCCCAGCGGCATGTGCGAAAACGGGTTCAGCGGGTTGGAATAAAACAGTTTGACCGCATCGGCATAAGCGCGCGCCGGCTGCAACGCCGCGTGGGTCGATTCATAAAGCTGGTAAAACATGTCGTCCTCATACGGCCATGCGGGGAGGCGAGCCGGCCGGAGGCCCGTCATGCAATGCAGCGAAGGTAACAAACATCTGCTGCGATGCAATATCTCACTTGGCGTGAAATAGGGTCATTCTTTAGTCCAAGCTGTTGAAAAACCGTTTCCAACGGCGTCGCCGGCTCAGCATCGATTGGCCTTGACGTTGTGCGTCGCAGCATCTCGGCGAATCAGTTTTCGACGGACAGCAAAGCGCCTCCGGGGCCGGCAAAGGCCCTGGAGGATGGCAAGTCAGGCGTATCGGATAGGGTCAGATGCCTTCGACCAGCATGATCTCGCCATCGGCGAATTGCTGGCGGATCGACTTGGCGTGCTGATATTCCGGCGAGAAATAGCAGTTGCGCGCGTCTTCCATCGAGGCGAACTCGATGATCACGTTGCGGGCGCGGCCCGGCCCCTCGACTGCCTCATGGGCGCCGCCACGGGCGATGAACTTGGCGCCGAAACGCTCGAAGGCCGGCTTGGCGGCAGCGACATAACCCTTGTAGCCCTCGGGGTCGCGTACATCGACGCGTGCGATCCAATATGCCTTGGTCATGATTTCCTCCGCGATGCCGTGCTTCAGGCCGAAGCCATCTCCTGCAGGATAGCCTGTGCCGCAGCCCGCCTGTCAACCGCGCCGACGATCGGGCGGGCAACGACGAGATGGCTCGAGCCATTGCGGATGGCGTCCGCGGGCGTCACGACGCGCTTCTGGTCGCCACGGTCGGAGCCTGCCGGGCGGATGCCCGGCGTCACCACGGCCATATCGGGGCTAACGATGCGGCGCACCGCGGACGCTTCGCTGGCCGAGCAGACGATGCCGCCCATGCCGGCGTTGCGCGCCTGTTCGGCGCGGCGCAGCACCAGCGTATGCGGATCGTACTCGTAGCCGGCATCGATCACATCTTGCTCGTCCATCGAGGTCAGCACGGTCACTGCAAGCAAACACAGCTCGCTGCCCTTGGCTGCTTCCACCGCCGCCTTCATCGCCTTGGGGTAGGCATGCAGCGTCAGCATGGTCATGCCCATCTTGACGATGTTTTCGACGCCCTTGGCCACCGTGTTGTCGATGTCGAGCAGCTTCATGTCGAGGAACACCTTGGTGCCCCCGCTCGCCAGCTCGCGTGCGAAATCGAGGCCGCCGGCAAAGGCCAGCTGGTAGCCGATCTTGTAGAAATTGGCGGTACCTTCGAGGTCGCGCACCGCCTTTTCCGCTTCCTTGACGGTCGGCAGGTCGAGCCCGACGATCAGCCGGTCGCGCATCGCTTCGATTGTCATGATAAGTGCCTCCTCGACAGCAAGGCCGCCCGTCCATCCTGTCGCACGCCCAATGGGCGCGCGCTCAACGTCATGGCGACGGGTATAGGAGCGATCAGCCCTTCAAATCAAGCAGGCCGGTCAGTGCTTTGCGCGCCGATAGACCCAAAGCTGCGTCGGGGGGATATTGCGGATGATGAAGTCGAAATGCTCGACAGTGTAGTTGCCGAGCCCCGGCGGGATCGGCGATTTCGGGCCATAGGTCAGCTGGACCACGGGCCGGCCCGCGGGGATGCGCTTGAGCAGGCCTTCGAGATAGGCGACGCGGCTCATGACGGGGAAGTTGAGCAGAGGCACGCCGGAAACCACGGAATCGAAAATCAGCTCTCTCTTGTCGCCGAGCGTCTTGTCGAGGTCGAAGGCGTCGCCCTCGATGACATTGACGCGCGGACAGAGCCTGCGCAGGTGCTGGACGAAATCGGCTGAATATTCAACCGTGTAGAGGTTTTCGGGCTTCACGCCGTGGGCCAGGATCGCCTTGGTGATGACACCGGTGCCGGGACCGACTTCCAAAACCGGCAGCCCCGAATGCGGGTTGACGACCGAAGCCATGCGCTTGGCGGTGACCGAGCTCGTCGGCACGATCGACCCTACCGCCTTCGGCTTGTCGATCCAGCCCTTGAAGAACTTCAGTTCGTCGTCGAACTTGGCCGCAAGGGTTTTGCGCAATCCAGAACCGCGTAGCATCGCTTCGATCTCCTCACCGCTGCAGCGCGAGAAATAACAGCAAAGTGGCCCAGCGCAAGCGGAAAGCTGGCTCAATTTCCGTTACGGCAGAAACAATCTTCACTTGTCCCCGAAGGACTCGAAAAAGTCCTTCATGCGCGAGAAGAAGCCACTCGATTGCGGCGAATTCTCGGTCGAAGACAGCTTTTCGAACTCTTCGAGCAGCTCGCGCTGGCGTCGGGTCAGGCTCTGCGGTGTCTCGACCGCGGTCTGGATATAGAGGTCGCCGACCTGCGGCTGGCGCAGGATCGGCATGCCCTTGCCCTTGAGCCGGAACTGGCGCCCGTTCTGGGTGCCTTCAGGCACCTTCACACGTGTCTGGGTGCCGTCGAGCGTTGCGACCTCGAACGAGCCGCCAAGGGCTGCCGTGGTCATCGAGATCGGCACCTTGCAATAGAGGTCGGCGCCGTCGCGCTGGAAAAATTCGTGCGGCTTGACCGACAAGAAGATGTAGAGGTCGCCCGATGGGCCGCCGCGCATGCCGGCTTCACCTTCATTGGCAAGGCGGATGCGGGTGCCGTCTTCGATGCCCGAGGGAATGTTGACCGACAGCGAACGCTCTTCGGTGACGCGGCCCTGTCCGGCGCACTTGCCGCACGGGTCCTTGATCGTCTGGCCGCGGCCCTGGCACTGCGGGCAGGTACGTTCGATGGAGAAGAATCCCTGGCTCGCGCGCACTTTGCCATGGCCCTGGCACATCGAGCAGGTCACCGGCTGGGTGCCGGCCTTGGCGCCCGAACCGGCGCATTCGGTGCACAAGATCGAGCTCGGCACGCGAATTTGCGCGGTCTTGCCGGCAAACGCCTCTTCGAGCGTGATTTCCATATTGTAGCGCAGGTCGGCGCCGCGCTCGCGCCCGCCCGACGAGCGGCGACGGCCACCGCCCATCATGTCGCCGAAGATATCTTCGAAGATGTCGGCGAAGCCGCCGGCGCCAAAGCCCTGGCCGCCGCCATTGCCCATGCCGCCATTTTCGAAGGCTGCATGGCCGAAGCGGTCATAGGCGGCGCGCTTCTGGGGGTCCTTCAGCGTCTCGTAGGCTTCGTTGATTTCCTTGAACTTGTGCTCGCACGCATCGTCGCCCGGATTACGGTCGGGATGGAACTGCATGGCAAGCTTGCGGAAGGCAGACTTCAGCTCCTTCTCGTCAGCGCCCTTTTGAACGCCCAGCGTCTCGTAGAAATCAGCTTTCATGTCTTCCCGCTGCCCGGATGCTCAATGTCGTGTGTCATTGCTTGGCCGGTTCTTTTCTGACGACAGGCTTCCGATTTAGTGAGCCGGAAGCCGCGATGCCAGAGTTGGCGCGGCCTTCGCCGCATTTTTTCGGTTCGGGTTGCAAAAAAGCCCGGCCAAACCGCCGGGCTTTCTTGTCAGAGCCGCGAAATGGGCACTTAAGCCGACTTCTTCTTGGTCTTGTCGTCGTTGTCGTCGATTTCTTCGAAATCGGCGTCGACCACATCGCTGTCCTTGGCCGCATCGGCAGCAGCGTCGGATTCAGCTGCTTCCTGCTGCGAAGCCTCGTACATCGCCTGGCCGAGCTTCATCGAAGCTTCGGCAAGCGTCTGCGACTTGGCGTTGATCGCCTCGACGTCGTCGTTCTCGGTGGCGGTCCTGAGTGCCGCGATCGCGTCAGAAATCGCGGTGCGGTCGGCCTCGGTGACCTTGTCGCCATACTCCTTGAGCGACTTTTCGCTGCTGTTCAGCAGGCTCTCGGCCTGGTTGCGTGCCTCGACAAGCGCACGACGCTTCTTGTCGGCGTCGGCATTCACCTCGGCGTCCTTGACCATCTTGTCGATGTCGGCGTCCGACAGGCCGCCAGATGCCTGGATGCGGATCTGGTGCTCCTTGCCGGTGCCCTTGTCCTTGGCCGAGACGTTGACGATGCCGTTGGCGTCGATGTCGAAGGTCACTTCGATCTGCGGCACGCCGCGCGGTGCCGGCGGAATGCCGACAAGGTCGAACTGGCCGAGCATCTTGTTGTCCTGCGCCATTTCGCGCTCGCCCTGGAAGACGCGGATGGTCACCGCCGACTGGGAATCCTCAGCCGTCGAGAAGACCTGGCTCTTCTTGGTCGGGATCGTGGTGTTGCGCTCGATCAGGCGAGTGAACACGCCGCCCAGCGTCTCGATGCCCAGCGACAGCGGGGTCACGTCGAGCAGCAGCACGTCCTTGACGTCGCCCTGCAGCACGCCGGCCTGGATCGCGGCACCAAGTGCAACCACCTCATCGGGGTTGACGCCCTTGTGCGGCTCCTTGCCGAAGAACTGCTTCACGATCTCCTGGATCTTGGGCATGCGGGTCATGCCGCCGACCAGGACCACTTCGTCGATCTCGCCAGCCTTGAGGCCGGCATCCTTGAGCGCTGCCTTGCACGGCTCGATCGTGCGCTGGACGAGGTCGTCGACCAGCTGCTCGAACTTGGCGCGCGAAAGCTTCAGCGTCAGGTGCTTGGGACCTGTGGCATCGGCGGTGATGAAGGGCAGGTTGATCTCGGTCTGCGTGGTGGACGACAGCTCGATCTTGGCCTTTTCGGCAGCTTCCTTGAGACGCTGCAGGGCAAGCTTGTCGTTCTTCAGGTCGATGCCCTGTTCCTTCTTGAACTCGGCCGCCAGATACTCGACCAGGCGCATGTCGAAGTCTTCGCCGCCGAGGAAGGTGTCGCCATTGGTCGACTTCACCTCGAACACGCCGTCGCCGATTTCGAGCACGGAAATATCGAAGGTACCGCCACCAAGGTCATAGACGGCAATGGTCTTGCCTTCGGTCTTGTCGAGGCCATAGGCAAGGGCTGCCGCGGTCGGCTCGTTGATGATGCGCAGCACTTCGAGGCCGGCGATGCGCCCGGCGTCCTTGGTCGCCTGGCGCTGGGCGTCATTGAAGTAAGCCGGAACGGTGATGACGGCCTTTTCGACCTTCTCGCCGAGATAGGCTTCCGCCGTTTCCTTCATCTTCTGAAGGATCATCGCCGAGATCTGGCTGGGCGACTGCTTCTTGCCGCCAGCCTCAACCCAGGCGTCGCCATTGTCGCCATTGACGATCTCGTAGGGGACAAGCTTCTTGTCCTTTGCGGTGACCGGATCGTCATAGCGGCGGCCGATCAGGCGCTTGACCGCAAAAACCGTGTTTTCAGGATTGGTGACCGCCTGGCGCTTGGCCGGCTGGCCGACGAGACGCTCGCCGTCACCACTGAAGGCGACGATGGAAGGGGTCGTGCGCGCACCTTCCGCATTCTCGATGACTTTCGCGTCCTTGCCGTCCATGACGGCGACGCAGGAATTGGTCGTTCCCAGGTCGATACCGATAACTTTTGCCATTTTTATATCTTCTCTCCGCTAAGCAGGCTGTCTGGACCCATAAAGGCGTTCCAACGAAAGCCCCTGTTCACAAGAAATTCCGCTCCGGACACCGGTTTTCCGGGCCGAAGCGGTGTTGCGGCGTATATAAGAACAGGCTTCTGGCAGCGCAAGCGTTCTGCAACTTTCCTTCGCGCGGGACTCGGCAAAAGCCTGTGGCAAGCTCATATACCATGTATGAGCGAGCCACATTCCATCAACCTGCTCTCGCACCGACGCAATCGCGTGCTCAATTCGCTGCAGACCTGGCTGCTCGGAGGCGGCAGCCTGCTTTTGCTCGCCGTCACCGCCTGGGCTTTCGCCGGCAGCACCGGCATCTTGTATGCGCTGGTCTTCGGCGTGCTGTCGATGTGGGCGGTGCGGCGCATCAGCCCGCAAATGGTCCTGTCCATGTACAAGGCACGGCAGGTGGCGCCTGCCGATTTCCCCGCCGGCTTCCGCATCGTCGAGGAGCTCGCCCGCCGCGCCGAGTTGCCGGCGATCCCGAAGCTCTATGTCATCCCCTCCAAGATGATGAACGCCTTTGCGGTCGGCCGCCGCAACGATGCCGCCATCGCCGTCACCGACGCGCTCGCCCGCACGCTCACGCAGCGTGAGCTGGCGGGTGTTCTGGCGCATGAGATCAGCCACATCGCCCATGAGGACGTGAAGGTCATGGCTTTCGCCGACATGGTGTCGCGCTTCACCTCGTTCATGTCGACGGTCGGCCTGTTTTCGCTGTTCTTCAATCTCTTCGGCGTGGCCGGCGGTTTCCGCCCCCAGGTGCCCTGGCTGGCTATTCTGGTGCTGCTTGCCGCGCCCACGGTCGGCGGGCTGTTGCAGATGGCGTTGTCGCGCACCCGCGAATTCGATGCCGATCTGGGGGCTGCTGCCCTCACCGGCGACCCCGACGGGCTCGCTTCAGCCCTTACCAAGCTCGAGCGCGCCCAAGGCAGGCTGTGGGAAAACATCCTTTTGCCGAGCGGCCGCATTCCCGACCCCTCGGTGCTGCGCAGCCATCCGCTGACCGCCACGCGCATCGCTCGGCTCAAGGCGCTCAGGAGCAGCGACATGCCCGACGAGCTTGTGCCCCGCGGCACCGTTCCGCCCGCCCCACGACCCTCGATGATCCCAAAAATCCGGGCGCACCCCGGCACTTATCTGCCGCACGGCGCGCACGCCTACATCACCGCCGCCAACACTGATTTCGCCGACGACACCCGCCCAGCCAGCGACGCACCGCTCAACCCGCCCAACAGCGCCCCCCGCATCCGCGTCACGCGCGGCGGCGTGTGGTGGTGAGGTTTTGAGGTCGGGCGTGGAGAGGTTTTCCACGATTGGAGATTTTTTGAAGCGCCTTTGCGCTCCTGAATCTTATTTTTGCCGGTCTCGATCCTTCGCACCCCCCTCTGGCCTGCCGGCCATCTCCCCCACAAGGAGGGAGATTAGTCGCGTCGCCGACAGCGCCCATCCTGCAACGTCGTAAGGACAAGCCTTGCGACGTTGGTGATTGGCCGGGGCGCCGATGACGGCGTGATCTCCCTCCTTGTGGGGGAGATGGCCGGCAGGCCAGAGGGGGGGGGGTACGAAGGATCGCGGTAGATGCGATTTTTCTTGGCCGTCAGAAATAGGCTGGAAGGTCACGGCATGGATCCCCGGGTCTCCGCACGTCGCTTCGCTCCTGCTCCGCCCGAGGATGACGAAGGCATGGGGCTCGCAGCTCATCGTTGATGTCAGCGATTGGCAGAAAGCTTCCGGCTCTTGCTCCCGTATTGCTCTGCAGTTGCCCAGAACTTCCTGCAAGTGCCAACCTAAAAGCCTGCCAGCAGCCAACCTTGGAGATTAGCCGAAAGCCTATGCGCCTTCGTCATCCTCGGGCGGAGCAGGAGCGAAGCGACGCGGAGACCCGGGGATCCATGCCGTGAAGTGGCAACTGCCGCTACGGTCCAAAACGGCAAAGCGGCGACGTCTAGCTCACCATCTGTCAGCAACCACCGTGGATAGCCGCCCCCGTTTCTCCACGCCCTGAAAACCTCCCGTATCATCATCTCGCGATCTTCCACGGGACCCCGGTGCGCACCGGGCATCGGGGGGAAGCGCCGGTGCCGGGCTGGTGGGAGGTCGGTTCTCTCACTGGGTGATGAGCCCCAAGCCCGGGCCTTGCGGCGGCTGGCGGTGAAAGCCGAGGCGACTGAGCGGGGCAAGAACACCGAGCGGGGGTGAGATATGTCCGGCCGCAGGCCGGCAAAAAGCCAACGATTTGGCTTTTTGAATGTCGAACGCCCGGAGCCATAGCGAAGGGCCGGAGAGCGCCACATATTATCAATCGGAAGGCTCGGCCTCGCGCCCCGCTTCCCGAACTACCTCCTGCAAGGGAGTGCTCTTTGACAATGGCCAGGCGTGAAAGCGAGCGTGGCGGTGAATAAGTGTGTGCCAAGGCGGCGGAGGCCACATTCCTTCGCGCCCCCCTCTGGCCTGCCGGCCATCTCCCCCTCAGGTGGGGAGATCAGCCTTCAGTACGACTTTCGCCAATCATCGGCGTTGCAGAATAGGCGGAGCGAGTGGAGCTGCTAATCTCCCCACCTGAGGGGGAGATGGCCGGCAGGCCAGAGGGGGGCAACGTAGGGCTCGTTCCCGCAAGGCGGAGATGAAGCCGCATAGTCGGACGGCGGCTTGGCTTGGATAAACTCCAAGTTTTATTATGTCGCGCCGCTACAGGCGGCGCCCCCCTCTGTTCGGGCTCAGGCTTCCCGGCGGGTGAATTGGCCGGCGTAGCGGTAGCGCCAGAGATAGCTCGGCAGGATCGAGGCTGTCGACTTGGGCGCGATGCCTGTGGCGGCGATGGTGCGGCCCTCGTCTTGTGCTGCCTTCGACACGACATTGTCGGACTGCAGCAGCAAGACCTGGTCCTTGGTCAGAAGCGGGTTGGGCAGCAGGCCGAGCACGGAGGCCTGAAGGTTTGCCGCCCACCATGGCACGGGCATCAGAATGCGCTTGCGGTCGATGACCTCGAGCATCTCTTCCATGCACTGCTTGAAGCTCAGCACCTGCGGGCCGCCGAGTTCATAGGTAGAGCCGCGCTCGATCTTGCCGTCGACGGCACGCGCAACGGCTTCGGCGACGTCGCCGACATAGATCGGCTGGAAGCGGGTTTCGCCGCCGCCGATGAGCGGCAGCACGGGCGAGAAACGGGCCATGTTGGCGAAGCGGTTGAAGAAGCCGTCCTCGGGGCCAAAGACGATCGACGGGCGATAGATCACGGCGTCGGGCATGGTTTCGAAGACGGCCTTTTCGCCACGCGCCTTGGTCTGGGCGTAGAGTGATTCCGACTTGGCATCGGCACCGAGTGCCGAGACATGCGTCAGCGACGCACCGACCGCGCGGGCGGCTTCGGCAACTGCGCGGGCGCCGAATTCGTGCACCGTCGAGAAGCGCTGGCGGCCACCTTCATGCAGGATGCCGACGAGATTGATGACGTGAGATGCGCCCTGGACGGCGCGGTCGACCGACCAGCGTACGCGCAAATTGGCCTGGACCGGCTGGATCTGGCCGACATTGCCGAGCGGCTGCAGGTGGAAGGCGAGGTCGGGCCGGCGGCAGGCGACCCGCACCAGATACCCGCGCTTGGCCAGCGCCCGCACGACATGGCGGCCAAGGAAGCCGGAGCCGCCAAAAACGGTCACGAGTTCAGGGGTCTGCAGAATTTCGGTCATCGCTGGCTCCGGTCGCCAAAGGGGCATGGGATGTAGCGTTTCTTAGCCCGTTTCGCGAAAAAGGCAATCATCGACGCTACCAGCGGAGCGGCCCGCGCCGAAGTGGCGCGGGCTTGTGGTTTGCCTTGGGAGGCTGGTTCTAAGCATGATCCCGAAAAGTGGAATCCGGTTTTCGGAAAAGATCATGCACAATCAAAAAAGCTAGAGCCCAATCCCGATCCTATCGGGATGGAACCGGCTCTAGAATTCGCGGCCGAGACGCGCGTCGACCGAGTGGCGGTTGCCGCCGCGTACAGCGAAGAACAGGAAGATCGCGGCCCAGATGATCGACTTCTCGGCACCCTGGTAGCCCTGGCTCATGGTGACCCAGTGGAACCAGACGGTGACCAGCAGAACGAACATGGCGGCAAAGGCGGCCGGGCGCGTGAACAGGCCGATGACGATCAGGATGCCGCCGAAGAATTCGGTGCAGGACAACAGCAGCGACCAGAAGGCGCCGGGATAGAAGCCGAGGCCCTCGACCATTCCGGCAGCACCGAACGGGTCGGAGATCTTGCCGAGGCCATGTTTGACGAGGGCTGCGCCGGCAACGACGCGCAGGATCGTTTCGGCAGAATCATGCAGGTTCGAATAAAGGCCGCGAAGCGCGGGAATGAAAAGTCGGCGGCCGGAATTTTCGGTCGTCAGGGTCAAGGACATGTCTCCGTCGCGAGCAATGCGTGATTGAAATGTTGCAATGCACCAACGCGACAAAGGTTGCGTCACGGTCAAGTCAACAAGGTTTGATATAAAGATGATTGACAAAGTCAACTTTTAGAAAAGCCAGGGCCGACATCCAGCGGTGGCGGCGGGAAAGGTTCGCTGGAGTGGGCAATTCGAAACTGCTGATCTCACAAGCGTCACGGCATGTATCCCCGGGATCTGCGCCGCTCGCTACGCTCGCGCTTCGACCCGAGGATGACGAATATGGCGGGCTTTCGGCCAATCTCAGCCTTCGCTGCTGGCATGATTGCTTGGGTTGCGCTGCCGACGATTCGCGTTGACGTCCGCGTGTAGCGATGACCGAGAAGGAAACTCGTCATCCTCGGGCGGAGCAGGAGCGAAGCGACGTGCGAAGTCCCGGGGATCCATGCCGTGAGGCGGGAACTGCCGCGACGGTCACGGATCAGATGCGACAGCGCACCTCGCTGGCCGTCAGCCCGTCTGCCGTGCCGCAAACTCTGCGATGCGCGCATGCACCAGCGCCGGCACGGTGATGCCTTCGGCTTCCGATCGGGCGCGTGCCGCAGCTTTTGCCGGGCCGGGAATGTGGACGCCAAAGCGACCCGAAAGCCGGTCGAGCTGGACGCGCATGCGGATGTCGAACCCGGGATCAAACAGCTTTGGGTCAAGCGCCACCAGAAACAGGCCCGTGCCGGGCGACTGATGGCCCTCTGATATCGAGGGAGCGTCGAGCGACCAGTTTGCTCCTGACACGCCGGCGGCAAGCACCTCGACCATCAAGGCGATATTGGCGCCGCGCGCGCCGCCGAAGGCCAGCAGCACGCCCTTCATCGCCTTCTTGGCGTCGGTTGTCGGCTTGCCCCTGGCATCGAGCGCCCAGCCCTCGGGGATGGCTTCGCCGTCATGGGCTGCCTTGCGGACATTGACGAAGGCGGTGGCACTCGACGACTGGTCGATGATCAGCGGCGGTCCATCGACGACAGGTGCCGCCAGCGATATCGGGTTGGTGCAAAAGACCGGCTTGGTCGATCCGGAGCCGGCAACCAATGCCGGCCCGTTGGTCGCCGCCAGCGCCACCAACCCGGCTTCGGCGAGGCGGCCGGTGAAATAGCCGAGCGCACCGCAGGTATAGGCATTTTTCTGAGAGAAGATGGTGACGCCGAACAAGCGTGCCGCTTTGGCGATGCCCTCGAAGCTGCGGTCGAAACCGGTATGGGCGGCCCCGCCTTGCCCGTCGGACTGGTAGATCGCCAGCGCTGGCCGGTGGATGATTGGCTCTGCCTTGCCGTCGATACGGCCGGCTTCAAGCGCTTCGAGATAGTCGATGTAGTGGGAAAGTCCGACGCTTGGCTGGCCGTCGGCTTCGGCTGCGACGGCGGCAAGGGCGATGGAGCGCGCGGTTTCTTCGCTTGCGCCAGCACCCATGGCTGCCGAGATGCACAGTGAACGCGCCTCATCGAGGTTGAGTGTGACGGTCTTTGTATGCGGCATGGGCGTTATCCCAGTCTGGCCGGAATCCGCGCCTCCAGCTTGCGGAAGGCGAAGACGAGAATGCCGGTGATGATCAGATAGATAAGCGCGAGCAGCAAGAGCGGCTCGTAGACGATGAAAGTGTCCTGGCGGACGCGCGAAGCGACCGCATAGATGTCGATGACGGTGATGGTGGCGACCAGCGGCGTCGCCTTGAGCTGGAGCACGGTTTCGCCGGCCAATGTCGGCAATGCGCGGCTGACAGCCTGAGGCAGCCAGATGCGGCGGAACCGTTTCCACGGGCTCATGCCGAACGCGCGGGCGGCCTCCAATTGGCCCCTCGGCACGCCAGCAAAGGCGCCGCGCATGACTTCGCCCTCATAGGCGGCATAAGACAAGGTCAGCGCCACGACGGCATAAGGCCAGGCTTGCCTCAGGATCGGCCAGAGTTCGGACTGCCTGATCCAAGGAAATTGCGGAAACAGCGAACCGAGCCCGTAGTAGAGCAGCCAGAGCTGGAGCAGCAGCGGGGTGCCACGGATGACCGTGCAGAAGGCCTTGGCCGGCCAGGCGAGCCAGAACGGGCCGGCGGCCTGGGCGAGCCCGAGCGGGATGGCGAGCATGAAGCCGAGCGTGCAGGTGACGACCAGGATCCAGATGGTGCGCCAGATGCCGAGCAGCGCCAGGTCATAATAGTTGGGCAGCCAGTCCCAGCGCATGAAGAAGATGGCCGAGAGCACCAGGGCAGCGGCGACAATGATCAGCACGATACGATGCGGCTGCAGCCATTCCGAGCGCGCGGCGTGTGTTGCTTCGACCGGAACAGCGGCACTCATTGGCCGGTCTCCGTGATCGACGGCATGCCGCGCCGGGCCCAGCGTTCGATGCGGCCGATGATGACGTTGGAGAACAGGGTCAGCAACAGATAGAGGACGCCAGCGGCGACGAAGAAGGTGAAATAGGCCTTTGTCGTAGCGCCTGCCTGGCGGGTTTCCTGTGTCAGTTCGTTGAAGCCGACGACGGCGAGCAGGGCGGTGTCCTTGGTGGCGATGAGCCAGAGATTGGCGAGGCCGGGAATGGCGAAGGGCAGCATCGCCGGCAAGGTGATGCGGCGCAGCATCTTGCCGGGCGACATGCCGTAGGCGCGGGCGGCCTCGATCTGGCCTTGCGGGATGGCGAGGATGGCACCTCGGATGACCTCGGTGGCATAGGCACCCTGGACGACGCCGAGCACGCAGATGCCGGCGACAAGGCCTGATATGTCGATTGGTGCGTAGCCGAAGCTGTCGAGCGCGCGGTTGATGAGGTCGGTGCCGGCGTAATAGAGCAAAAGGATCAGCACCAGCTCGGGCACGGCGCGCACGACCGTGGTGTAGATCTCCATCAGGTCGCGCACCATCGGGCTGCCATAGAGCTTGCCCCAAGCGCCGGCGATCCCGATCGCCAGACCAAGGCCAAAAGCGCCAAGGGCGATCTGGACGGAATTGGCGAGCCCGCGCAAAAGATTGGCGCCCCAGCCTGGTGGCGAGATCGATAGCAGCTCGATGGCGCTTGTTTGCAGCAAAGGGTTCAGCAGGTGCTCGATAGGGCTGCTCCTGGGTTCGTAATCCCCCACCCCCCTTGTGGGGAGGGGCTAGGGGTGGGGGTAAGTTGCTGTTCGGCGCAAATTGTCGAAAGCGAACCTAGCTAGCCGAGCCTAAGGACCCCCACCCTGTATCCCTCCCCACAAGGGGGAGGGAGGGCGTCAGCGCCGCGCTTTCCTCATGCTGCCGGCCACCAGTTCCCTCACTTGCCGTAGATGTCGAAGTCGAAATACTTCTTGGTGATCTCGGCGTATTTGCCGTTGGCGCGAATGGCCTTGATGGCGGCGTTGAACTTTTCCTTCAGCGCCTCGTCGCCCTTGCGCAGGCCTACGCCTACGCCCGGTCCGAGCACTTCGAGGTCTTCGGCGACGTCGCCCTTCATGTCGCAGCAGGCCTTGCCCTGCTCGGTGCCGAGATAGGTTTTCAGCGAAAGCGAGTCGGCCTGAACGGCATCGATGCGGCCGGCGGCGAGATCGGACTGGGCCTCGTCCTGTGTCTGATAGATCTTGATCTCGGCGGCGCCGTCGGCGAAGTGCTTCTTGGCGTAGGCCTCGTGCACGGTCGACACTTGCACGCCGATGGTCTTGCCTTTCAGCCCTTCGGGCGTCGCGTCGAACTTGGCGTCCTTGGCGCCGATGATGCCGGTCGGGGTGTTGTAGTACTTGTCGGAGAAGTCGATCGACTTCTTGCGTTCGTCGGTGATCGACATCGAGTTGATGATGGCATCGATCTTCTTGGAATTGAGCGCCGGAATGAGACCGTCCCAGGCGGTCATGGTGACGGTGCACTCGAGTTTGGCCTCGGCGCAGAGCGCGTCGATGATGTCGATCTCCCAACCGCCCCATTTGCCGGAGGCATCGGGCGACTCGAAAGGCGGATAGGGCTCGGGCGCCATGCCGACCTTGATCGCCTCGGCGCTGGCGCCTCCCGCGCTCATGCCAAGGACCAAGGCCAGGGCCGCAGTTGCAAGCAGTGCTTTCATGCTGTCACTCCCGTTTGTCGTTGTTTCGGATGTTCCCCTGATTTCGTCCGCGCTATCCGATGCTGCGGATGAATTGCTTGAGGCGCTCCGATTTCGGGGCGCCGAAAATCTGGTCGGGCGGGCCTTCTTCTTCGACCACACCGTTCCAGAGATAGATCACATGCGTCGCCACCTCGCGGGCGAACTTCATCTCATGCGTCACCAGCACCATGGTGCGGCCCTCGCGAGCGAGGTCGCCGATCACCTTGAGCACCTCGCCGACAAGTTCGGGATCGAGTGCCGAGGTCGGCTCGTCGAACAGCATGACGCGCGGCTGCACCGCAAGAGCACGCGCGATCGCGGCGCGCTGCTGCTGGCCACCTGAAAGATAGGCGGGATAAACGTCGCGTTTTTCGGCGAGGCCAACGCGGGCCAGGAGCTTTTCGGCTTCGACGATGGCGTCACTGCGCTTAACGCCCAAAACATGCACCGGCACCTCGATGACGTTTTCGATCAGCGTCATGTGGCTCCACAGATTGAAACTCTGGAACACCATGCCAAGCCGCGAGCGAATGCGCTCGATCTGGCGCCGGTCGGCCGGCACGCTGTCGCCCAGGCTGTTGGGCTTGAGCCGGATCTGCTCGCCATTGACGCGGATGATGCCGCTGGTGGGGTTTTCCAGGCAGTTGATGCAGCGAAGCAGCGTTGACTTGCCCGAGCCTGAGCCGCCGATGATCGCCACCACCTCGCCGTCGCGTGCCGAGAGCGAAACGCCCTTCAGCACATGCAGCTGGCCGAATTTCTTGTGCAGGTTCTCGACATGGATGGCTTCGGCGGCGACGCCGTCGGTTGAGGCAAGGCGCTGGGCTGCATCAACCGCAACCATCAGCTGTGGCCCCAGTGCGTGTACGTTTTCCCGTCAGCGTGCAATCGGCTGCTCATGGTCGCGTCGCGATGTCCCCTGGCGGTGAAGATGGACCCTCAAGCCTTGCGGCGTCAACGGCACCATTCCCGCTTCTTATGTGGCCATTACGGCACTTGCGACGTTGTTATGCAAGTGTATAAATATTGCCACGATCCGACTTTTTTCTCCGGAAGATGCGAAGGTGATGGCACACGGCTCACTGTCCATGGCGCCGTCGCGCAAGGCAATCGCGCGATGATGGTTGCTGGGCGGCGAAAATTCCGCCGCGAGGGCGAGGAGCGGCGGCGCCAGGACCTGATCGAGGCAACCCTCGACTGCATTGCCGAACATGGGCTGCAGGGCGCCACCGTCCGAGCGATAGCTCTGCGTGCCGGTGTGACAGCCGGGCTGATCCGGCACTATTTTCCCGGCAAGGAAGAACTTCTGCAGGCGGCCTATGCGACGATCATGGGACGCATGACCGAGCTTGCGAAGACGGCACTCGCGACCGTCGAGCAGGATCCGCGCCGGCGACTTGCGGCGTTCGTCGAAGCAAGCCTGGTGCCGCCGGTCATCGATATCAGGACGTTTTCCATCTGGGCGAGTTTTATCGGCCGAGCGGGTTCCGATCCCGCGTTGGGAGCGGCGCACCGCGCCGGTTATCTCGGCTTTCGCGATGAGGTCGAAGCGCTTGTCGCCCAGGTCCTTGCCGGGACTGGACAGCCGGCGAGTGCGGGCGAGCTGCGCAGGCACGCCATCGCCATCAACGCCATCATCGATGGATTGTGGGTCGAAGGCTGCCTGGCCGGCGACATGTTCGGAAACGGCGAGCTGGCCGAAATCGGCATCGGCTCGGTCGAGGCCATGCTTGGCTTGAGATTGCGGCAAGAGGAAGTGGCATGACGACGATCGGCGAAGCACTCATCGAATTGCTCGAAGCGCATGGCGTCGACACCGTCTTCGGCATACCGGGCGTGCACACCATCGAGCTCTATCGCGGGCTGGCGCGGTCGAAGATCCGCCACATCACACCGCGCCACGAACAAGGTGCCGGCTTCATGGCCGACGGTTATGCCCGCGCGTCTGGGCGGCCGGGGGTGGCTTTCGTCATCACTGGGCCGGGGCTGACCAATACGATTACGGCCATGGCGCAGGCGCGCGCCGATTCCGTGCCGATGCTGGTGATTTCAGGCGTCAATGCCACGCAAACGCTCGGCAAGGGGCTGGGATACCTGCACGAACTGCCGGACCAGCTCGGCATGATGGCAAAGGTGGCGTTGTCGTCGCGGCGGGTGACGGAGGCTGCTGAGTTGCCTTCAGCGATTGCCGAGGCCTTCGAGATTTTTGCGACCCGGCGACCCGGTCCGGTGCATGTCGAGATCCCGCTCGATGTGATGGCCAAGCCGGCGGACGGGCTGAAGCCATTGCCGAGGCGGGCTGCCGCGCAGGTTCTAGACGAGGCGGCGATTGCCGAAGCGGTACGCCTGATCCGAGCGGCCAAGCGGCCGCTGATCCTGGCGGGTGGTGGCGCGAAACGCGCCGAGGCCGCCTTGAAGGCACTGGCCGAAAGGCTCGATGCGCCTGTCGTGACCACCGCCAACGGCCGTGGCCTCATGCATGGCCTCGCGCTGAACGTGCCGGCGAGCCCGAGCCTGAAGGCGGTGCGGGCACTGATCGCCGATGCCGATCTGGTGATTGCCGCGGCCACCGAATTCGGCCCGACCGACTACGACATGTATGGCGATGGCGGTTTCGTGCTGCCCAGGAACCTCATCCGCATCGATATCGACGCCGCGCAGCTTGGCCGGCGACCGGCGACCGTCTCAATTTTGGCCGATGCCGAGGCTGCCGTTGAGTGGCTGAACTCCGACCTTGGCGACAAGAAGCGCACTGCCGAAGGTGCTGCGCGCGCCAAAATGGCACGGGACGCGGCGTGGAAAGAGATCGGCCCGGTCATGCGCGACCAGGTCAAAGCCGTCGAGACCATCCGGGCCGCGTTACCAGGCTCGATCATCGTCGGCGATTCCACCCAGCCGGTCTATGCCGCCAATCTCTATTACGACCATGACCGGCCGGGCGGCTGGTTCAATGCCGCGACCGGATATGGCGCGCTCGGCTATGGCCCGCCGGCGGCGATCGGGGCGGCGCTGGCTGTCTCCGATGCGCCAGTCGTTTGCCTGAGCGGCGATGGCGGTTTCCAGTTCACGCTGCCGGAACTGGGGGCGGCACTCGATGCGAATGCGCCTGTGATTTTCGTCGTGTGGAACAATCGCGGTTATCGCGAGATCGAGACCTCGATGCTCGATGCTGGCGTAGAGCCCGTCGGTGTGTCGCCGGTGCCGCCGGATTTTTCGCTGATCGCACAGGCCTATGGGCTTGCGGCGGAACGTCTGCAGGATGTGGGCGCGCTCGATGGCGCATTGAAGAAAGCGCGCTCGACGGGAAAACCCTGTCTGATAGAAATCACCGTCGAATAGGCCGCATGTCGCGGCCAGTCGCGGGAGTTGAGCATGACGAAGAGCTTCGAAGGCCGGCATGTCGTTGTCACAGGCGCAACCGGTGCGCTGGGCGCCGCGGTTGTCAGGCACTTGCTTGGCGAAGGCGCTGTCTGCCACCTGCCGGTCAGTCGGTCGAAAGCGCCCGATGGTTTCGAATTCGCCGGTCATGACCGCGTCCATATTGCCACCGGCGTGGACCTGACGGACGCTCGCGCTGTCGATGCGTTCTACGACGCAATCCCCGATCTGTGGGCCTCGGTCCACTCGGCCGGCGGCTTCGACATGGCGCTAATCGACAAGGTCGATCCCGACCAGTTCGGCCAGATGATGGACATCAACGCAAAAACCGCCTTTCTCTGCTGCCGCGCGGCGTCGCGCTCGATGCTTGCCGGCAAGGCCGGCGGCCGCATCGTCAACGTCTCAGCGCGCGCCGGCATCGAGCCGCGCAAGGGCGGCGGCATGGTGGCTTATGCGGCGAGCAAGGCGGCCGTTGCAGCGCTGACGGCAGCACTGGCCGAGGAGTTGAAGGGCGCCGACATTCTGGTCAACGCGGTGGCGCCGTCCACGCTCGACACAAAGGCAAACCGCGACGACATGCCCAAGGCGGATTTCTCCAAATGGGTCAGCCTGGAGGCAGCTGCGGCTGCCGTCGCGCATCTTGCCTCACCCGCCAACCTGGTCACCAGCGGCACGGTGGCGGCACTTTACGGGCGAGCTTAGCAGGTCGCGCGATAGGGCGGGCGCTGCGGAATCGAGATCTGAGGTCTGTCCCGCTTAGTGCAAGAGCCCGCCATTAGGCACGCCGAGCAGCTTTGCCGGCAGGTAGATCACCAGCGAAGCCGCACCGGTGATGATGTTGGTGCCGTCGGCGAGCATGGTTTCGGCCTGAGCGCCTTCCCCACGAGCACCGATATCGCGATTGAGCGCCCCGCTGGCAGCCAGCGCCATGAGCGTTGGCGAGCTGGCGAAGACGTCGTGGCTGCCGCCATCGAGATCGGAGGTATCGAGAACGGTGATGTCTTCGTCCTGCAGCGCTTGGATATCGGCGCCGCTGCCGACGCGCGGATGGCCGCCGGTGAGCCTTCCCGAAACGCCTAGCGCCTTGTCCTTGCGCGACACCAGGATGGTGAAGGGACGCGGTAGCTGACCTATGTCGCGCACCTGGCTCTGGAACACGTCGATGTCGATGTCGGGTGCAGCCAGGATGACCCCGCCGAGGCGCTTGATGTATTGGCTGCGGCCGCTGAGCGCCAGGGTACGCAGCGCTTCCATGACCACATAGGTTCCCATCGAGTGACCGACCAGGACAATTCGCTTGGCCTTGGTGCGGGTGGCGATCTCGATGGTTTGGGCAAGCCCGTCGCGGCTGTAGGCAGCACTGTCACGGTCGTAGACGTAGAGCGGCAGCGAGCCGCCCGAGGGCCATGCATAGTGCAGCGCAACCGCCTTGAGGTGGTAGTCGTTGATGACTTGCGCGTTGCGGAAGACGCTGTCGGCGAAATTGTTGTTATAGCCGTGGACGAAGATGACGATTTCACGCTCTTTCTCCGGGCGTTTCGCCAGCGCTGCGTCGAGGGCGTCGATGAACTGCTGCTTGTCGTCGTAAGGCTGAAAGCTGCGGGCGAGGAAATCGCGTGCCGGATCGGGCGCGCGATCGCTCTTTTCGACCTTGCCTGCGACGTGGGTCTTGGGGATGCCAATCTCGAACTTGGCAAAATTCAGCTGCTTGGCCCGTTCGGACGAAAAGGGCTGCGCGAGGTCCTTCGTCCGCGCGCGCATCGTCGACACATAGATCGGCACAACAGTGGCCGACTCGCCTTCCCGGCTATCGCCTAGGCCAAGCACGGCTCTTCCCGCACATCCTGATAGGACCAGAACAACCATTATGAACGTCAGGAAACGCAACTTGGGCATGATCTGGCTCTGAACGCGGGCAGTGTCCAAGAGTAATGATCAGCAAATTTCCGTGACGGCAATCGCGGAAGAGCCCAATGAGGCCGACCTCGGCCTATTCGGCTGCGGCGCTGTAACTTTCCGGCATCACTCATGGCCTTTCCAGTCGCACCGGGCAGGCCATGAGCCATTGATTCAACTTGCGGCTACATACGCATATCCAGTGCCCTTCTTCTCGGCATAGCCGATGCCGGGATATGGCCAGTGGAAGCCGAGCATCTTGATCTTGTCGGTGGCGGCGCGGTCGAGAAACGTCTTGCGGGTCTGGATCGCGAGGTCGGGAATGGTATCGAAGCCGAAACGCCATTCGGGGTGGGGGAAGGCGATCGGCACCGCAACGACCGCATCGCCGACGATGACGAGCGTTTCATCGCCGGGCACCTCGAACGAGACGTGACCGGGCGTATGTCCAGGCGTGTCGAGCACCTTGATGCCGCCGTGGACCTCGTCGCCAGGCTTGAACATCGTCACCTTGTCCTTCACCGCCGTGAGGTTCTTCTGCGCGCCGGTGACGAAAGGCTGCATGCCTTCGGGCACCTTGGTGACAAGGTCCTTGTCCATCCAGAAATTCCACTCCGCAGCGGCTGCATAGTAGGCGGCCTTCGGGAAGGTTAGGTTCCCGTCGGTGCCGAGCGTTCCCCAGATGTGGTCAGGATGCGCATGGGTGAACACGATTTTGGTGATGGCGTCGGGTTTGACGCCCGCCAAGGCGAGATTTTCAACCAGCTTGCCGGCCGTGGGCTGAAAGTTCGCGCCGGATCCGGTGTCGAACAAGATCGTGTCCGCCCCTGAGCGGATCAGCGTGACATTGGTGTCAGGCTTGATCTCCGTGCCTGTGATGCCGGCGGCGTCCAGGAGCTGCTTGACCGCGTCAGGTGGTGCGTCGGGCGCAAGGATACTGGTTGGAAGCACCAGGTGGCCGTCGCTCACCACCGTGATGTCGAGCGTGCCCTGCTTGAAGCTGTAAGGCCCAGCGAGTGCAAGTGCCCTGGATGGCAGGACGCCAGCGGCGACAAGGGCGCCTGCGGCTGCGAGAAAGCGCCGGCGGTCGAGCGTGATGAAGGTTGGACGCGAAGTGTCAAATCCGTTCATAACGTGGCCCTCCTTTGGAGGCTGACGGCCCGCCCGACCAAGGATTATAGCGCCGATGTGGGATGCCGAGAACCGGTCGGCTGCCGCCCGGGTCAAATTATGATCGACCAAGGCTCCTACCGCGCAGCCCAAGAAAAAACCCCGCCGGATCGCTCCGGCGGGGTCTTTCAATTCACGACAATGAGCTGTTGGCTCAGTTGTTGCGGTTCTTCAGGGCTGCGCCCAGGATGTCGCCGAGCGAAGCGCCGGAGTCGGTCGAGCCGTACTGAGCGACTGCTTCCTTCTCTTCAGCGATTTCCAGCGCCTTGATCGAGACCTGCAGCTTGCGGGTCTTCTTGTCGAAGGCGATGATGCGGGCGTCTACCTTCTGGCCGACGACGAAGCGCTCTGGGCGCTGCTCGTCACGGTCACGCGACAGATCCGAACGCTTGATGAAGGTCTCGATGCCGCTCTCGACGAGACGAACTTCGAGGCCACCATCCTTGATGCCGGTGACTTCGCAGGTGACGACGGCGTTCTTGCGCAGTTCGCCAGAGGTCGCGGCTTCGACGACGGTGTCGCGGCCGAGCTGCTTGATGCCGAGCGAGATGCGCTCCTTGTCGATGTCGACGTCGAGCACCTGAGCCTTGACCATGTCGCCACGGTTGTACTCTTCGATGACCTGCTCGCCCGGACGGTTCCAGTCGAGGTCGGACAGGTGCACCATGCCGTCGACGTCGCCGTCGAGGCCGATGAACAGGCCGAATTCGGTCTTGTTCTTGACTTCGCCTTCGACTTCGCTGCCGACCGGGTGGTTACGGGCGAAAGCTTCCCAAGGATTCTCGAGCGTCTGCTTGAGGCCGAGCGAGATGCGGCGCTTGGCCGGATCGACCTCGAGCACAACCACGTCGACCTGCTGGGTGGTCGACAGGATCTTGCCGGGGTGCACGTTCTTCTTGGTCCACGACATTTCCGAAACGTGGATGAGGCCTTCGATGCCCGGCTCGAGTTCGACGAACGCACCGTAGTCGGTGATGTTCGTGACGGTGCCGGTGATCTTCTTGCC
Organism: Aminobacter sp. 01T433; assembly: GCF_056398585.1. Taxonomy (NCBI): domain Bacteria; kingdom Pseudomonadati; phylum Pseudomonadota; class Alphaproteobacteria; order Hyphomicrobiales; family Phyllobacteriaceae; genus Aminobacter; species Aminobacter sp. 01T433. Next base: position 178,035 of record NZ_JBFTPR010000010.1, read on the forward strand.
GATCGGGAACTTGGTGCCGATGTCGGACCACGGATCGCTCTCGAGCTGCTTCATGCCGAGCGAGATGCGGTGGGTTTCCTGGTTGATGCGGATGATCTGCACCTTGACCGTCTGACCGATGTTGAGGATTTCGGTCGGATGGTTGACGCGGCGCCATGCCATGTCGGTGACGTGCAGCAGGCCGTCGATGCCGCCGAGGTCGACGAACGCACCGTAATCGGTGATGTTCTTGACCACGCCTTCGACAACCTGGCCCTCTTCGAGGTTCTGCACGATTTCCGAACGCTGCTCTGCACGGCTCTCTTCAAGCACGGTGCGGCGCGACACAACGATGTTGCCACGACGGCGATCCATCTTGAGGATCTCGAAGGGCTGCGGGTTGTGCATGAGCGGGGTGACGTCGCGGATCGGACGGATGTCGACCTGCGAACGCGGCAGGAAGGCAACAGCGCCGTCGAGATCGACGGTGAAGCCGCCCTTGACCTGGTTGAAGATGACGCCTTCGACGCGCTCACCCTTGGTGAACTTCTCTTCGAGCTTGACCCAGCTCTCTTCGCGGCGAGCCTTGTCGCGCGACAGCATGGCTTCGCCAAGCGCGTTTTCGATGCGCTCGACATAGACCTCGACGGTGTCGCCGACCTTCAGCTGGCCGTCCTTGGCCTTGGCGCCGAATTCCTTCAGCGGCACGCGACCTTCGACCTTCAGGCCGACGTCGATGATGGCCATGTCTTTTTCGATGGCCGTAACGATACCCTTGACGACCTGGCCTTCGCCCGAATGACCGTCCGAGAAGGACTCTTCGAGCAGGCTCGCGAAATCGTCGCGGGAGGGATTAGCTTGTGACATTAGATCTCCTGGTGCGTCCCGCCTTGCGGGAGCGGCGCCGTGGGTTAGCGTTGCGTTGGCCTGCCGACACCCCGGGCTGAAAGCCCTTGGCCGCCCAAAGCGGCAAATCGGCGCAAGAAGAATGCTGGCAGGTCGGTTAAGTGGCGAAACCTTGCGGCTTCATCCGTATCTTCAACTTCCAAGGACCCGATCGACGATGTCCCTGGCTGCGGAAAACGCGGCTTCTATATCCATTTCTGACGTGTCGAGCAAGTGCGCGTCGTCGGCAGGGCGCAATGGCGAGTCGGCGCGGCCGCTGTCGCGCTCGTCGCGGCGCACGATATCGGCCAGGATACCAGTGAAATCGGCGGTTCCGCCATTGGCCTCGATTTCGGCCAACCGGCGCCGCGCGCGGACCTCGGCACTTGCCGTGACGTAGAGTTTGATCTCCGCGTCCGGACACACCACCGTGCCGATGTCGCGGCCGTCGAGCACCGCACCTTGCGGCGAACGCGCGAACTGGCGCTGTTTTTCGACCAGAATCTTGCGCACCTCGGGGATGACCGCGACCTTGGACGCGGCCTCGCCTACGGCATGTGCTGAAAGCACCTTGCGGTCGAGATGGCCGAGATCGACGAGCTTTGCCGCCTCGATGGCGTGCGCAACGTCGTCGAGCGGCCAGCCCTTTTCAATCAGCATGTGGGCCACCGCGCGATAGGTCAGCCCGGTGTCGAGCAAAGCGAGGTGATAATAATCGGCGAGCCGACGGGCCAGCGTGCCCTTGCCGGCGCCCGCCGGGCCGTCGATCGCGATGGTGATGGAGGTAGGCATTTTTCGCGCGGGTTCCTCGTCAGATGCCGCGCATCAGGCCGCCGTCGACCTTGAGGCTCTGGCCGGTGATGTAGGCGGCACCGTCAGATGCGAGGAAGGCGATGGTCGCGGCGATCTCCTGCGAGGTGCCGTAGCGCTGCATCGGCACGCCGGCGCGGCGCTCGTCGGTCTGGGGCAGACTGTCGATCCAGCCCGGCAGCACGTTGTTCATGCGGACATTGTGGGGGGCGTACTGGTCGGCGAAAAGCTTGGTGAAGGCGGCAAGGCCGGCGCGCGCGACCGCCGACGTCGGGAACATCGCCGCCGGTTCGCTGACCCATGCGGTCGAAATGTTGACGATAGCGCCGCCCTTCTGGGCGACCATGATCGGCGCAACCAGCCGCACCGCGCGCACGACATTCATGAAATAGACGTCGATGCCGGTGTGCCACTGCTCGTCGGTGATCTCCAAAAGCGGAGCGCGCGGCCCGTGACCGGCGCCATTGACCAGCGCGTCGATACGGCCCCACTTTTCCACGGTCAGCTCGACAAAGCGCTTCAGATCCTCGTTCGACTGGTTGGAACCGGTGAAGCCGAGCCCGCCGAGCTCCTTGGCCAGCGCCTCGCCCTTGCCGGACGAGGACAGGACGGCGACGGCATAGCCTTCGGCTGCCAGCTTTTTCGCCGCCGCAGCACCCATGCCGCTGCCGCCGCCGACGATCATCGCTACTTTGTTGGTCATGCTATTCTCCCTATCCCTAGCGCTTGGGCGTCTTCGGAAGGCCCTTCGACTGCCTCACCAGATCCGCGATGGCTCGGTCCGCCTCGTCCTGGCGTGTCAGCTTCCGCGTCTGGTCAAATCTTTCATACTCAGCTTCGGCGAACTGCCTGGCCGTAGAGGCTTTTACCGAGCCGCCTGTTCGCAGCACGTTTCGCCCCAGATTGGCAAGCTGTCTGTCGAGCAGATTTTGTGCGTCCAGCATCACAACGAGGCGACCGAGGTCAAGCTGATCCTCGAAAATGTCCAGGAGGATCGTGGTCAGCCTGTTCAGTTCGCGAATTTCTGTTTCGGCGAGGTAGTTCTTGGAGACAGCAACGTCCGCCTTGCGGATGCTATCGCCTTGCCAGGCGGTCAGGCCCATGTTCGCTACTCTGTGATCGGCTCTTTCGGAGATGATCTCGGCCGGGGTGTGCGAAGTCACCGCAAATACGAGCTTGGCCTGGGTCTTCTGATAGAATTCGCGGGCCGCCTCGCTGTTGCCGTCGTAGTCCTGGCACATGGCGCAGATGCTGCGCAGCTCCCGGTAGACATTGGCTTCGTCGGATCGGATGTCGCGAATGATCTCGCGCAGCTCGGCGACACGGTCGCGGGCCTCGGGTTGCTTGAGGCGAGGGGCATCGACGACGAAGCCCTTCTTGGCAAACTGAACGAGAATGCCAGTCGCCCATCGTCGGAAGATCGTGGCCTGCGCTGAGGAGACGCGGTAACCGACGGAGATCACCATATCGAGGCTGTAGAGCACAGCTGGCCTACCGCTAGTTGTTTGCGCTTTTTGCAAAGAACCAGTTTCGTCCAGCTCGCCTTCCTCGAGCACATTCGCGATGTGCCTCGATATTGTCGATACGTCTCGCCCGAACAGCTGCGCGATCTGGGCCTGGCTCATCCAGAGCGTGTCGCCTTCGTACCGAATGTCGAGACGAAGGCCTTTGTCTGAGTTGTAGACGAGGAAGCGGTCGCCGGATTCTGCATCCTCGACCAGATGAACGGGCCCGTCGCCGCCGTTGCTCATTGCTCCATCCAATTCCTAGCAAGCGGAACATAATGGCAACATTGCTATGGCAGTTCCTGCCTGGACGCAAGCCAACCGGAGGCTGCTTACTCGATCTCGGCACCCAGATTGGCCATCAGGCCCATGAATTCCGGAAAGCTCGTCGCGATCATCGCCTGGTCGTCGACGGTAACAGGTTTTTCCGAGGCCAGCCCCATGACCAGGAAACTCATGGCGATGCGGTGGTCGAGATGGGTTTTCACCGTGCCGCCGCCAAGGCCCTTGCCGCCAGGCACGCCGCGCACCGACAGTGTGGTCTTGCCTTCGGTGCAGTCGACGCCATTGGCTTCGAGCCCGCGCGCAACAGCTGCGAGCCGGTCGGATTCCTTGACGCGCAGCTCTTCCAGGCCCTGCATCAGGGTTTCGCCCTCGGCAAAGCAGGCAGCAACAGCGAGCACCGGATATTCGTCGATCATCGACGGCGCGCGTTCGGCCGGAACCTTGACGCCCTTGAGCTCGGAGCCGCGCACGCGCAGGTCCGCGACGTCCTCGCCGCCGGCATCGCGGCGGTTGAGGATCTCGATCGAACCGCCCATTTCGATCAGCGTGGTGATCAGGCCGGTGCGGGTCGGATTCATCAAGACGTTTTCGATTGTGACGTCAGAGCCCGGCACGATCAGCGCTGCTACCAGCGGGAAGCCGGCCGAGGACGGATCGCCGGGAACGGCGATGATCTGGCCGGTGAGCTTGCCCTGGCCTTCGATGAAGATGTGGCGAACGCCCTGCTCGTCGGCCTGGACCTCGATATTGGCGCCAAATCCCTTGAGCATCTTTTCGGTGTGGTCGCGCGTCATCACCGGTTCGATGACGGTGGTGATGCCGGGCGTGTTGAGGCCCGCTAGAAGGACCGCCGACTTGACCTGGGCGGATGCCATGGGCACGCGATAGGTGATGGGCGCTGCCTGGCGGGGCCCGCGCAACGTCAGCGGCATGCGGTCGCCGGGCGCGGCGTTGATGACCTGCACGCCCATCTGGCGCAGCGGATCGAGCACGCGTCCCATCGGCCGGCCGGACAGCGAAGCGTCGCCGATGAAGGTGGTTTCCATGTCATAGGTGCCGACAAGGCCCATGGTCAGGCGCGAGCCGGTGCCGGCATTGCCGAAATCGAGCGGCGCTTCAGCCTGCAACAGGGCGCCATTGCCGGTGCCCTGGATGATCCACTCGCCGTTGCGCTTTTCGATATGCGCGCCCATGGCCTTCATTGCGTCGCCGGTGCGCATCACGTCTTCGCCTTCAAGCAGGCCGGTGATGCGGGTTTCGCCCGAGGCAAGGCCGCCAAACATGAAGGAGCGGTGGGAAATCGACTTGTCGCCGGGCACGCGGGCGGTTCCAGACAGGGATTTCGACTTCCGGGCGACGGCCGGCTGTGGCACAGCTTGATGCGACATGATGGTTCCTCGTGCGGGATGGCCCAAGAAATCGGGCTTTCCCAAAGATTGCGGCGGTGTCGTAGCATCGATTGCGATAAGGGTCATCCCCCATTGCCCTTGCCGGGGATTTGGCTTTGACAGCGCCACCAACTGGGGCTAAGGGGACGAAAATCTAGAAAACGAGGCCTGACGTGGCAAAATCCGAGCTTGGCACAAAGCGTATCGACCCGGAGACGGGTCGCAAATTCTATGACCTGAACAAGGACCCGATTGTTTCGCCCTATACGGGCAAGACTTATGCGCGTTCTTATTTCGACGACGGCAAGGCTTCAGCCATCATCGAGGAAGAAGAGGAAGTCGAGACCAAGGAGCTCGACGCCGAGGAGGATGCTCCCGAGGTGGTTTCCCTGGAGGACGCCGACGAAGAGTCCAAGGCCGCCGACGACCTGCCGGATCTCGACGATGACGACGTCGATCTGGGCGACGATGACGACGACACCTTCCTTGCCGAGGAAGAAGAAGACGACGACGACGTCTCCGACATGATCGGCGTCGGCGACGACGACGACGAGATCTGACACGCCTTTTCGGCAAACCAAAAAAAGGTTTCGATCAAGGCTTGCCAATGGTCGAATGCGGCGCTAGAAGCCGCCAACAACACCGGCGCGGACGACAAATTCGCGCCGACCTTTGCCGGAAACGGCACCCGGCCCAGGCCGGTGTGGGGCCATAGCTCAGCTGGGAGAGCGCCTGCATGGCATGCAGGAGGTCAGCGGTTCGATCCCGCTTGGCTCCACCATTTATTTTAATAGTACCATAAAATCAGTGGCTTGATGGGGTGGCGGTAAGCGTTGCGTACCACGCTTTGTAGCTCTGTTCGGTCAAAGCTATCCCGACGCGAGACAAATCGCCCCGCAACGCGCTGCGGCTGTTCGAGGATGGCAAACTATTGCCAAAGGTTCCCCATGCCCACGCTTTACCTCACGTGCGGCCTTCCCGGTTCGGGTAAGACGACGCTTGCGAAGAGGATCGAACAAGAGACGTCAGCGCTTCGCCTTACGGGCGACGAGTGGATGCACAAACTCTACCCCGGCATTTCCACCCCGGAAGCGGAGACCGGTCCATGCCGAAGCAGGGTTGAGAGCCTGCAGTGGGAGATTGCCATCCGTGCGCTGAAGCTCGGCTGCAACGTCGTTGTCGACTGGGGGGTCTGGTCGAAGGAGGAACGGGACATTTGCCGCACGAGCGCTCGTGGGGTTGGTGCGCGGGTTGTCTTGTATTTCCTTGACGTTCCGATTGACGAACTTTGGAGTCGGCTTTCGCAGCGCAACGCCGAGCTTCCAGCCGGCACGTTCGATATCCCGCGTGAGGCACTTGCTAGATGGTCGGACCTGTTCCAGCGCCCTACGGATGATGAGTTGGCCCTCTATGACGTGCCAGTGGATGGTGCGGGCGAGTACTAGGTCCGCCCCCAAAACTCACTGCGGTTCCATCGCGTCTCGGCGCCCTGACCGGCCACCTGGACCACTCAGCCCTGAGTAACGGACATGGGTGGACTTTGCGACGATGCCGGAATGATTCGACGCAACTCGCTTCGACCTGCCTCTGCAGCTAGGCCGCGCGCCGATACTGGCACGGTTCGCATCCCGGCATCTATCGCCACTCATGGGGCAGCACGGCGTCAGGTTTGGCAGCTGCGGGCGTCGACCGGTAGCGTCAGTGCTTCACCATGTTCGCGGCGCAGCGTGAAGCGGTCGAAATTGGCGATCGAGGCGCAGGAATGATTGGGGAAAACACGCACCCGGCTGCCGAGCGGCAAGCTGCGTCCCGACAAGGGCACGAAGCCATGTTCTTCGGACATTCGCTCAAGCGTCCACACACCAGCGTCGGCGTCGCCGTCCGCCGAAACCACGATACCGAAGCCGGCGCCGCCCATGCCATGCGCACCACGGTCGGAGCTCATGCTCTTCGAGCCCGCATCGATGATGAAATGCTTGTCGTTTGAGGCAACGACGCGGGCGACGACCGACAGCGCCAGATCGTCGGCGGTGCAGATGCCAAGCCTGAGTGCCGTGCCGTCGAGAAAGACGTAGTTGCCTGGCCGGATGCAGTCGACTTGCTGGAGCGGCGCGCCGACACATGTGGGCGTTGCCCCGACTGAAATGCAGGCCACCGCGATGCCCCGGCTTTTCAGCTCGGCAGCGAGGCCGGACATGGCCGCTGCTTCATCGCGGGCGACGGCAGCAATGGCGTCGGCATCGGCGGCGGCATAGGAGTGGCCGGCATGCGAGAGCAGGCCGGCGAAGCGCAGGCCTTCGGCCGCGACGATCTTTTCGCAAACGGCTAGTGCCGCGGGGTCATTTGGCTTCAGGCCGACACGGCCGAGGCCGACATCGACCTTCAGAAAGACGCCCAGCTCGACCCCGTGGCGAATGGCGGCGGCGGACAGTGCTTCGACGCCTGTGACACTTGCGACAATGGTGCGCAACTCGGTGCCATGCGCCTTCACAGCCGGCAGCAGGCGGTCGAGCGATTCCGCGCGGACGATGGGGTAGCAAAGGATAATCGAGGGGATGCCTGCCTCGACAAAGACCAGTGCTTCGCTCGGCTTGGAGGCGGTGATGCCGCGCGCGCCCAATGCCAGCTGCTGTTGCGCCAGATAGATGCTCTTGTGTGTCTTGACGTGCGGGAACATCGCAAGGCCGGCCGCGTCGGCGCGGCTTTGCATGGCCTGCATGTTGCGCTTTAGCCGCATCTCGTCGACCTCGACATATGGCGTTGGCCGCTCAGCGGCCGCTGGTCGCCGCAGACCCGCGATCTTCAGCTGGGAGGAACTGCCAATATCCGACGTCACGCTGCCAGCCGCGGGGGCGACCGCCAGCGACACATTTGAAGTGGTCATTTAGGAATGCTCTGATTTCGAAGAGGAACTCTGGATGGTACCGCCGTCAGCCTGTCGCGACCTGGCGCACGAAATGGGTCGATGAGATTTGATGCATCGGCAGCTCGATAGGTACGAAATCCGGCGCGCGCATGGCGCTGGGGATTTCGTCCGACATCGGCTGGCGTCCCTCCGGGCGCTGCGTCGGATCGGCTATGGGAACCGTCGACAGAAGCTTGCGGGTATAGGGATGCTGCGGATTGTTGAAGACCGAGCGACGATCGCCGATCTCGACGATTTCACCGAGATACATGACTGCGACGCGGTGGGCGATGCGCTCGACCACGGCCATGTCGTGGCTGATGAACAACAGCGCGATCTGCATGTCGCGCTGCAGGTCCATCAGAAGATTGATGACCTGTGCCTGGATCGTGACGTCGAGCGATGCCACGGCCTCGTCGGCGACGATGAGCCGGGGGTTGAGCGCCAATGCGCGGGCGATGCATATGCGCTGGCGCTGGCCACCGGAAAACGCATGCGGATAGCGCTCGAGAAGTTCGGGCGAGAGCTCGACCTTGGCCATCAGCTCGGCCGCGCGGGCGCGCATGGTCTCGGTCGAGCCAAGCTTGTGCACCCGCATCGGATCCATCAGCGACTGCTCGATGGTCATGCGCGGGTTGAGCGAGGAGAACGGGTCCTGGAAGACCATCTGCGCCTGCCGGCGAAACCGCGCCACGACCTGACGCGGCGCGCCGACCAGTTCGGTGCCGTCGAAGCGGATCGAGCCGGAGCGCGGCTTGTCGAGCTGCATGAGCGAACGGGCGACGGTGGATTTGCCGCAGCCCGACTCGCCGACCAGCGCCAGCGTCTCGCCGGGGAAGATGTCGAAGGAGACGTTCTCCACGGCATGCACACGACCCGAGACATGGCCGAACAGCCCAGCCTTGAGGTCAAAACGGGTCACCAGATTGCGGACTTCGACCAGCGGCTGCCGGGTGTCCTTGTGCTGGGCGGAAGCGTTCATTTGCTCACCTCGGCGAGCTGGCGCTCGGGCTCGAACACCAGCAACGGGAATTTTTCCGGCGCATCCTTGTCGGCCATGCTGCCAAGCCGGGGCACGGCTGAAATCAGGGCGCGCGTATAGATATGCTTGGGGTTGGCGAAGATGTCGTAGACGGAGCCGGTCTCGACGATCTCGCCCTTGAGCATGACGCAGACACGGTCGGCGACTTCGGCCACCACGCCCATGTCGTGGGTGATGAACAGCACCGACATGCCGATTTCGTGCTGCAGGGCGCGCACCAGATCGAGGATCTGCGCCTGGATGGTCACGTCGAGTGCTGTGGTCGGCTCGTCCAGGATCATCAGCGAGGGACGGCAGGCTAGGGCGATGGCGATCATCACCCGCTGGCGCATGCCGCCGGAGAGCTGGTGGGGATACTGGTCGAGCCGGCGTTCGGCGTCGGGAACGCGGACCAGCTTGAGCGTGTTGAGTGCGATCTGGCGCGCTTGCGCCGGCGTCTTGTCCTGGTGATGGATCACCGCCTCGGCGATCTGGTCGCCGATGGTGAAGACCGGGTTGAGACTGGACATCGGGTCCTGGAACACGATCGAAATGTCGGCACCCCTCAGTGCCTCGACGCGTTTTTCGGAGAGCTTGGAGAGGTCGGCGACCTTGCCGTCCTTGAACCGCATCAATATCCGGCCGCCGGTGATGGCGGCGCCGTCATATTCGGTCAGCCGCATGATCGTCATTGCGGTGACGGACTTGCCCGATCCGGATTCGCCGACCAGCGCCACCGTCTCGCCGCGTGAGATGGTGAAGGAGATGCCGCGCACGGCGCGCACGTTCGCCTTGGAGCGAACTGCGAAGGAGACTTCGAGGTCCTCCACCGACAGGATGACATCCTCGGGCATTTCAAGTTTTGCGGCTTTGGCAGGGATCATCGGCACATGGACCCGTTTCAACGATGGACGTTGCGTTGACGGGCATCGAACGCAACGGCGCGGCGTTCTGTCAATAGGCCGGGAAGGGGCTGCCGACGCGCTTGTGTGGGCGATCAGCGCGGTTCGGCGCGGATGACACGTTGTCCAGCTCGGGCAAAAGCCAGCGAAATCAACGTGTCGCGACTGGCGCTGCCAAAACTATGCGTGTCACGCATTGCGCCACCTGTCTTCGCATATCGTGGCGCACAGGCAATTCGAGGCGCTTGAACGGTCAGGCCGCGTCCAGGGTGGACTCGAAACCGTTCTTGTATTGTGGAAGTTCGGCGCATTGCTTGAGGTGTCTCCACAACGCGTCGCCGTCGTGGCTGCTACCGCCGACACGCCTGAAGATGCGGATCTCGACCTCCAGCGACATTTGCGGGCCGCCGATCTGGACGAGTTGGCCGTGCTTCATCGCCTCGGCGACGCAGATCTGCGGCAGCCAGGCCACGCCGCGTCCGGCAACGGCCATGTGCTTCAGTCCGTCGGCAAGTGCCGACTGGTAGACAGTGCTGAGATTGAGCGGGCGGCGCCAGCGCGACTGGATCAGATTGGTCAGCTTGCCGATATAGCCGTCGCTCCAGGAATAGGCGAGGTAAGGGATCTCGGTGCTCTCGGGCACGTCAATGTCGAACAGCGCCCTGCCGTTTTCGTCTGTTCCGGACACCAAAATCAGCCGATCCTTGCCGATTTGCAATGATTCGAACGGTCCACCCTCCAGAACCGGCGGGCCGTCGGGATGGACATAGGTGATGGCGAAATCGCACTGGCCCGAGCAAAGATGGTCGACGCTTTCGAGGAAATCCGCCGCATGCATGCTGGTGCGCAAAGGCATGCGCGAGATCAGCGGCGAGCTGATCCATTTGGGGAAGAAGTACATCGCCAGCGTGTGCAGCGAAGTGAAAGTCAGCATCGCCGAGCTCTCGCCGGCAACATTTCGGCAATCAGTGCGCAGGCGATAAGCTTCGCGCACCAGCCTCTGGCAGCCGGGTAAAAACATGTTGCCAGCCCGGGTCAACTGTACTGGATAGGTACTGCGGTCGATCAGGTCGGCGCCGATCCAGCTCTCCAGCGATTTGATGCGACGGCTAAACGCCGGCTGCGAAATATTCCGCGCCGTCGCTGCCGTTGAGAAATTCCGCGTCGCGGCGATTTCCAGAAAATCTTCAAGCCATTGCAGTTCCATGCCGGGCCTCATGCGTCTTTTGCATAGTCCATCCTATCTACACATTGGACAGACCGGCAAGCGCTCTTCTAGCCTTTCCCTAACGAGAAGAGAAACTTCCGCCTCCACCACAAGGGAACGATGATGAAACGAGCCTTAGCCCTAGCCCTTTGTCTGGGGCTCGGCATGACGGTTGCCCCCGCCATGGCCGAGACCAAGAACCCTGGAACATTCGTGTTCATGTGGACCGACGACATCCAGTCGTTCGATCCCGCCTACATCGCCAACACGCCGAGCTCTTATGGCTCGCTCAACATCTACAGCCGCTTGCTGAACTTCAACGGCTCGAAGATCTCCGAGTTTGTACCGTCGCTGTCGACCGAGGTGCCGTCGCTCGAAAACGGCCTCATCAAGCAGGGCGACGATGGCTCGGTGAGCTACACCTTCCCGATCCGCAAGGGCGTCCACGCCCACAAGGTTGGCGTCAAGGGCGCCGACGGCAAGATCACCTGGGAATATTACGACAAGCTGACAGACGCCCAGAAGGCGGCGATCGAGCCCGGTTACGGCGAGATCACGCCGGAAGACGTGCGTTATTCGCTGCTGCGCGCCATTCTCCAGGGGCAGTCGTGGATGTCGAATGCGATCACCGAGGTGATGACCGCCGGCAAATACACCGACATCGCCAAGTGGGTGGAGACCGAAGGCAAGGTCAAGTCGATCAACGACGCCACGCCTGAGACACTGCGCGCGGTCTATGACCAGCTGGCCTCGCAGATCGTCGTCGACGGCGACAATGTCACCCTCAAGCTGCCCAAGTCGTTTCCGGCCACGCTCGGCGTGATCGCGCTGCCGTTCGGCACCTCGGTCCTCGACAAGGAATGGGTCGCCTCGGTCGGCGGCTGGGATGGTGAGGGCGACGACTGGAAAAAGCACTATCGCCCGGAGCTCGGCGCCAATCCGCTGTTTGCCGAGGAAAACGGCACCGGTCCGTTCATGCTCGAGGAGTGGGATCGCACCGACCGTCGCATCACGCTGAAGCGCTTCGATAATTATTTCATGGGCCCCGCCAAGCTTGAGCGGGTCGTCATGCGCACCGTTCCGGAATGGACGACACGGCGCCTGCAGCTCCTGTCTGGCGACGCCGATTTCGTTACCACGCCAGTCGAGTTCATCGACGAGCTGAGCAAGACCGAGGGCGTCAAGGTCATCGACGGCCTCCAGAAAGTGTTCTCGCGCGGCGTCTTCTTCGCTTGGCCGCTTGACGACAACGACAACCCCGCTATCGGCAGCGGCAAGCTGGACGGTGCTGGCATTCCGCCTGATTTCTTCGGCGACATCGATGTGCGCAAGGGCTTCAACTATGCGCAGAATTACGATGCGCTGCTGAACCAGGTGCTGCTCGGCAAGACGGTCCAGGCACGTGGTCCGACGGTGCGCGGCATCATGGGTTATCGCCCGGATTCACCTGTCTACAGCTACGATCTGGCCAAGGCCGAGGAACACTTCAAGAAGGCGTTCGACGGCAAGCTGTGGGACACCGGCTTCACCTTCACCGCCTATGTGACGGAAGGCTACCCGCAGCTGACCGCAGCCCTGTCGGCGCTGCAGCAGGGCCTGTCGCGGATCAACCCGAAGTTCAAGATGCAGATCCAGGCGCTGCCATGGGCCTCTGTTTCGGACAAGCTCAACAACCGCGAAAAGCCGGCTGCTCCGCTGACCGTGATGGGCTGGGGTCCCGACTATTCCGATCCGGGCGGCCCGCTGGGTGCGGCAAGCTACTACCTCTCGCCCACCGGTCTGGTCGGCGGCATGGCTGGCCAGGGCTACCGCGACCTGATGGCGGAGAAGTTCAAGCCGCTGCTGGATGAAGCCTGGGCTTCGAGCGATCCGGCCGTGCGCGAGCCGATCTACGCCAAGCTGCAGGAAATGTCGTACGACTACGCCACCACCCAGTTCTTGTGGGAGGACTTCGGCTACGTCGTCACCCGCAGCAACATCGACGGCTATGTCGACAACATGATCCTCTACGGCGCCTGGGACTTCTACCCGGTGACCAAGGCCAACAACTGATTGGCTACCGGCACGTCGGGCGGCAACGCTTGCCCGACGTGCCCCTTGCTTCATTTCCCCTGAAATCGGAACGTGTGGACCTGTGCTGAATTACGCGCTCAGACGACTGATGATGTTGCCCATCGTCTTGTTCGCTCTGTCATTGATGATCTTTGCGCTGCAGATGTCGCTCTCGCCGACACAGCGTCTGGCGGCTTACGCGCCGTCGCCTGACTACCTCAAGGGTGGCCAGGAAAGCATCCGTCGAATGATCGAGCAGTACGGGCTGAACGATCCTTTCTACGTCCAGTACGGCCGCTGGATCGGCGGCATTTTGACCGGCAATCTCGGCTGGTCGGAAACGGCCCGGCAGCCGGTGTCGACGGCACTGATGTCGCTGTTTCCGGCAACGCTGGAACTTGTCGTCCTGGCCTTCATTCCTTGCCTGCTGCTCGCCGTTTTCCTGGGCTCGCGCGCCGGCATCTATCTCAACCGCTGGCCGGACCACGTCATCCGCATCTTCACCATTTTGGGCTGGTCGTTCCCGGTCTACGTCTTCGGCCTTTTGATGCTGCTGATCTTTTATTCAGCGCTCGACTGGTTTCCGCCCGGACGGCTCAGCCAGTGGGCGCAGACGATCGTGAGTTCGGATGAGTTCGTGCGCTACACCGGCGCCAACACGATCGACGCGCTGCTGAACGGCAATTGGGCGATCTTCGGTGACTCGCTTCGCCATCTCGCCGCACCCGTCATCACGCTGACCTATGTCAACGTCGCCAGCATGACGCGGGTGATGCGCACCTCGATGCTGGAGACGCTGCGCCAGGATTATGTGCGCACGGCCCGCGCCAAGGGCCTGCCGCGCCGCGTGGTGGAGCTCAAGCACGCCCGTCGCAACGCGCTGCTGCCGGTGGCGACCATCGCCGGCATGGAACTGGCGGTCATGATGGGCGGCGTCGTCATCACCGAAACCATCTTCGACTATGCCGGCCTCGGCCAGTTCGCCGCCAAGACCGCGGCCAATCTCGATTTTCCGGCTGTCCTGGGCTTCGGCCTCTACTTCGCGGTGGTTCTCGTCGTGATGAACCTGATCGTCGACCTGATCTATCCGCTGCTCGATCCGAGGGTGAAGGCGCAATGAAGTTTCTTCGCTACCTCGCGCGCAATCCGATCTCCCTGCTGGGCGTTGTCATCCTTCTGGCCTTCGTACTGATCGCGATCTTCGCGCCGCTTCTGGCACCGCCGCAGAGCTTCCAGCTGTCGCCCTACGACACGCCGCGCGCCGGCTTTTTGGCAACGCCGATGCCGCCGTCGCGCGACGCGATCTTCGGCACGACGCAAGGCCAGTACGACATCTTCTACGGCGTTGTCTGGGGCACGCGCACGGCCTTCAAGATCGGCCTCGGCGTCGTTGCGATCTCGGTGCTCGTCGGCACCATCGTCGGTGCGGTTGCCGCCTATTATGGCGGGCTGATCGAGGAAGTCCTGATGCGCATCGTCGACGTGTTCATGGCGGTTCCGTTCCTCATCGCCGCGATGGTGCTGACGGCATTGCTGGGCAAGGGCATCTGGCCGATTACCATCGCGCTGACGACGTTCGGCTGGATGAGCTACGCCCGCGTCGTGCGCAGCGAGATCCTGAGAATCCGCGAGATGGACTATATCCACGCGGCCAGGAGCTACGGCGCGAGCGACCTCAGGCTGATCGTGCTGCACATCCTGCCCAATGCGATGTTCCCGGTGCTGGTGCTCGCGACCATGGCCACCGGCTCGATGGTGCTGTCGGCCTCGGCGCTCAGCTTCCTCGGCGTCGGTACCGAGGAGGGCTATGCCGACTGGGGCCAGTTCATCGCGTATTCGCGCAACTGGATCGTTGGCCAGCCCGGCAATCCGTTCCAGTTCTGGTACACGCTGGCTTTCCCCGGCGCTGCCGTCTTCCTCTTCGTTTTGTCGTGGAACCTCGTCGGCGACGCGCTGCGCGACATGCTCGACCCCCGCCATTCCCATTGAGATTTCCCATTTTTGAGATCAAGGAGCGTTTTTCATGCCCTCTCTGTCTGCCGCCGGAATTGAGCTGTTCGAGGACCTGATCCGCTACGAGGTCGAAGACAAGGCGATCCCGTCGATCTCCTATGCGCTCGTCGATCGCGACGGCGTGCTGGCCCAGGGCCACATCCAGCGCAAAGATCGCCATTTCGACATGCGCGAAGACACCTGCTTCCGCATCGGCTCGATCACCAAGACCTTCACCTCGCTGGCGCTGATGCAACTGGTTGAAAAGGGGCTGGTCGACCTCGATGCCGATGTCTCGACCTATCTGCCCGGCTTCAACCCGATCAATCCGTTCGCCGGTGCCGAGGGCGGACCCAACGGTTCGGTCATCAGCCTGCGCAAGCTGTTGACGCATACGGCCGGTCTAGTGCGCGAGCCCAAGAGCGGCCATTATCTCGATGCGACCCGTCCGCCCCTTGAAGATACGGTCAACGAGCTGGCAAGCTCGACGCTGAAGCAGGATCCGAGCGTCGGCATCATGCACTATTCCAATGCCGGCATCGCCGTTGCCGGGCGGGTCATCGAGGTGGTGACCGGCCAGAGCTATTCCGATTACGTCGCCCAGCACATCCTGAAGCCTCTCGGCATGAACAACTCGTCATGCGGCATGGCGCCGGGTATCCGCGAGCGCCTTGCGCCCGCCGACATGTGGACGCTGGACGGCGACACGCCGGCACCGGTGTTCAGCCTCGGCGGCTCGCCTGCGGGCAACATCTTTTCGACCACCAGCGACATGGCGCGTTATGTCCAGTGTCTGTTGCGCGGCGGCTTCGACGCCAAGGGCAATTCGATCGTCTCGCCGGCCTCGCTGCGCGAGATGTGGGCGCCCTTCGGCAAGCGGCCCGACAGCCTGGACAAAACGATGGCCGGCTACGGCCTGTGCTTCGGTGCCGGCGAACTCGATGGCTGGGAGTCGGTCGGCCATGGCGGCGCGGTCTATGGCTATGCCTCGCACATGCTGATCCTGCCCGGCGCAGGCATCGGCGTGCTGGTTTTCGCGACGCTCGATTTCGCCAACCAGATCGCCTCGCGGCTTGGCATCGACGGCCTGCGCATCGCGCTTTCGGAGCGCAAGATGGGCAAGGCGCTGGAGCGCATGCAGCGCCCTCCGGTCATTGCCGACGAGCAGTTCAAGACCTTGCCCGGCTACTACCGCGATGAGGCCACCAAGGAGGTCGTCGAGGTCAAGGCCAAGACCGGCAAGCTCTATCTGATGGGCGATGGCGTGCCGCTGCAGATCCGCCCCGTCGCCGGCAAGGACTTCGTCATCGACGGCCGCATCTACGGGCGCGGCGCCGGCTATGCCCACATGAACCTGTCCTTTCCCGAACCCGGCAAGCTGGTCTGGAAGGACGCCAGCTGGACGCGCATCGAAGCCCCGGCCGACGAGACGGTACCCGACGAGATCAAGCCGCATCTTGGCGAATACGGGCCGGACTTCAACATCACCTATCTGACCTACAGCCATGGCGGGCTGAAGTGCCTGATCGAGTATTTCTGCACCCATGCGTGCGAGCCGGTCGAAGAAGGGCGGTTCCGCATGCATGGCAAGCTCTATGAGGACGAAATCCTGGAGCTTGATGCCGTCGACGACAATGGCAAGCGCGGCATCCGTGTCGGGCCGATGTTTCTGGAGCGCCGCGCATCCTCCCAAGCGGCAGCGGCCTGAGCAAGAGCATGAGCGGTCTGTTCAAAATGGAATCGCCCATCGGCGCCCGCATGGTTATTGGCGGGCGCGAGGTCGATTATTACTGCGGCACGTCCTACTTCTGCCTGCATGGCCACCCCGAGGTGATCGAGGCGGCCTGTGCCGCGACAAGGCAGTATGGCATGGGACCAGGCACGCTGGCGCACATGCAGGTCTATGCCGACCTGCAGGAACGGCTGCGGGAATGGTTCGGCACCGAGGAGGTCGTCTACATGATCTCCGGCTACACCAGCCCGATGGTGCTGCTGCAGGGCCTGCGCGACGATTTCGACCTCATCTTCATCGACGCCGCGACCCACTACAGCACCCGCGATGCGATCCCGACGCTGGGCAAGCCGGTGCACGAATTCCGTCATGCCGATGCCGGCGATCTGGCCGAGCAGCTGTCGCGGCATGTCGGGGCAGGGCAGCGGCCGGCGGTGCTGACCGACGGGGTGTTTCCTTCGTCCGGCAGGCTTGCGCCGCTGAACGACTACCGGCAGGCGATGGCTCCTTGTGACGGCGCGCTTCTGTGCGTCGACGATTCCCATGGCGTTGGCGTCTTGGGCGAAACCGGGCGCGGGTCGTTGCAGCACGCCGGGCTCGAAGGCGAGGGCAACTTCTTGGCCGGCACGATGAGCAAGGCGTTCGGCGCGCTCGGCGGCGTTGTGCCCTGCGACGCGGCACTCGCCAAAAAGATCACGCAAAACGCCATGATCATGCGCGGCGCTTCGCCGGCACCACCTGGCCTTGCCGCAGCGGCTGCTGCTTCGTTGCGGGTGCTGCAGACGAGCGACAAGCGGGCCAATCTGGCGCGCAATGTCCGCCATATGCGCACCGGATTGCGCAATCTGGGCTTCGAGGTTGCCGACACGCCGGTGCCGATCGTCACCGTCAAGGGCGTCACCGACCTGGAGCGGATGCGCGATCGCCTCGCCGAGCGTGACATCATCGTCAGGGTCCAGCAGCCGGGCGGCTATTCCGACGCGTCCGACGTGCCGACCATGCGGCTCGCGGTGTTTTCCGAGCATTCTCCAATCCAGATCGACAGGCTTTTGTCGTCGATGTCCGAGCTTCTGTAAAAACCGTAGGGAACGATCATGAAAGTTTTCATTAGCGCCGATATCGAAGGCACCGCCGGCATCACCGTCTGGGACGAGGCCAGGAAGGGGCACGCCGCCTATGACGAGTTCCGCGAATACATGACCGACGAGCTGGTGGCGGCCTGTGAAGGCGCCAAGGCGGCTGGCGCCAAGGAAGTGGTGGTCAAGGACGCGCACTCCACCGGGCGCAACCTCATCCTGTCGAAGCTGCCGGCCTATGTCAGCATCATCAGGGACTGGAGCGGTCACCCCGACATCATGATGTTCGGCATCGACAAGAGCTTTTCGGCGGCACTCTACACCGGCTACCACAACAAGGCAGGCACCGACACCAACCCGCTGGCGCATACGCTGACCGGTACGGTGTCGCGCCTTTTGATCAATGGCGAGGTAGCGTCGGAATTCACGCTGAACGCCCTTTGTGCCGCGCGCTACGGTGTTCCGTCGGCGTTTCTTTCAGGCGATGCAGGCATGTGCGCCGAGGCCAAGGCGATCGTCTCGGGCATCGGCACCGTTGCGACCAGCGAAGGCTTTGGCCCAGCGACCCGGTCGCTGACGCCAAAGGCCTCTGTGGCGGCCATTCGCGAAGGCGTGGAGAAGGCACTGTCGGGCGATCTGAAGGGCTGCCTGCCCAAGCTCGCCGACCGCTTCGAACTGGTCGTCGAATACACCAATCCGACCGAGGCCTATCGCGGCAGCTGGTATCCCGGCGTCGAGCACGCGGCGCCACGCACGCTGCGCTTTTTTGCCAGCGATTTCTTCGAAATCCAGCGTGCGATACGTTTCATCGTCTAGGCATTTCGCCCCACACTGCCATGGCGCGCCCGGGGGCTGGTCAGTTGGATGCCTTGGCTTCCGACACCAGCACCGGGTCGCTGCGGTAGCGGTCGGGGAAGAGGCGCTTGAGGTTTTCGATCTTCGGTAGATCGTTATAGACGATGTAAGGATAGCTCGGGTTCAGGGCCAGGAAGTCCTGATGATAGGCCTCGGCCGGATAGAAGGCGCGGCCGGGCTCGACGCTGGTCGCAATCGCCGCATCGTAGATCCTGGCCTGGTTGAGTTGGGCGATATAGGCCTTGGCGATCTTCGCCTGCTCGGCATTGGCCGGGAAGATGGTCGAGCGATATTGCGTGCCGGTATCGGGTCCCTGGCGGTTCAATTCGGTCGGGTCGTGGGCGACCGAGAAATAGATCTGCAGGATCCGGCCATAGCTGATCTTGTGCGGATCGAAGGTGATCTTCACCGACTCCGCATGCCCGGTCGAGCCGGTACTGACGGTGTTGTATTGCGCGGTGCTGCTGTCGCCGCCGGAGTAGCCCGAGACGGCATCCTTGACACCTGAGACATGCTGGAAGACGCCTTGCACCCCCCAGAAGCAGCCGCCTGCCAGGACCGCTACCTCCGAACCGCCTTGTGCCGGCTCGTCGAGTGCTGGCGCCGGGATTTTTATCCCCTCCTGGGCAGCGCTCGGTGCTGCGGCAAAAGCCCAGGCGCCGACTGCCGCAGCAGCTGCTGAAAGCCAGAATGCCTTGCTATGCCAGGTGGTTTTCGCTCTTGAAAGTGCCTTGGTCATCGGTCTTCTCCCTATGCCGGCAGTTGCACAAGATACGAAGGCCGAGGTGGTTTTGTTACCGGCAATAGCTGAGGTCACGCGCAAGTGAATGCGCGTATCAAAACCAAACGGCCCCTGCTTTGCGGTGAAGCAGGGGCCGCCTGGTCGTATGCGCGGTGGCTATTTTGCTGGTTTGATGGCTGTCACGACGGTCTTGCCGGCCGTATCTGTCGAAAGGCTGATCAGGACCTTCTCGCCGGCCTTCAGCGTCTCCGCTTCGATGCCTTCAGGCAGCGTCAGCTTCTGACCACTGTCCAGGACAACCGCGTCCTTTGCCTTGTCGACGCTCTTAATCGTGGCGTTCAACTCCTTGGCGAATGCACCTGTGGACGCCACGGTCAGAATCGCTGCGGCAATGACGAACTTCTTCATGGTTCACTCCTGTTTCGTTTCGTCAGGCTGACTGAGACGGGAGCGACACTGGCAGGCGGATATTGCCGCGATATCGCCTGCGCATTACGAATTGGTAGGCCAAAGGCCACTTTCCGGACACGGTGACGCCCATAAAAAGGCCGACCGCCGGACAAGCCATGCGGTCGGCCTGAAGCGCGCTTGTTCGCTTCAGTTCGGCTTGCTGTGACGCGGATAGCTGCCCGTGTCGGGCGCGTTGGCGAAGCTCTGCAGGGTCTGTCCGCCATCGATCAGCCAGTCGACGCCGGTGATGTGGCGCGCCTCGTCGGAGGCGAGGAAGGCGACGGCGGCTGCCACGTCCTCGGGCTGGCCGATGCGGCGCAGCGGAATGCGGTCGGCAAAGCGCTGGATGCCGGCGGCATAGGCCTCGCGGTCGTTTGACGGTACGCCAAGCGTTGTTTCGATGACACCTGGGCAGATGGCGTTGACGCGGATGCCGTAGGCGGCGGCGTCGAGCGCTGCGACACGGGTTAGCCCAACCACGCCATGCTTGGTCGAGGCATAACCGGCGCCACCCGATAGCACGTCCCAGCCGGCCATCGACGAGCCCATATTGACGATCGAGCCTTCGATGCCGGCGGAAATCATCGCCTTGAGCGAGGCCTGGAGCACCAGGAACATGCTGCGCAGATTGATCCGCACGATGCGGTCCCAGTCTTCGACGGGCAGTTCGTGGACAGGCGCGACCTTGCCGGAAATGCCGGCATTGTTGAACACAGCATCGAGGCGGCCGAAGGCTTCGACCGTCTTTGCAACCGCCTGGCGGGCGGCAATCTCGTCGGAAACGTCGGCGGTGATGGCAATCGCCTTGTCGCCAAATGCCGAAGCGACCTGCGTGGCGCGTTCAGCGTCGAGGTCGACGACCGACACGCGGGCACCTTCATCGATGAAACGGCGCACCGCCGCACTGCCGATCGCGCCGCCACCGCCGGTGACCAGCACGACCTTGCCTTCGAAACGCATCATCTTCGTCTCCTGTGTTTAGTTGCCGTAAGCGCGCCAGGAATGGCGCGGCGCAAAGCCGAGTGTTTCCAGCGCATGCGTATTGTCGATGACCGCGTCATGGCCCGAAAGCGGACGCTTCAGCGGCGTTGCCGGGAAGGCGCGCTTGACCAGCGCGTCCGTAAGCTCTTCTGAATAGGTGTCGGCAGCGCTGAGGAAGGTGCGCAGATGGCCCTCGCCCTGCCAGGCCAGCGCCTTGATGAAGGCGTCGGCGGCGTCGCGCGCATCGAGATAGCTCCACAGGTCCCGCGCGGCATCGGCGAGGGTGCGGCGCGGGCCGACGCTGTCGAAGAAGCTCTCCGGCGTCTGGATCCAGGGCATGCGCAGGCTGACGGCCGTAAATGCGCCACGGCGCACGGCGGCCTCGACGATTTCTTCGCCGAGCCATTTCGACAGGCCATAAGCGTCCTGGGCGCCGATCGGGTGGTTGTGGTCGATGGGCAGATAGGCCGGGTCGACGAAGTTTTCGGCAAAGGGATAGCCGAGCACGCTGAAGGACGAGGCGTAGACGAAGCGCTTTGCCCTGGAAAGAGCGGCCGCCTCGATGACATTGTAGGCGATCGCCATGTTGGTCTTGAACACTTCGGCCGGCGCCTTGCCGAGCGGGCGCGGGATCGCGGCGATGTGGACGACAACATCGCAGTCGCGGATCAGCTGCAGTGTCAGGCCGAGATCGGTGAGGTCGGCGCTGATATGGGTCCAGGTGCAATCGGCAGGGGCGACCGCGTCGATGCCGAGCACGTCATGGCCGGCGGCGACAAAGGCTGAGGCGACATGGCGGCCAAGCAGTCCGCTCGATCCGGTAATGACGATTTTCATCTCAGGCTCCTCTTGTCGGTCACGTGGCCACTCGGCAAATATCGTTGATGGTCAAACAATCGGACACCGCAAACCGCTCTGCTTGTCAACGCATTTCTTGGCACAGGGGATAAGCACCTGTTGTAGTCGCAAGTCGCATGGCAAGGTGCTTCGGTCCGCCATATTGTGACAAGCAGCAAGCTCAAGGATTGACTTGGAAGTCGTCACGGTTTTTTGTATGACCACCAACAATCGGCAGTTCGCTGAAAAGGTAGGATCATGCCACTGGACAGCTTTTCGTCACATCGCCAGGACGCAGGGATCAAGATCGATCCGGCGCGCGTGGCGGTTATCGTCGTCGATATGATCAACGACTTCTGCAAGCCGGGCGGCGCCATGGTGCTGCCGGGCTATGAAGCGCTTGTCGGTCCACAGCTCAGCGTGGTCGAGGCGGCGCGTGCCGCCGGTGCGCCGGTGATCTGGGTGCATGATGCGCATCGCCGCAACATGCGCCGCGACCGCGAGTGGCTGAAACGCGCACCGCATTGCGTCGAAGGCACCTGGGGCACGGAGATCATCGACGATCTCGGCGCCCGCGACGACGAGATCCACATCATCAAGCGTCGCTATTCGTCGTTTTTCCAGACCGATCTCGACATGACGCTGAAGGACATGATGGTCGACCAGATCATCGTTTTTGGCGTGGTCACCAATATCTGCGTGCGTTCGACCGTGCATGATGCGTTCTTCAACGGCTACGAAGTCGTGGTGCCCGCCGATTGCTGTGCTGCCACCGGTCCGCGGGAGCAGGAAAGCACGCTCTATGACATCTCGACCCATTTCGGCGTCGTCAGCGATGCCGAAAGCGTGGTGAAAGCTCTGCGCGACGGAGTTTTCATCGAAAACGTCAACATCGCCGCATAACCTCTGGGGTCGGCGAATCTCAGGTTTCAAGCCAGGAGTTGGAAGCGCCGTGACAACCCTCGACGAAGCCCGGAAATTCAAGCGCAAGACGGCAGAAGTGGCCAACAAGCCGCTGAGCCGCGAAGAGACAATGACCCGATACACCAAGACCGGTTACGACCTAGACCTCCATCCCGCCCACGTCGTACGCCGCGCCCATCAGCGCGCCACGCTGTGTTTCCAGCAGGTCATGGCCGGTGAGGACCTGTCGCCGACGCAGTTCGCGGCCCTTGCCACGGTGCTCAAGCATGGCGAGGTTTCGCAGAACCATCTCGGCCGCATGACGGCGATGGATCCCTCCACCATCAGCCTGGTGGTGCGCAAGCTTTTGAAGCAGGGGCTGATCAAGCGCAGCGCGTCGGAGACCGACCAGCGCCTGACGATCATCACCCTGACCGACGAAGGCACGCGTTACACGCTCGACCGGCTCGAGCGCAGCGTCGAGGTCGGCCAGAAGCTGCTTTCGCCGCTGACGGCGGCCGAACAGGTGACGCTGCTCAGGCTGCTCCAGCGCATCAGCGGCGACGAGCCAGGCGGCGCCGAAGGCAAATGATCGTCTAGCGCCCCTTCACCAGACCATTCTCCGAAGCGACCGATTGCCGGCCTTGGGCCGGATCGACCCCCTCATGCCCCAAACAGACGCAAGGAATGCCATCGATGTCGCCTGAACCGCAAAACAAGGCCGCCGCCACCGACAAGCTCGTCATTCGCAACATCGGCCTGATGCTCAGCGGCGACCTCGCCCAGCCGATCCTCGATGCCGATACCATCATTGTCGTCGACGGCCGCATCGCTGCGGTCGGCAAGGCAACCGATCTTGATCTCGAAGATGCGACCAGCACCATCGACGCGCAGGGTTGCGTCGTAACCCCCGGCCTGATCGACAACCATGTCCACCCCGTTGCCGGTGACTGGACCCCGCGCCAGAACCAGATCGGCTGGATCGATTCGACGCTGCATGGCGGCGTCACCACCATCATCTCGGCCGGCGAGGCGCATTATCCGGGCCGGCCGCGCGACATCGTCGGCATCAAGGCGCTGGGCATCGCGGCACAGCGGACTTTCGCCAATTTCCGTCCGAGTGGCATGAAGATCATCGCCGGCGCGCCTGTGCTCGAACACGGCATGACCGAAAATGACTTCCGCGAGCTGGCCGATGCCGGCGTGACGCTGATCGGCGAAGTCGGCCTCGGCGGCGTCAAGGACGGACCGACCGGCAAGCAGATGATTGCCTGGGCGCGCAAACACGGCATGACCTCGATGACCCACACTGGTGGGCCTTCGATCCCCGGTTCGGGCCGCATCGGCGCCGATGTCGTGCTCGAAGTTGATGCCGATGTGGTGGCGCATGTGAATGGCGGGCCGACCGCGCTGCCCGATGATGAGATCCGCCGCATCTGCGAAGAAGGCACCCGCGCGCTGGAAATCGTTCATAACGGTAATCTGCGGACCGGCCTGTTCGTGCTCGGCATCGCCAAGGAGCGCAACGAGCTCGACCGCGTCATTTTGGGCACCGACGGTCCGGCTGGTTCGGGCGTTCAGCCGCTCGGTATCCTGCGCACCATCTGCCATCTCGCCTCGCTCGGCGACGTGCCGACCGAAATCGTCTTCTGCTTTGCAACCGGCAATACCGCACGGGTGCGCAAGCTCGACGATCGTGGCGTGATCGAGGCCGGCCGCGCCGCCGACCTGGTGTTCATGGATCAGGCAGCAGGCGGCATCGGCAAGGATTTCCTCGAAAGCCTGGCACTCGGCAACTTGCCCGGCATCGGCATGATCATGGTCGACGGTGTGGTGCGCACAGCCCGCAGCCGCAACACCCCGCCAGCGATCCGCGTGCCGGAAGTGGTTGCGGCCTGATCGCCGAGTTATCCGACAGGAACGAAAAAGCGGCCCCGAGAGGCCGCTTTTTCTTTAGCTTACGCCGTCCTTGCCGACGATCTGGTCCTTGGTCAGCCCGCCGACACGTGGATGCGGGCGGCCCGAATCGGTGACGGCAATCGCCACCACGATTTCGTCGTCGCGCGGCGCGTCCGAAATGCGCACTTCCATGCCATCGAAGTGGCTGCGCACCTTGGCAGCGTCCTTGTGGCCCAATGGAATGTCGAGCGGAATGCCGAGGCCGCCACGCTTCTTGGACGACGGGATCAGGGCCGCGCCCTTGCCGAGAATGTCGCGGAACGGGGCGCCGAGCTTGGGGTGCAAGATGGCGGCTGCATGCTCCAGCTCGCCATCGGCGCCCACCGCTGCGGCCTTGCCGAAGCTCTCGACCTGGTCGCCTGCAATGCCGAGCGCTGCAACGGCACGGCGCGGCAGAATGTCGCCGAGTTCAGCACCGACGTCGCTGAGGGCTGAGAGGTCATCGACGAAGGTGCCGACATAGGGGTTGCGGATGACTGCAACCGCCGCGGCGCGGCGCGTCGGTGGATTGACCGCCTTGCCGCCCTCTGTGCGCGTCTCTTCGACGATGGTGATGATTCGCCGGATTTCGACGCTCATCGCAAGCCGTCCTCGCCCTTTATGTCCTTCGCATCGAGGCCGCCGACGCGAGCATGCACGCGCGAACCCGTGGTCATCGCCAGCACGAATACCAGCTCGTTGTTGCGCGGCGCGTCGTTGATGCCGACCTCGATCGCGTCGAAATGGCTGCGCACATAAGAGGCGTTGACGTGGGTGACCGGAATGTCGATGCGAACGCCGGGGCCGCCGACCTTCTTGCTCGACGGCACGATCGCCTTGGCGCCACCCAGAAGCTCGCGCATCGCGTAGCCACCGGGGTTGTGCCAAAGGGCGCCGTGCTCGAGTTCGCCGCCACCACCAACGATGGAGCCTTTGCCGTAGCTCTCGATCGCCGAGGCATCGCCGCCAAGCGCTTCGAGCAGGCGGGTCGCCATTTCGAGGCCGAGCGGCTTCAGATCTTCCATGAACGGGGTGATGTCTTCGACATAGCGCCCGGCATAGGGATTGGCGACGACGGCAAGCACGGTGCCGCGCTTGATCGGCTCGGCGCGCACCGGCCCGCCTTCATGAAAAATCTCTTCGACCTGTACGACAAACTTCCTGACAACAACGTCCGGCATCGACTGCTCCACATTCTGGCGGGCTGAAAAACTTGTTAGAGTAGCAACAATTATCGGTTCGCCATATTTGTCAAGCCGGATGCGTGAAACCGCCGCCGCGTCGATTGTTCACATCGATTTTGGCCGCTCGCTGACCGATTGACAGTTTGTCGGGCCACCCATAAAGTCATATGACCACCAACAAGTTTTCCGGGCATCGAGGAAGAGCCCGACGCTTGATGCCAAGGTGTCAATTGGGGAGTTGAGATGAAAAGCGTATTCCGTAAATGCATTATCGCCGGCGCGGCTCTTGCGGCCTCGATCGGCTCGGCGGCAGCCCAGGACAAGGTGTCCGTCGCGGCGATCTCCGGCTATTTCGCGCAAGGCTTCGGCATCACGATCGTCGACGGTCTCAACAAGGCCAAGACCGATTTTGGCATCGACATGAAGCTGGTCGACACTGGCAACCGCGCGCTCGACTATGAAGAGCAGTTCGCAAACCTTGCCAAGGGCGGCCAGTACGACCTGATCTTCGTCATGGGCTGGGAACTGGTCGACGCGCTGACCAAGGCGAGCGAAGCCTATCCGAACCAGCGTTTCGTCTTCATCGACGGCGTGCTCGATTCAGACAAGATCATCTATGCCAACTTCGCCGAGGAGCAGGGCTCCTTCGTTGCTGGCGCGCTTGCCGGCATGATCGAAAACCAGGGCAGCGGCTTCGACAAGATCGGCGACGGCAAGGCCATCGGCTTTGTCGGCGGCCGCGACATTCCCGTCATCCGCAACTTTCTCGGCGGTTATGAGGAGGGCTCGAAATATGCAGCCCCCGACGTCAAGGTGAACCCGGTTTTCGCCGGCACTTTCGATGATCCGGCAAAGGGCAGCGAGCTGGCATTGGCGCTCTACGGCCAGGGTGCCGACATCGTCTACAACGTCGCTGGCCCAACGGGCGAAGGCGTCATGCAGGCAAGCGCTGCCGCCGACAAATACTCGATCGGCGTCGACATCGACATGTGCGGCTCGGCTCCGGGCAACGTGCTGGCCTCGATGCTCAAGCGCGGCGACATCGCCGTCTACTCGCTGATCAAGGACGAGGTCGAAGGCCGCAAGATCACGCCGGGCACCCGCACGTTCGACCTCGCCGCAGGTGGCGTCGAAGTGAAGATCTGCGACGACATCGCGCCGTCCATCCCAGCCGACGTGACCGCCAAGCTTGACGAGATCAAGAAGGGCATCGCTGACGGATCGATCAAGGTCACACGGCACAAATAAGATGCTGCCTTTCTCCGCGAGCCGCCCCCACGGCTCGCGGAACCATTTCTCCCAAGACTAGGTAGAGACGTATCCGTTCCGTCCGTCGGGACGGGTACGTCTGAAGCTGCGAGGCTCTCGTGTCGACCACGTCGCCAGCCATGACGGCACAAAACGCCGTCGAATTGATCGGCATCACCAAGCGTTTCGGCGCCTTCGTTGCCAATGAGGATGTCAATCTCACCGTCAAGCGCGGCGAGATACACGCCATCATCGGTGAAAACGGTGCTGGCAAGACGACGCTGATGAACATCCTGTTTGGGCTGTTGCAGCCCGACGAAGGCAAGATCCGCCTGAATGGCGAGGACACGGTGGTCGGCGATCCCGCGACAGCGATCACCGCGGGCCTCGGCATGGTGCACCAGCACTTCAAGCTTGTGCCGTCGCTGTCGGTTGCCGACAACGTCTTCCTTGGCATGGAAATCCGCCGCAACGGCCTGATCGACCATACAGCCCAGGTCGAAAAGACCCGCGAGCTGTCCGAACGCTTCGGCCTCAAGGTCGAGCCGACCGAGCGCGTGTCGCTGCTGTCTGTCGGCATCGAGCAGCGCATCGAAATCCTGAAAGTGCTGGCGCGTGGCGCCCGAACGATCATTCTCGACGAGCCGACAGCGGTGCTGACGCCGCAGGAAAGCCGCGAGCTGTTCCAGACGCTGCGCGGCTTCGTTGCCGACGGCATGACCGTCATCTTCATCTCGCATCATCTTGAAGAGGTGATGGAGGTTTCAGACACCGTCACCGTGCTGCGCCATGGCAAGCATGTCGCGACGCGGCCGACGGCCGAGCTGACCAAGGCCGACATGGTGCGCATGATGGTCGGTCGCGATGTCAGCTTCGACCGCCGCCCGCGTGAAAAGTCGGACGGCAAGGTCGTGCTCGACGTCAACAATCTGTGGGCGCGCGACGATCGCCGCCTGCCGGCTTTGCGTGACGCCAGCTTCACCGTCCGCGCCGGCGAGATCGTCGGCATCGCCGGTGTCGCCGGCAACGGCCAGACCGAGCTTGCCGAAGTGCTGTCTGGCCTGCGTCCGGCAAGCCACGGTTCGGCGATGCTCAAGGGCAGCGATCTGACCACGCTTTCGACGTCTGCTATCCGCGAGGCTGGCCTTGCCCACGTGCCGGGCGACCGGCTCGTGCGTGGCGTCGACGGCAGTGCATCCATCTCCTCCAATCTCCTGATGGGGCGGCAAAACAAGGCGCCGTGGAGCCGTAACGGCGTCATCGACTGGCGGGCCGCGGCCAACCAGGCCGTGGAGATGATCAAGCGTTTCGATATTCGCGCCCGTGGTCCCGAAGACACCGTCAAGCGGCTGTCGGGCGGCAACATCCAGAAGGTCGTTCTGGCCCGCGAATTCACCAATCAGGCGGACTTCCTGCTGATCGATCAGCCGACGCGCGGTGTCGACATCGGTGCGCAGGAATCCATTCACGACGAGATCATGCGCCAGCGTGCCACCGGCCGCGCCGTGCTCGTCATTTCAGTGCAGCTCGACGAACTGCTCACCTTGGCCGACCGCATCCTGGTGATGTTCAACGGTCGGATCATGGGCGAGGTCGACGGCGACAGCGCCGACAGCGAAAGGATCGGCATGATGATGGCAGGTCTCGAACCCGGCAATGCTTCGGACGAGGTGGTCTCGTGAACGACAAATTGCGTGCATTCTCCGGCCAGATCGTCGCCGTCCTTATCGCGCTCGCCATAGGTGCTGTGATCATCATGCTGATCGACGAAAGCCCCATCAAGGTGTTCATGACCTTGATGCGCGGCGCCTTCGGCGACCAGGCCAAGATCGCCGGCACCTTGTTGCAGACCACGCCTATCCTGATCTGCGGCATCGCCGCCTGCATCGGCTTGCGCGGTGGCATGTTCAATGTCGGCATCGAGGGCCAACTCTTCCTCGGCGGCTTTGCTGCTGCCTGGGTCGGCTTCGCCATGCCGCTGCCGCCTGGCCTGCATGTCGTGGTCGCCATGACGGTTGCCGTGATCGCGGGCGCTGCCTGGGTTTCGATCCCCGCCTTCTTCCGGACTCGATACGGCACAAACGAGGTCGTCTCGACGATCCTGTCCAACTACGTCGCGGTGCTGCTGACCTCTTACCTCACCATCTTCCTGTTCAAGCGTCCCGGCGGCTGGTCGGAAACACCGCCGATCCTGGCGACCGCCTACCTGCCCGAGTTGTTTTCCTTCTCGCGGCTGAACTGGGGCCTGATCATCGGTCTGGCGCTCGCCTTCTTCGTTGCCTGGTTCTTCCGCTCCACGGCCAAGGGCTACTCGATCTCGATGGTCGGCTCGGCGCCGAAATTCGCCGAATATGGCGGCATCGACGTCAAGCGTCAGGGCTTCCTGGTGCTGCTGGCATCGGGTGCGGTCGGTGGTCTTGCCGGCGGCATCGAAACGCTCGGCGTGCATCACCGCTTCATGGAAGGCTTCGCGCCTGGCTTCGGTTTCGACGGCCTGATCGCGGCCCTTCTCGCCAATGGTTCGCCGATCGGCACCATCGTCACCGCGCTGTTTTTCGGCGCGCTGCGCAACGGTTCGCTGCTGCTTGAGACCGATACCAACGCTTCGCGCGAAATCATCACCGTGATCCAGGCGCTGATTATCCTGAGCGTCTCGGCGCAGGTCCTGATGAAGCGTCGCGGCGACAGCACGGCAGGAGAGCGCCGATGGAAATTCTAAGCCTTTTCAACGTAGCACTGCTCGTCGCAACGCTGCGGATGACAGCACCGATCCTGCTTGTCGCACTTGGCGGCTCGTTCACCACCAAGGCCGGCATCTTCAACATCGGCCTTGAAGGCCAGATGCTGGTCGGCGCCTTCTTCGCCGTGCTCGGTTCGATCTGGTCGGGCTCGGCATTGGTCGGCGTCGCCTGTGGCGTGGCAGCAGCCCTGGTCTTCGCGCTCGCATTCGCCGTGCTGGTCGTCAGCTTCCGGGCCAATGAAGTGGTGGTGGGTCTCGCGCTCAACATCCTCGCCGGCGGCATGACCATTTCGCTGATGAAGGCTATCTTCGGCACACGCGGCTCGATCGTCGGCAAGGGCATCGTCGGCCTGCCCAAGGTGCAGATCCCCGGTGCCAAAGATCTGCTGGGTTCGTGGGCGCCGCTGATCAACGGCTTCACGCCGATGGTCTATGTCGCCTTCATCGCCGTGCCGCTGCTGGTGCTGTTTTACAAGCGCACGCGCCTTGGCCTTTACATCCGCGTCGTCGGTGAAAAGCCTGAGGCCGCCGAAGCGCTCGGCATTTCGATCACCCGCGTTCGCTACATCGCCTCGCTGCTGTGCGGCCTGCTTGCCGGCCTTGCCGGTGCGCACCTGTCGCTTGGCTACATCACCATGTTCACCGAGAACATGTCGTCGGGCCGTGGCTTCATGGCGGTCGCCATCCTGATCTTCTCCAATGGCAGCCCGTTGAAGGTACTGGCGGGCTGCCTGCTGTTTGGTTTCGCCGACGCGTTTTCGCTCAGGCTCCAGACCTTCGGCTTCCCGTCCTACCTGGTCCTGGCGGTGCCTTATCTGGTGGCGCTGACGGCACTGTTTGCCCTGTCTTATCGCAGCCGTCCGAAGATCATCCGCGAGACCCTGGAGAGCATGCGCAAGCTGCTTTCGGTCGACAACAAGCCGGCCGAGTCCGGCAAATAACCTCTCACGCTGAAGGGCTGTAACAAGGAATGGAACGTATAATTCTCGACGTGGATTCGGCCGGCGATGACATTCTCGCCGTGCTGTTTGCCGCGGCCAACCCCAACGTCAAGCTGGAAGCCGTGACGGCCTGCACCGGTGCTGCTGGTCCCATCGAGCAGGTCACCAATGTCGTGCTCAACACGCTGTCGCTCGCCGGCCGCGACGACATCCCGGTCTACGCTGGCGCCTGGCGTCCGATCGTTGGCCACTCCAAGGCCGACATGGAAGCGCCGGTGCATTTTGAAAAGCGCCTGACCGCACGGTTCGGCGATCGCCTCAAGCAGTTCAACCCGCCGGCCCCCACGCCCAAGCGTGCGGCGACGCCGGGTCACGCCGTTGATTTCATCATCAACACGGTGATGTCCAATCCGGGCGAGATCACGCTTGTTACCACCGGTCCGCTGACCAATGCGGCGATGGCTCTGCTGCAGGAGCCTAGGCTGACCACGGTGCTCAAGCGCCTGATCGTTCTCGGTGGCACCTTCACCACGCCCGGCAACATCACGCCGGTGACGGAATACAACATCTGGGCCGACCCGGAGGCCTCGCGCATCGTGCTCAATGCCGATGTCGACAAGATCCTTGTGCCGCTCGATATCTGCGAGGACAACCGCGTCGCAACCTCCATGCTGACGCGTGACGATATCGCCGACATGCAGGCGACAGCCAAGAACAACCCGGTGCTCGACATGATCGCCGAGGTGTTCCCGATCTACATCGACATCTGGCGCGAGTTCTTCGGTCTTGTCGGCTTCCCGCTCGATGACGTCATTACCGTAGCACTCGCCTTCGATCCGGAGCTGGCGACGCTGACCGAGCCGCTGTTCGTCGACGTGCTGCTCGACGGGCGCGTGGCGCGCGGCCAGACGGTTGCTTATCGCGGTTTCCAGATCCTGCCTGGCGGCGGACCCAAGACCACCCGCATCGGCACCGATCTCGAAGGTCGCCGCTTCCTCGAAATGTTCAAGCAAACCATCGCGCGCTACGAGCGGGCAGCGTGAGGGGCGAAATCATGACAGCTACACCTATCCTCTTCGATTGCGATCCCGGTCACGACGACGCCATTGCGCTCGTGATGGCCCATCGTTCGCCTGATATCGAACTGCTCGGCGTGACCACCACCTGCGGCAACTCCGAACTCGAAAAGACGACGACCAACGCGCTGCGCATCCTGGAATATATCGGCGCCGGTAACGTGCCGGTCGCGGCTGGCTGCCATCGCCCGCTGGCGCGCCCGCTGGTGCTCGGCACGGCCGACGGTCCGAGCGGCCTCGAGGGCTCGCCCTACCTGCCGCAGGCGACCATCAAGCAGGTCGACCAGCATGCCGTCGACTTCCTAGCAGAAAAGTTGCTTGCCTCAGCCGAGCCGATCCTGGTGGTCGCCACCGGCCCGCTCAGCAACATCGGTCTCTTGATCCTCAAGCACCCCGAGGTGCTACCCAAGATCAAGGAACTGCTCTGGATGGGCGGCGTGTTCTACCGCAAGAGCGAGATCATCACGCCGACCGAATTCAACGCCTTCTGCGATCCCGAAGCGCTGCGCATCGTGCTCGATTCCGGCGTGCCGATCACCATGGTCGGCCTCGACGTGACGATGCAGGTTCTGGTCGAAGCGCCTCAATATGCGGAGCTTGCCACGATCGACACGCCGCTCGGCAAGCTCGTCAACGACTGGCTGCTGTATTACGAGAAGCTGCACCGCAATTCGATGGGTGTCGGCGGGGCCATGCACGATCCGCTTGTGCTGGCGCTGGCGATCGACCCGACGCTGGTCAAGACCCGTCCGGCCCATATCGGTGTCGACCTCTCGGGCACATTTACCTTCGGCGCCACGGTCGCCGACTTCTGGGGCGAACGCGGCGAAAAAGACAACGCCAAGATCGCCTATGAGGTCGATGCCGACCGCTTCTTCAAGCTGATGTTCGATCTCCTCAGGGATTGAACGTCGCTCATGAAGTGACGTCGAAGGAGGGCGGCGGACATTCCTGGCCCGCGCCGCCGCCCAAACTTTTGATCGCTAGTGCTGGCCGCGATGCCAGCGCAGCGACATGCAAGACAAGCCAGCGTCGATCTTGCCGATCTCGGTGGTCTTGAGCGCGACAACCTTGTAGCCGAGCTGGTCGAGCATCTCGATGGTCCTGGGATAGTCCGCGCCAACCATCACCACGTCATTGACGCGCAGCGCGTTGGCGGCAGGCTCCTCGCCTTCGGGGATGAGCACTTCGCGAAAACCCTTGAACACGCCCGAACGCGCGAGCCGCTTTGTCGAAAGCATGGTCTCGCTGTCGAGCAGCGAACAGTCGCTCTTGAAATGCAGCACGCCTTCGGGTGTCTGCACGATCTCGCCCTTGCGGCCGATCTTGGCGAGGCTTGCGATCAGCCCTTCCGCGCCGGCACGATCGGTGCGGGCCGACAGGCCGATCATCACACTTTTCGGCGTCGTCAGCACGTCGCCGCCATCGGCGAAGCCGGGCGAGGGCAAGTCGAGAACCGTCTCGAACATCTTCCTCAGTGTCGGCGCGATCTCGGCTGTTTCGTTGGCACGGGTCTCGGCTCCCGGACGGAGCAGGACAGCCCCCTCGGGGAAGACCAGGGCGGGATCTTCGACAAAGATCGAATCCGGAAAGTTTTCGAGCGCCGGCAGCACTGTCACCTCGACGCCCGCAGCCCTCAGCGCTGCGATGTAGGCTGCGTGCTCGGTCTTCACGCCGTCGAAGGTCGGGTTGCCGCGATCATCGGCACGCAGGCCGTTGACCACCGACCGCGCCGGTTCGCGCACGATGGCCGCGTTGAATTCGTAGACCGCTGGCTTGGATGTCATGTCGGTGGCTCGTGTTCGGGGTGGCGCAGATTTACATCAACGTGCCCGAATTGGCGGGACCTGTCGACGGGGCAACTATTGCCCCTGCGCGCGTCGAAACTCGCTCGGCGACTGGCCGGCGATGCGGCGGAAATCGCGGCTGAAATGATAGGGGTCGGCATAACCGCAGGCGAGCGCCACGGCGGCGATCTTGGCATCCGATGCCGTCAGCAGGCGCTTGGCCAGGTTCATGCGCTCGTGGCGGATCCAGTCCATCGGCGTCGTGCCGGTTTTTTCCTTGAACTGTCGGTGCAGTTGCGAGGCGCTTAGATTGGAAACTGTAGCCAACTCCTCGATCTGCCAGTTGTGGGAAATATCGGCGCGCACCCCGCGCATGACACGCAACACGCGCTCGCCCCGGTCCTCGGAGCTGTCCTGCTCGCCGCGTTCGGCGACGAGCAATTCGACAAGCTGGGCGACGACGGCGCTTGAAGTGGCGTCGGTCGTCTGCCCGCGCCGGGCGAGGTTGTCGATGGCCCGCTCGAAGATGGCATCGCCTTCGCCTGATGTGGCGAATAGCGGGTTTCCGGTGACGCGCAGGAACGAGAAGACCGCATCGAGCCCATGGCCCTCGATGCTCATCCAGAGATAATCCCAGTGCTCGGCGTCGGGATGGCAGCCATGGGCATATTGCAGCGATGTGTCGAGCCAGGCGATGGTTTGAGGGCCAGCCGCGACCCTGCTGCCGCCGAGTTCGATCAGGCCGAGCCCGGAGAGCGTATAGATCAGCGTATGATGGTGGAACCGCCGGGTGACGAAGCCGTCTTGATGGGAAAAGCGCGTGCGGCCGGCAACCAGGATCTTGTAGGGGTAAGCGTCCGAATGCCGGCCTGGCGTGTGGAAGAAGATCTCATTGCTTTCGTCCGTCAGCATGGTCATTTTTGCGCAGGCATGGCCTTCAAAGGGTTCGCGCTGTTGTATCCGGCCACAAACGGCGATGCGAGTTTTATCCAGCAATGTGCGAGTGGCGTGCATTCATTTTTTGCCCTTTGCCATTAGGCTGAACGCAGCCAGCCGTTTTGCGGCGGCAATCCATTGATTGGAGCGTTGGATGACCGCTACCTTGTCGGCAAGCGTGCAGGCTCAGGCTTTTGAGCCGTTGTCTGCCACCTTCGCCCAGAACCCATACCCGGCCTATGCGGCGCTGCGCGACAAGGGCACGCCCCAGTTCTTCGCTGATTTCGATATGTGGCTGGTGACGCGCTTCGACGATGTCGCGGCCATCGCCCGCGATATCTCGATGGTGCGCTCGCCCGAATTCTTCATGTCCGAAGAAGAGATCACCGAGCAGAAGCGCCTGCAGAACTGGCTCGACATGCCGCATCATCAGCGCTTCGTACAGTTTTCCATGCTCGACAGCGACGGCGAGGTGCATGACCGGCTGCGCAAGCAGGTGTTTCGGGAATTCACTCCGGCCTTCATTGCCCGCCAGCGCTCAATGATCCAGAGTTTCGTCGATAAGCTGGTCGACAGTCTGATCGACAAGGGCGAGATCGATTTCGTCGAAGAGCTTGCCGCTCAGGTGCCTGGCCACATCATCGGCCGCGTGCTTGGCGTGCCGGATGAGGATTGTCCGCAGCTGCGCGTCTGGTCGGAAAGGGTTGTCCAGTTCTTCGACATCGACCGCTCTAACGAGCGCAAGGCGCTGGCCGAGCAGGCGACGACCGAGTTTTATCACTACCTGCTCGAGCTGATGGCGGAGCGCCGCAAGGCGCCGCAGGAAGACCTCATCACCCGGCTGATGGCCGCGCAGGATGCCGGCGCGCTCAATGAGGACGAGCTGGTTTCGACCTGCATGCTGATCCTGATGGCCGGCCATGGCTCGACCATCGACGTGCTGGGCTCCGGCATGCATGCGCTGCTGCGCTTTCCCGACCAGATGGCGCGGCTGAAGTCCGACCCTGGCCTGATCCATACCGCGATCCAGGAGATGTTTCGCTATGAGGCGCCGCTGCCCTTCTTCCATCGCTACGCGACAACGGAAACTGTGGTCGGCGGCCAGAGTTTTGCGCGCGGCACCAAGTTTGGCCTGCTCTATGGCGCTGCCAACCGCGATCCGGCGCAATTCGAGAACCCTGATACCTTCGATGTCGGCCGCAACCCGAACCGGCACCTCGCCTTTGGCGGTGGTGCGCATTTCTGCCTCGGCAACCATCTGGCGCGGCTCGACATGGAGGTGATCTTCACCACGCTGCTCAAGCGCCTGTCGTCGATCTCGCTTGTCGACGCCGAACCGCAATACAAGCGCGGCCTGTCCGTGCGCGGCCCCAAGGCGCTGCGCCTGGCGCTGACGCCTGCCTGATCCGGAGATTTTTGATGTACCGCGTAACCTTCATCGACGCCGACGGGCTGGCGACCGAACTCACTGCCCAGCAGGGGCAAAGCGTCATGTCCGTGGCTGTCGCCAACGGCATCGACCAGATCCTCGCCGAATGCGGCGGCTCCTGCGCCTGCGGCACCTGCCATTGTTATGTCGACGACACCTGGACCGATCGTCTTTCCCCGCCCGACGATTCCGAGCAGGGCATGATCGAGTGCCTGATGAACCCGACGGAGCGCAGCCGCTTGAGCTGCCAACTCAAGATGTCGGAAGCGCTCGATGGCCTGGTCGTGCATCTGCCACGCGAGCAGTACTGAGACAGCTCAAACCGATGGCGTGACGCGCGACGCGATCCACGCCCCGACGATCTCGACATCGCCGGCGTCGAAGCCATGGCCCGAAGATATGGTGCGGGCGTCGACTTGAGCACCCGCGTCGCGCAGCAGGCCGGCGAGGTCGGGACCAAAACTGCTGAATACGTCGACGTCGCCGGCAATGAGCAGCGCATCGACATCGGACAGGTCGGCAGTGGGCGGCTGTTCGAGGACCATCGCTGCCCGAAGCAGGCCTGCGCGGCGGATCAGATGCGGATGCAAAAGCATCGTTGCCGCCAGCATGTTGGCGCCATTGGAATGGCCGACGAAGAACAGCTTTTCGGCATCGATCCGATAGGCTTCGACAGCACCCTCGATGAAGGCGGCCAGTGCTTCGGCCTCGGATTTGATGTCGGCCTGGTCGAATTTGTTGGCTGAAAGCCGGCGGAACCAGCGCGGCGTGCCTTCGTCGGTGGCGCGGCCGCGCAAGGCCAGCAGCGTCGCGCGCGGGGCAGCTTTGGCAGCGAATGGCAGCAGGGAGGTCTCGTTGCCGCCCGAGCCGTGCAGCAAGACAACCACGCTGCCGTCGGCATTCTCAGGCGTGTAGAAACGGTGGACGAAGGGCAGGTCGCGATAGATCACGCGCTCTTCGCCGGGCCAGGAGAATTGCGGCAGCATGGTTCGCAGCTCGTCGATCTTGTCGGCACGTTCGGGCGGTACGAACAGATGCGTGCCGAGTTCATTAGCCGGTTCATCGACAGCCATGCCAGGTCCGTCGGTCGCCAGTTCGAACAGCGTGCCGCCCGGCTCGCGAACATAAAGCGAGTAGAAATATTTGCGGTCGTGCACATTGGTGATGGTCGAATTGCTGGAGGCGAGTTCGCCGTGCACCTGCTCGACCTCGTCGGTGTCTTTGGCGCGGAAAGCGATGTGGTCGATGGTTCCGGTGCCTGGCGCGCTGGTCCAGAAGCCCTTGGCGTCCCTGATGTCGATGATGTCGCCGGATTCCGAGACAAGGCGCCGGATGAACTCGGTGCCTTGCGCCGGCCGGTAGCCGAAATGGCGCATAAGAAAGGTTTCAGTCAGTTCGGGCACTTCGCTGAGGAGGGTCGCGCCGCGGATGCGGCGGATCGCCTGCTCTGCCGGCACGTCGCTGCCCTCCCAAGCGGCGGGCGCTGGAAAACCACTGACGCCGACGAGCTTGACGATCACGCCGTCGGGGTCCTTGAGCCGCAAGGTCGGTTCGCCCATCTCCTCCGACGGGCCTGATATCTCGATGTGGTGGGAAAGCGCCCGGGTCAGCCAGAAGCCGATGCTCGAGGGTTCGATGGCGAGCGAAATTTCGCTGGGCTGGCCATGGCCGACACGCCCCTGGGCGCCGTCTTCCCAGACAAGGAAGGTGATCAGCGTGCCCGGGTTGGCCGCGCCGTCGCCGTAGAAGAGGTGCAGCTGCGTGGCGTCTTCATAGCCGCCGGTCTGCTTGACCAGGCGAAGGCCAAGGAAGCCGACATAAAAATCGACATTGGCCTGCACCTTGCGGGTGATGAGCGTGACGTGGTGGATTCCGGCGCCCATGACGCACTCCTGGTCGATTTGCTTTGGTCCGACATTCCATCAGGCGGGCATGGCACGCAACCGATGTTCTGTAAGATCGCGTGCATCTGTCGTGCGCCTGACACAGGCCTTGGATAAATGCGGCGCATTGCATCTTTGCCGCCGCCTTGTTGCACGTGATTTTTTAGCTGAGACCGGATTTTGGAGCGCCGCAACCAGTCAGCGGTGTGAGGACCATACTGCCCATCTTTCGCGCGGCCGGCGACCGCGCACCATTCGCCGCAAACAAAAAGGCCGCGCTGGGCGCGGCCTTCATTGTCGGTACGCCGAGGCTACAAACCTACCACTCCAAAACGATCTTGCCGGCTTCGCCATTGGCGGCGTTGTGGAAGGCGGCCTGGTAGTCGTCGGCCTTCATGCGGCTGGTGATGACCTTGCGGATGTCGAGGCCGCTTTCCAGCATGGCCAGCATCTTGTGCCAGGTCTCGAACATCTCGCGGCCATAGATGCCCTTGAGCGTGATCATCTTGAAAACGATCTTGGCGAGGTCGATGGGGAAGGGCTTAGCCGGCACGCCGAGCAGCGCGATGCGGCCGCCCATCAGCGTGTGCTCGATCAGCTGGTCGAAAGCTGCCGGCGAGCCGCTCATCTCAAAGCCGACGTCGAAGCCTTCGCGCATGCGCAGCCGGGCCATGGCGTCGCGCAGATCTTCCTCGGCGACGTTGACTGGGGTGACGTCGGCCACCTGGGTGGCGAGTTCGAGGCGCTTCGGGTTGACGTCGGTGATGACGACATGACGAGCGCCGCAATGGCGTGCGACGGCGGCACCCATGATGCCGATGGGGCCGGCACCGGTGATCAGGACATCTTCGCCGGCGACGTCGAAGGACAGTGCGGTGTGCACGGCGTTCCCAAGCGGATCGAGGATCGCGCCAAGCTCGTCGTCGATCGAATCGGGCAGCGGCACGACGTTGAAGGCCGGGATGCGGACATATTCGGCGAAGGCGCCGGGCAGGTTGACGCCGATGCCCTGGGTTTCCGGGTCGAGGTGGTAGCGGCCGGCGCGGCTGGCGCGGCTGCGCATGCCAATGACATGGCCTTCTCCCGAAACGCGTTGGCCGACCTTGAAGCCGCGCACATGGGCGCCGAGCTCGACGATCTCACCGGCATATTCATGGCCGGTGATCATCGACACCGGCACGGTCTTCGCCGCCCATTCGTCCCACTTGTAGATATGGATGTCGGTACCGCAGATGCCTGTCTTGTTGACCTTGATCAGCACGTCATCCGGCCCGACCTTGGGCACGGGGCGTTCTTCCATCCAGATACCGGGCTCGGCCTTGGCCTTGACGAGTGCGCGCATGGGAAAACTCCTGACTGTCAGATAATGCCGAGCGTCTTGCCGGCGTCGGCAAAGGCGTCGATGGCAAGGGTGATATCGGCGTCGTCGAGTGCTGCCGACATCTGGGTGCGGATGCGCGCCTTGCCTTGGGGGACGACCGGATAGAAGAAGCCGGCGACATAGATGCCGCGCTCGTCGAGCGCCTTGGCCATGCGCTGGGCAAGGACAGCATCGCCCAGCATCACCGGGATGATCGGCGTCTCGCCGGGCAGAAGCGTGAAACCGGCCGCCGACATGCCTTGACGGAAACGCGTCGTGTGGCCGGCAAGCTTGGCGCGCAGGTCATCGGCCTCGCGGGCGATCTCGATGGCTTTCAGGGAACCCGCGGCAATCGCCGGAGCCAGCGAGTTGGAAAACAGATATGGCCTGGCGCGCTGGCGCAAGAGGTCGATGATCGGCTGTGCTGCGGCGATGAAGCCGCCCATGGCGCCGCCCAATGTCTTGCCGAAGGTGCCGGTGACGATGTCGACACGGTCGCCGGCGCCGGTCAGAGCAGGCGTGCCGCGACCCTTTTCACCGAGATGGCCGGTGGCGTGGCAATCGTCGACGGCAACGATGGCGCCGAAGCGGTCGGCCAGTGCGCAGATGTCCTTGAGTTTCGCGACATGGCCGTCCATCGAAAACACACCGTCAGTGACGATCAGCTTGAAGCCCTTGCCCTCGGCGTCCGCCTTCTTGAGCTGGGCTTCAAGTTCGTTCATGTCGCCCTGGGCGTAACGATAGCGCCGGGCCTTGCTGAGGCGAACGCCGTCGATGATCGACGCATGGTTCAGGCTGTCGGAGATGATGGCGTCATCTTGGCCGAGCAGGGTTTCGAACAGGCCGCCATTGGCGTCGAAGCAGGCGGCAAACAGGATCGCGTCGTCCTTGCCGAGATAGTCTGCTATGGCGTGCTCGAGTTCGCGATGCAGGTCCTGGGTGCCGCAGATGAAGCGCACCGAAGCCATGCCGAAGCCGTAGTCGTCCAGCGCCTGCTTGGCGGCATCGCGGATCGCTGCATTGTCGGCGAGGCCGAGATAGTTGTTGGCGCAGAGATTGACCATCTGGCGTTCGCCGGCCGGACCCTTCACCTTGATGCGGCCCGACTGCGGGCCGGTGATTTCACGCTCGCGCTTGTACAGGCCGTCGGCCTCGATACCCTGGAGAACGCTTGATATGTGGGAAAGGAAATCTTGGCTCATGGTCTCGCCATTCCGTTAAGGTGGAAATTCCGGTATATCGGATATTGCGTCAAGTCTAGTGGAATTCACTTGTGCCAGCGGGCCCAGCCGCAAATGCCTCGCAGTACGGCCGGCGCGGTGCTATCAGAGAGCCGGCTTTGGGGGAGGCGACATGGAACTGAATGACGCGCCGAAGATCGGCCCGGTGATCCAGAAGGAACGCAAGGAGCGCCACCTGACGCTCGACCGGCTTGCGGCGATTTCCGGCGTTTCGCGCTCCATGCTGTCGCAGATCGAACGTGGCGAGGCTAACCCGACCTTCGCGGTGCTGTGGTCGCTGACCCAGGCGCTCGGCATCGACTTCGCCCAGCTGATCGCTGGCGGGATCACCCATCAGAAGAAGACGGATACGATTGATCTTGTAAGCCTGGCGCTGACGCCCGAGATCAAGAGCCCAGAAGGTGCCTGGCGGCTGCGCATCTTGAGCCCGCCGGCGCTGGCTGGCCGGGTCGAGTGGTATGAGCTCGAGATCGCGCCCGGCTGCAAGCTGCAGAGCGCCCCGCATGCGCCCGGCACCTTCGAGCACCTGACCGCCCATACCGACGGCCTTTGGGTGGAAACCGAGCATGGGCGCCAGGCGCTCAAGACCGGAGAGACCGCGCGTTATCGCGCCGATGTCGGCCACGAGATCACCAATTCAGGCGAGAAATTGGCCAAGGCGCTGATGGTGGTGTTTTACGAACAGGACGCCTGAGCTGATCAGCCAGGCACAGGCTTTCAGCTCGTGGAGGGAGCGGTGGGCCTGGCGGTTCGCCTCGGCAAGGTCGGCTACGGGGCGACGCTGACTTTGAGCGAAAAAACGATCCCATGCCCGCGCATCTATATAGAAGTGCCTGGCATGACGAAGCATCATCCACCGCACCGACACGAAGCCGGTATATGAAGCCTATATATAGAGTGTCTGATCCCGCTCCTATTATAGAGCCACCAGGCGGTGGCGTCGCCCCATCTGGCGGGGCCGAGATCAGCACCAGGCGCCATGTGCCTACGCGCCGTATAATAGCCCGATCAATGTCCTCATCCCCGACGGATCCGGTGCTGAAGCTATCCTGGGCGCGATGGGCGCCCTGGCCACTGCGCAAAGGCGCGATGACGCCCGACCTTCGGCAATGCCATCTCCCTATATAGTGTGAGACGTTTTCTCGCCGCGCGGGTCCGCCACGGCGCGGAAAGCGCAATCAAGGTGCCCTGCAATGTCGGGTCGATCGAGGCTCGTGAAACCAGCGATCTGGCAGTCCCCGACGCTGGCGAACTGGTGACCGTTACAACACCGACGCCGGGCGGCAGCGGTTTCACGTGAATCGGCCCTGAAGCATTTGGCCGAGGCTGCTTGTCGGGCTCCCGATTCCGTTTGTTTTGGTGTCATTTCGCGTCTGACGAGCCATTGCCGCCTTGGTTTTCGCGTTGAGATTGAATGGGTTGGGTGGGTTGGGCTGTGGCGGTGGTTGGATTTGGGCGGGTTTTG